>JAGWBY010000023.1:0-27842 GCA_021295675.1 Candidatus Latescibacterota bacterium | reverse complement strand
GCCAGATCTATAATCAGGTTCCGGTCCAATGTCGTGTCGAAGGGACTCGCCGCTGGGTAGCGGCTGGCTCGGAGCCAACTGCGCGCCGCGAAATGGAGACCCTGCTCGCCGAGGTGGCCGAGACAAGCGGCACCCGCATCCGGCTCGCGGATTGGAACATGCCCGGCGACGCTTTTGCGGTAGATCAGAACGGCCCGCTGGTGGGCGCGTTCCAGTCGGCATATGAACAGGTGACCGGAGCACCGTTGCGCTTAGGCGGCAAGCCCTTCATCGACGACGGCAATGTCTTTATGGCTGCCGGGATTGAGGCCCTGACTCACGGACCTTGCGCTACGGGGGCGCACACGACTGATGAACAGGTACCGGTGGCCGAGTTGGTGCGGGTGGCGAAGGTGTATGCGTTGACGGCGCAGGCTTTTTGCTAAGCGGCCTCAATGGCGCGCGCTGCAGCCGTGCCTCGCTCTTCATCGACGAAGTAGAGGCAGACTCCGCCCGCGACGAAGAGAATGACGATCGACAAAATCCCCACGCGCGGGCTGCCGGTCAGCACCCCAATCCAGCCCACGAGCACCGGGCCGATGACCGCGGCGAACTTGCCCAGCATGTTGTAAAAGCCGAAAAATTCCGCCGCCCGGTCGCGGGGAATGAGCCGCGAGTAGAGCGAGCGGCTCAGGGCTTGCACCCCGCCTTGGACTAAGCCGACGGCTATGGCCAAGGCGTAAAATTCCCAGACGGCATTCAGAAAGTAGCCCCAGACCGTTGCCGCGATATAGACGGCTAGGCCGATGAAGATCCCCTTGCACGTGCCGATCCGCTCGCCGAGCCAGCCAAAGGCAATCGCCGCGGGAAAGCCCACGAACTGGGTGATGCCCAAGGCGATGAGCAGGTCGTTGGTGTCAAAGCCGAGGGACAAGCCGTAGTCAATGGCCATGCGGATGATGGTATCAACGCCGTCGATGTACAGCCAATAGCCGATGAGGAAGACAAAAGTGGTGCGTAGCTGCCGGATGTCGCGGCCGGTCGAGATGAGCTGCCGATAGCCGGCCGAGATTGCGCTGCGATTCCTCGACCCACAAAAAGAGCGGCAGCGAAAAGCCAGCCCACCAGATGGCGACTAGCAAAAAGCACACGCGCACTGCCTCGCTGGCATCGGCCAATCCAAAGGTTGTGGGGTGGAGGACCATTACCACATTGAGCGCAAACAGCAAGCCGCCGCCCAGATAGCCAAGGCTGTATCCGAGCGCTGAGACCGAGTCGGACTTGTCGCGCCCGACAACTTCCACGATAAGCGCATCGTAAAAGGTGTTGCCACCGGAGAAGCCGATGGCGGCCAAGACATAGACCACAACCGCCAACTCCCATGCGCCTTGGGCGACCATGTAGAGGCACCCGGTGGCGAGGACGCCCAAGAAGGCGAAGGCAAACAGGAACTTGCGCCGGGTGCCACCTTGGTCGGCAATGGCTCCTAGGAAGGGGGCGAGCAGCACGACGATCAGGCTGCTGAGCGAGTTGGCCAGCCCTAGTTGGAAGGTGCTCTCGGTGACGTCGCTGCCGGCGCTCCAGTAGGACTTAAAAAACACCGGGAAGAAGGCGGCGATGACCGTGGTGGCAAAGGCCGAGTTAGCCCAGTCGTACAAGGCCCAGCCGATGATTGGTTTTTTGGCGTTGGTCGGCATGGTATTAGGGGAATCGTTGGTTGGGGTCGCGTGCCGCAGAACAGTATAAGGCAAAAAGGGCGTGGTTGCCGCTGGCGTCCTTTATGAATAGCGTAGGGAGATCGCTCCAAAGGACGATTTCTTTATGAACGACAAATGGCTGCGTTTTGACGCGGCGACTAATCCGTATGGGCCGTCGCCCAAGGTCCGGGAGGCGATGGCCGCCTTTGCCTGCACCGGCGATTTTAGTCGCTACGACGACGAGGAACGCGCCGAGTCGTTGCGCGGGGATTTGGCGACGCATTGGGGATAGTGTATAACGGATCTGGGGAAGCCGTGGTCTGGCTTTTCTTGGCGCGGTTGTTGCTAGAGCAGCAGCGCTTGCTGATTCCGTCGCCGTCGTACGAGCGCTTTGTGGCGTTGGGGCAGCGGTGCGCGGTTGAAGTGATCCCGGTGC
This sequence comes from Candidatus Latescibacterota bacterium, assembly GCA_021295675.1. The sequence continues at coordinate 25,730 of JAGWBY010000023.1, read as the reverse complement.
CGCTGCACGAGGAGGACTTTGCGCTGGTGCCCGAGCGCTTTATCGAGGCGGGACGGCAGTCGGGCGCGAGGGTGTTGCTGCTGAGCAGTCCCAACAACCCCACGGGCAACCTCCTTTGCGGCGATGCGGAGAGGGTGCATTTGCTCGATGAGTTGCCCGACTGCTTGTGCATCGTCGATGAGGCGTATGCAGACTATGCCGGCCATAGCTGTGTGCCTTGGGTACAAGAGCGGAAAAACTTGGTGGTGTTGCGGACCTTTTCCAAAGCATACGGCATGGCTGGTTTGCGGATTGGCTACGCCATTGGACCTAAGCTCGTTATCGCCGCCCTGAGCCAGATGCAGGTTCCTTGGGCGGTCAATGCGCTGTCGCTGGTGGCGGCGCAGGCCGCGCTGGCTGACCAGAGCTATTTGCACCAGGTCGTCGCCCAGATCCGCAGCGATTGTCAGGCGCTTTATGAAGGGCTGAACGAGCGGTCGTGGTTGCGAGCCTATCCGAGCGCGGCGAATTTCTTCTGGGTGCGCTGTGAAGGAATCGGCTCGGACCGGATACGGACAGGTTTGGAAAAGCGGCGGATCCGCGCCCGCTGGCGGCAAGACGCACCCGGCTTTGTGAGGATTACGTCGCTGCGGCCCCAAGACAACGAGTATTTGTTGACAGCGCTTGATGAGATCGGGCAATCAGACTAACACAAGGGAGAGATATGGAATACCGCAATTTGGGTAAGGCCGGTGTCAAGGTGTCCAAGGTGTGCTTGGGCGCGGCGTTTCGCGGCCAAGAGGACGAGAAGGTTTGCATCGAGGTGGTGCAGCGGGCCTTGGACTTGGGCTGCAATTTTATCGATACGGCGCTGTATGGTGGTGGGCGCTCCGAACAGGTGGTCGGCAAAGCCATCAAGGGACGGCGCGAGGAAGTGGTGCTGACGACTAAAATTTTCGGCACCTTGGGCAATAGCCCCAATCACGTAGGGCTGTCGCGGGTCAATCTGCTGCGGGGTATTGAGGCGTCGCTACAGCGGTTACAGACTGATTACGTCGATCTGTACTTGCTGCACTCCTTTGATCCGGTCACGCCGCTGGAGGAAACCTTGGGTGCGCTCGACGACATTGTGCGGCAGGGCAAGGCGCGCTACGTGGGGTGCTCTAACTTCCCGCCGTGGAAAATCGTCGAGGCCCTGTGGATTTCGCAGCGCGAGCGCTTGGCCTCTTTTGCCTGTATCCAGAATCAGTACAATCTGCTCAATCGCTGGGAGATGGAGCCGGAGTTGATGCCCATCTGTCGTCAGTTCGGCTTGGGCATTATGACTTACAGCCCGCTGGCCATCGGCCTGCTCTCCGGCCGCTTCCGCCGCGGGCAAGAGCCGCCGCCGGGGACGCCGTGGAGCACGGACGAACTGCGCGGCATGAGTCCGGGCAAATACAATTTTGCCGAGGCTATGACCGAGCGGGTCGATACCATCGTCCAGACGCTGATCGATATTGGAGCGCAGCACGGCAAGACTCCAGCGCAGGTAGCTATTGCTTGGATTTTAGATCACGATGAGATCAGCGCTCCCATTTTGGGGGCCGACGAGCCGGCGCACGTCGAAGAGATCTGCGCGGGCTTGGACTGGTCCTTGGCACCGGAAGAGCGGGCTTTGTTGGACGAGGTCTCCGAGGTGAAGATGCCGCAGAAATACGCCTGAGGGCGATTGGAGCGACCTCTACGAAAAGTTTGAATTTATGACCCCATTCGCGGGCGATTGAAATCACTCTCAACACTACAACTCGGCGAAAACACCCATGCGCCTCTGCGACTTTCCCATACTGACCTTCGACACCTACGGCACCCTGATCGACTGGGAGACCGGCATCTGGGATGCGCTGCAACCGCTCTGCGCGCGTCTGGCCGACCCTCCGATCCGCGAGGCGGCTCTCGCAGCTTTCGCGCAGGTGGAATCCGCCTGCCAAGCGGCCAATCCCGACTTACTCTACGCCGACCTTTTGGCGGCTACCCATCGCACGCTAGCCCAGACCTGGAGCGGCGAACCCGATGAGGCCGAGAGCATCCGCTTTGGCCAGTCGGTCGGGGACTGGCCGGCCTTTGCCGACGCGGCCGAATCGCTCGCCTATTTGAAGCAGCACCACCGGCTGATCACCCTCACCAATTGCGACCGCGCTAGCTACCGGGGGAGCGCCGCCCGCCTCGGCGATCCTTGGGACGCGATCTTTACCGCTGAGGAGATCGGCTCGTATAAACCATCGCTGGCCAACTTTGAATTCCTGCTCGCCCGGGTAGCCGCGGACTTCGGCGGCGATCCCGGAAGCATTCTGCACATCGCGCAGAGCCTCTTCCACGACCATGTGCCGGCCAAGGCAATCGGACTGACGACGGCATGGATTGACCGGCGGGCGGGACACAGCGGCGGCGCGACAGCACCGCCACAGGAAGCGGTGGAACCGGATTTCCGTTTCAAAAGCATGGCGGAACTGGTCGACCAGCACCGCGCCGAACGGGCCTGAATCCGCTCCGAGGCGCGTGGACGACAGCGGAATGCGCTGTTTAATGAACCCCTCTTGTCGGAGATCGAATCCCTATGAGCACACCTCCCCACAGTAACATCGCCTTAGTAACCGGCGCGGCTGGCGGCATCGGCCAAGCGATATGCCGCGCCTTGGCCGCCGAAGGTGCGACGGTCGCCCTGCATTACCATACGCAGAAGGACGCTGCCCATGCACTCGCCGCTGAGCTAGGCGGAGCTGCCTTTGAAGCCGATATAACCGAGGCGGAGGCCGCGCAGTCGCTGGTTGAGCGCGTGGTTGGGGAATTGGGTGGGTTGGATATTCTGGTCAATAACGCCGGCATCACCATCGGCGGGCAGTTCGTGGCTGATATGGTGCTGGCGGACTGGCACCGAGTGCTCGATGTCAACCTCAATAGCGTCCTCTACATGTGCAAGGCCGCTCTGCCACGGATGCGTGAGCGAGGCGGCGCGGTCGTCAACATTGCCTCGAATGTGGTCAACACGCTGCCGGGCGGTGCGGCCGCGTATGCGACCACCAAGGCGGGAGTCGTGGCTTTGACCAAGGTGCTGTCCAAAGAGGAAGCCGAGCACGGCATCCGCGTCAATGTGGTGTCGCCGGGAATCATCGACGCGGGGATGGGGCGTGGGGCGCTGGCGCGGCGGACGCCGGAGGTGCGGGCGCAATTTCTCAGCAGTATTCCCATGCGCCGAGCTGGCGGTCCCGAAGAGGTAGCTGCGGCCGTGGTCTTTCTGGTGTCGCCAGTGGCCAGCTACGTAACGGGACAGCACATAAGCGTCAATGGCGGCGACCGCACCGAGTCCTACCAGTAGGGTTAGACACCCAGCCTAACAGCTTATATATTAGGAACATAGGCCCTTCTGGAATGTGGGGATCGCTTCTACTGGTCTAAACGGCCTTACTTTAATTAAAAATTGATGAAGTACTTGCTCACCGGCGGCGGCACGGGTGGCCATGTGTATCCGGCCTTGGCTATTGCCAACGAAATTCGGCAGACGCGAGCAGACGCCGAATTCCTCTACGTGGGCCATCGAGACAGGCTGGATGCTTGGGTCGTGCCCGATCAGGGGTACCGCATTCGCTTTGTGCGAGCCCGTTCCTTCCCGCGCACTCGCTCTCTTGTACCCCTGCTGCGATTTGCCATCGCGCTTGCGATCGGTGTCGTCCAAGGGGCGCTCATCCTCTTGCGCTACCGGCCCCAAATTATCATCAGCACGGGCGGCTTCGTCAGCGCGCCGATCCTCTTCGCGCACGGTGTGCTGGCCAAGGTCGGCCTTTCTCGCGCCCGCGTCTTTATCTACGAGCCGAATGCCTATCCCGGGCTTTTGAACCAAGTTACCGGGCGGCTGGCGCAGCGCATCGGCGTGGCATTTGAGCAGGCGGGTCGATGGTTCGACGCGAAGAAGGTGGCCGTGGTCGGCTATCCGGTGCGCCGCTCTTTTTTGAATCTTGATCGGCAGGCCGCGCGGGAAAAATTGGGCATTGACCAAGGCCGCAAGGTCGTACTCGCCTTTGGTGGGTCAGGAGGTGCCAAAGCCATTAACGAGGCCGTGCTCACAGCCTTACCTCTGTGGCGTAAGGCCGGGCTGGTGGTCATCCATGTCACAGGCCGCTACAAGGGGTCGGATTACGACGCCGTGGCGGATACTGAGACCGCTTTAGCTGAGATGGGGATAGAGGGCGAAGGCGACTGGTATCGACGCCTTGATTACGCAGATGAGATCGCCGATCTGATTGCCGCGGCGGACCTGGTCATTTGCCGGTCGGGCGCAGGTACCCTCACCGAGATGGCGGTCAGTGGGACGCCCACGCTGATTGTGCCGCTGCCGACATCGGCCGAAGATCACCAAGCGCTGAACGCGCGGGAGATGGAGCGGATAGGGGCTGCGCAAGTGCTCTACCAAGAGGCGTTTTGGGACAACGCCTGCATCCACAGCGGACTGGACGGTGAGAAATTGGCGCAGCAGGTGCTGGCGTTGTGCGCCGACGAGGAGCGGTTGCAGGCCATGAGCGCAGCCGCCAAGACCATGCCCAAAACTAACAGCCTCGAACTGATTACGGCTGAGCTGGACGGCCTCATCGCTGGGCAGGAGCCGCCACCGTTGCGATTGGAGTCGCCACCGATGAAAAAAAGCGGCTTGCCGACTGAACCCAACGCCTTGCTGCGGTGGGTGCGAGCGCGGGTCAAAGAGGTCGAGGGCGTGGAGGCAATGGAGCGCGGTGAACTAGCCTATCTGCGCTATCAAGCCGATCGCCTGCTCACGTCTGAGGGTTGGTGCGAAATCCCGCTGGGGTGGCGCAATGTGGGCATCAAGCTCGTCGCGGTCTTAGACTACCAAGAGCGGCTGCCCTTGCTGCTACACATCCTCACCGACCGCACTCCGACCGGGTGGAGGCGCCGTCTTTGCGGCGGCGATTTTCGCCACGGAGGCATTATACGCCGCAATGTCGTCGAATACGGCCTGCGCGGCTTGGGAGCGAACGACGCGCAGACCCGAGTCGCGCTGCTTAACGCGTTAGAGGCGGATCCCTACTTTGAGGTGCGGGCGTGGGCGGCGCGGGCCCTCGGCGAGTTGTTTGCCGTCGATGGTGAAATCGAAAGCACGCTCTTTGCGGCTCTCGACGATAGCTCGCCGGAAGTGATCGTCCAAGCTCTTAGTGCCCTCGGAAAAATAAGTCGCAATCCCGATCTGCTAGCGCGGCTGCGTCGCTTCTATCTGCACTCGAACTGGCAGATTCGCGAGCAGGTCGTGCTGGTGTTGATCGAATTTTTGCAGCGCGGCGTCTTGGAGCCAACTCAATTGGAGCGCGATCTCGACCAAGTTTTGATTTCGATGCCTTATTTCAAGCCGGAATTCCCCCTCGGTACGCACCTGCGCCAATTGGCCGATCTCGTGCACGCCGACCAGCCCCTAGCCGCTTCGCAGCAATGATCTACTACCTCGGAATTTATCTGCAAGATGTTGGCGAGGCCTTGTCGTTTTTGCGCTTGGTCGATTCGATCATCTTTCGCGCGCTCTGCGGCGCGATCACCTCGTTGATCCTCACTATTCTTTGCGGCGGGCGAGTCATCCTCTACTTCTATGGCCGCGGGCACCGCGACATGCCCCGCGACTATCTCAACTTTGAAGCGGCTAGCAACCAAGCCAAAACTTATGGTGGTGGCCTAATCGTCGCCGCGATCTTGATCAGCGTCGGCTTGTGGTGTAAGCTGCACAGCCTCTTCGTGCTGTTCTGCGTGGGAGCGATTGTCTGGTTTGCCGCGCTCGGTTGGATTGACGACTTCCTCAAGGTGCGCTATCGCTCTAGCGATCGCGGGCTGTCCGAGAAGGCCAAGTTGGTGCTGCAAGTAGCCTTTGGGATGGCGTTTGGTACCGCGTACGTCACGCAAGCTCTCCCAGCTGAGTCGGCGGGCTTGGCGACCCAGCTTTATCTGCCCTTTTTCAAAAATCCGGTGCTCGATCTTTCGTGGGGCTATGTGCTCTTTATCGCCTTTACGGTGACGGCCATCTCCAACTCGGTCAATCTAGCCGACGGGATTGACGGCTTGGCTATTGTGCCGACTGCTTTTGTCGTGGCCGTCTTCGGGGTGTTTGCCTATGTGTCCAGCCATGCCGAGATCGCGGAGTTTTTGATCTTTCCTTTTATGCCGGGTGTGGGGGAAGTCGCCATAATCTGCTCTATCGTCTTTGGGGCCTGCCTCGGCTTTTTGTGGTTCAATTCCTATCCGGCCAACGTCATCATGGGCGATACCGGATCCATGGCGTTGGGCGGCTTGTTAGGCACGGTCGCCGTCTTGATCAAACAGGAGTTCCTCTTCCTAATCGTCGGGGGGATTTTCGTCGGCGAGACCTTGTCAGTGGTGATTCAGGAAAAGATCGGCATCCGGTGGTTGGGACGGCGCTTTTTTACCCGCTCGCCAATTCACCATCACTTCCAACAGCGCGGCTTGGCCGACACCAAGATAGTCATTCGCTTCTGGATCGTGGCTGGCATTTTGGCACTGTGCGGCTTGGCGACGCTCAAGATCCGCTAATTTACTAAGAGGCCATAGGTGCAGAGGAGGACGATGGCCGCGCCTAGCAGAAAAGCCACGGAGGTAGGAAGCGGCACGGGCTGGCGCTGGCCCGCGTGCTGATAGTGGCCGTATTCAGCCGCCAAGATGCTGTAGCTGGAAACGAGCGCGGCGATGAGGCTCGCGATGAAGCAGGTAATGACTACAGTATCGGTCGAGAACGCGCGGGCGACGCTAGCGGTATAGGAACCAACGTTGATCAGCAGGCCGTACCGCTTCGTCAGCAGGCCATAGAGTACGAGTCCCACGCAGAACGAGCCGACGACCAGCGCCGCGAAGATCGGCAGCCAGGCCCGCGCGCCAGAGAGCGCTAAGAGGCCCGTGCCAATGAGCAGGTGGAGCCACATCCCGACATAGGCGTAGAAGAAGGACGCGCGTCTAAACGGCGCGTGCCCCATTAGATAATGAGCAAAGGTAATAGGCCTGGGCATGGCAATATGCGGCCAAAGATAGGCTGCGGCCCGGTCGCGTCAACGCATGGCCAATCATGGAAATTCTGTCCATCCCCATTGAAAAAGTCAAAGGCGTAGGAGCCAAACGCGCGTCCGCGCTCAAAGAGGTAGAGATTCTAACGCTGGGCGATTTGTTGTACTATCTGCCGCGCCGCTACCTCGATCGCACGCAAATTTTGCCCATGGCCCGCGCGCCAATCGGCCAAGAGGTGACCCTCATCGGCGAGGTGCGCCAGACGCGCTTCATGCCGGGGCCGCGTCCGCGCTTCGTGATGGTGGTCGCCGACGCGACCGACGATATCACCTGCACCTTTTTTCAGGGGGGGCGCTACTTGCAGCGCAACTTTGCCGTCGGCGACGAGCTGGCCATCAGCGGCAAGGTCGATCTGTTCCAAGGGCGGCGGCAGATGGTCCATCCCGAATACGAATTCCTGCTCGGGGCGGAGCGGCTCCACACGGGCGTCGTCGTCCCGCTCTATACGACCAGTGCCGATATGAAGGAGCGCGGCCTGCGCAGCCGGGGATTCCGCCGCTTGATAAGCGAGGCGTTAGATACCTTTGCCGAGCGGATAGAAGACGACTTGCCCGCGGCCTTGCGCCAGCGCTTGAGCCTTGCAGAGTTGGGCGCTAGTCTGCGCCAAGTGCATTTTCCCGCCAGCCTCGCCGAAGCGGAGCGCGCGCGGCAGCGCTTGGCCTTTGGCGAGCTTTTTGCCTTCCAACTGCGCTTGGCGCGGCGGCGCAAAAAAAACCGCGATCAGGCCGATGGTATCGCCTTCGCGCCGAGTGAGAAACTGGTGTCGGCCCTGTGGGATTCCCTGCCGTTTGCTCCCACGCGCGCCCAGCTCCGGGTCGTCGCCGAGATCACCGCGCAGATGCAGCGCCCCCAAGTTATGAATCGCCTCGTCCAAGGCGATGTCGGCTCGGGCAAGACCTTGGTGGGCCTGTGCGCGATGTTGACGGGTGTGGAGAACGGCTATCAAGCGGCGATGATGGCCCCGACCGAGATCCTCGCCGAGCAGCACTTTTTCAACATCGAGGCACTTGTCGAGCCTCTTGGTCTGACGGTGGTTTTTCTCAAGGGCGGCCAGCGCAAGACGCTCCGGCAGGAGTTGTTGACGGCCATCGAAAGCGGCGCAGCCCACATTGCGGTGGGTACCCACGCGCTGATTCAGGAGCAGGTGCAGTTTGCTCGTCTGGGACTAGCGGTCATCGACGAGCAGCACCGCTTTGGGGTCGTGCAGCGCGGCGCGCTCTACAAGAAGGGCGCAAAGCCGGATTTGCTGGTGATGACGGCCACGCCCATCCCGCGCACCTTGGCCCTGACTCTGTACGGTGAACTCGACGTGTCGGTCATCGACGAGTTGCCCCCCGGACGCAAGCCGATTCGCACGGCCCTGCGCGGCGAGGACCGCCGCGAGGCGATCTTTGAGTTTGCCGGCGATCAGGTGCGCCAGGGGCGGCAAGTGTACGTGGTTTATCCGCTGATCGAAGAGTCGGAAAAGATGGATTATAAATCCGCAGTCGAAGCCTACGACGAGTTGCGCCACGGACCGTTGGCCGAATTTTCGGTGGCCTTGCTGCACGGGCGCATGGCGGCTGAAGAGAAGACCGAGATTATGGAGGATTTCAAGCAAAACCGGGTCCAGGTCTTGGTCTGCACCACGGTCGTCGAGGTCGGCGTGGATGTGCCCAATGCCACGGTGATGATCGTCGAACACGCCGAGCGCTTCGGCTTGGCGCAATTGCACCAGTTGCGCGGTCGCGTGGGGCGCGGCGGCGAGCAATCGTTTTGCATCCTCATCAGCTACGCCCACGCCGGGGCCGAGGTGGCGGATTCGCGCGAGCGGCTCCAGACTATGGAGCGCACCCAAGACGGCTTTGAGATTGCGGAAAAGGACTTGCAACTGCGCGGCCCCGGCGAGTTTTTCGGCGTGCGCCAGGCCGGGATGCCTGTATTTAAGGCGGCGGATTTGGTCGCCGACGGGGCCTTGCTGCAAAGCGCGCGCGAAGAAGCCATGCGGATTGTAGATAGCGAATAGGACATACTATGAAAAGTGAAAGCCTCATTCCGCCCACGGATTTCGTCGGGCTCGACGCGGTGACTCATCTCTGCACGGGGGGCGAAGCTCCTTGGCTAAAAGGGCAGGATGCGGTGTACGCGGAATTTGCTCAGTACAAAAGCGGTGGTGACCGTGGACGGCGCGCCATCTACGCCCGTGGTGAACGCTGCCGCCAGCGCATGGGACAGTTGTGGGACGTTCCGGCCGAGCGGATCGCCTTTACGCCGTCGGCGGCTGAGGGTATGGCTTGGTTGGCGCGGGGTTTGGACTGGCAGCCGGGCGACAACGTGGTCACCACCAACTTGGAATTTCCCTCGGTGGCGTACAATTGGCGCAATGTGCGCGAGCAAGGAGTGGAGTTGCGATTGGTACCGCACTGGGACTGGTTGGTGCGGGAGGAAGATCTGTTGGCGGCAGTTGATGAGCGCACTCGGGTCTTGGCCGTGAGCCAAGTCAGCTTTTACACGGGGCAAAATCTCGATATCGAACAACTAGCGGCCAAGCTCGCCGGGCGCGACGTGCTCTTGGCGGTTGATGCGACGCACGCTGCGGGCTCAGTCGCCGTACCGGCGGCGTGTACCGACTTGTGCGTCAGTTCGTGTTACAAGTGGCTGTTGGCGACGCACGGGGTCGCGCCGTGTTATCTGAGCCAGCGGGCCGAGGCGCAAGTGCGCTCCACGGCCTTTGGCTGGCGCAACTTGGCGGTGTGGCCGGCGCAAGGGGCTATACGCGCACCGGACGTGGACGAAAAGCCAATGCCCGATAAAATGGAGCCGGGCAATCCGGCCATGGTGGCGGTGCTCTACCTCGACTACGCTTTGGGGCGGCTATTGGACGTGGGGATTGAGCGGATAGCAGAGCACAACCGCGACTTGTCCGAACAAATCAGCGCCGGACTGGAGCGTCTCGGGCGGCAGGTTATTTCACCGAGTGCGCGGCCGCAGCGTTCGGGTAATACCTGTTTTGCGGACGATGACGCGCACGGATTGTGTGAGGCTCTCGCCGACCGAGGGGTGCTGGTGTGGGGGGAATACGGACGGGTGCGGGTGTCGGGGCATTTGTATAATAATAGCGACGATGTGGAGCGGTTCTTGGCGGTTTTGGGGGAGTTGGTGTAGGGAGGCGAGGATCATAGGATATGGAGACGACGAAACAGGAACCTTAAAAATGAATATCGCAGCCTCGAAAACGTTTATATCGACTATGGTGGACCGCATCGTGGAAGCCTTCCAGCCTGCACAAATCGTCCTTTTCGGGTCCCATGCACGAGGCACGGCAACTGAACGGAGTGATGTGGACTTGCTCGTAATTCTGACGAATGTGTCTGACAAACGGGACACGGCTATCGAGATCCGCCGGGTCTTGGGGGATCTGCCGGTTTGCAAGGACATAGTGGTGGCGACTCCCGAAGAAGTTACTCGTCGCGGGCACCTTGTGGGAACTGTATTGCGCTCAGCCCTCCGCGAAGGGAAGGTTATTTATGAACGACCCTGAACTTGTTGACGAAGCTCGATGAGCGGGCGGACAATGCGTTGACATGACTCAAACACCAGACATCAGCAGCAGAGACATTGTATTGGGACAAGGCTTGGCACCGATTCCAGAGCGCCTGCTCCGCGCCCACGCACGAGGGGAGGTCCTCTTCATTGCTGGGGCCGGCGTTTCAAGAGATGCAGGATTGCCCGACTTTCGAAACCTCGTCGTAAAGGTGTACAGGTACAAATCACTGGATTTGGCGGTACATTCCGTTATTTCGAGAATCTCGTCTTCGAATGACAATCAAGAAGACCCAGATCTATCGGACTTGGAAGATAATCAAAAGGCCGAGGTTGAGCGTTTCCGAAAAGGTGAATACGATGTCGTCTTGGGCATGCTTGAACGGAGGCTTGAAGGAGAAACAAACAAAGAGAGTTTGATTAGGCGGGCGATAGGAGAGATTATCGGTACCAAGACTACACCGGCTCCAATTCATCGAAATCTGATACGTCTTGCGGACCGCGGTGCAGCGGTAGCAATCATCACGACAAATTTCGATCTCCTCTTTGAAGACGCCGCAAGAAAAATGAGATCGCCGGTCCAGACGTACGCACTTGGAGGAATACCTAGGCCTAGGCCACCATCGAATCCGGAATTCAATGGCGTCTTGCACATCCACGGTGCTCTGGATCGGAACCCTAAGAGGACGTCTGATCTGATCATTTCCGATCAGGATCTGGGCGAGTTCTATTTACGTCGGCGGATCGTTCCCGATCTGATTTACGACGCTGCACGCTTGTATAACTTAGTTCTCGTGGGCTATAGCGCGAACGACCCGCCAATGAGATATCTGCTGAATGCAGTTGCTGCTGATGGGACGCGTTTCCGCGACCTCAAGGAACGGTTCATATTTGTCGGAACGAACAAAGATAATCCCGTAGAATTGGAAGACTGGAAGGCTCGCGGAATTACACCGATTCAGTACAAAAGTCAGGGTAGTGACCACTCCCAGCTTCAGTGTACACTGGCTAAATGGGCCGAATTCTCTGCGATCAATGGCGATAAAAGCCGCGTTGATCGCGAGCTAAAGAAAATTGTGAAGACCAAAAAGACAGAGGCCAGAGACGAGCATCGTGATTTATTCGACCATTTCATTCGCCGTAGTGAGCCAAACGAACGCATCCGCTTGTCTAAGCTAATTTCCAAGCACAAAGCGGATTTGGGATGGCTCGACGCCATCGTGGCCGTGTCGTCGGAGGAAAGCCGGGAAGGCCGCCGATGAGACTGCTCCAGCGTAGTTTAGATGCAAAAGACCAAGAGACGATGCGTTCTACGGTTGCATTTCTCGAAGATCGCCTCGAAAAAAAAGAAACCATCGAATGGGCATTGAGTCTTGGGCCCGACAATATCCTCAAACGACGGGCGATCCTACATCTGCTAGACACACCGGAAGGGATAAGCCTCCGTGAACCTTGGCGTTCGGCTTGGCGTCTGATCGAAGAATTTTGGGATACTCCAATTCCCGATTTTTACGGGCTGGGCATATATAATGTTCAGGATCGCTTGCGCTCCGGGGAGCGATCTGGAGCGCTTGTATCGGCTATCGTCAATCTCGTTGCGCCGAGGCTATCAATTGAAGCCTACGGAAAGTGGCAACTCCAATTCCGCAAATTTCCCAAGCGGCCAAAGACGTTTCACGATCTGTTTCAGGCTAGATTGACAAGTGGAGAAATTGTCGATCCGGCTTCTCTGGGCTTGCAAGAACTAACTGAGGGTGAATTCCTCGTTTCTCTGGCTAATGCGCTAGACGCCGCGATTATACGTGGGCAGGACATTGCGTGGCGCATCGGATGGAGAGGACTATATCTCTTTCTCAATCGCGTGTATTACGTATCAGAGTCTGATCGCGACGAAGAAATGGACGAACCTGATGAGTTTAGCCAAGGAATCGCACCATCGGTAAAGCTCCTTCACGCAGTCGTTTCACGGCTTGTCGATATCGATTGCTCCGTCGCGCTTGACTTTATTAGTCGCTGGAAACGGACAGACTCTCCGATCCATTTGCGGCTCTGGGCTGCTATGTCGTGTGATTCTCGGATTACACCCACTGCTGAGGTAGGTGATTTTATCCTTCATTTGAATTATAAGGTCTTCTGGGACGTACAGCACCATCCAGAAATTACCGAACTGCGAGCCCGGCGCTTCTCCGAATTAGACGATGCCACACAAAAGGCGATTACTAGAAGAATACGCAAGGCTCCTCCTCGCAATAAATGGCCTAAGAATGCAGAAGCGGACCGAATAGAGAAAGCCCGCCTCTACTGGGTTGTCCGAGAGCTGAAACGCATTGAGGTCGTCGAGGCTACGCTTCCGCCACGCGATAAAATTTGGCTCGAATCGAACATTGGCCGGTTTCCTGATTTAGCCGAAATGAACCGAATCGATGAGGGATTCTTGGAATCACCGAAGGGGCAGATTGTTCCGCCAAATCCTGACCGCTCACTGGATTCTCTTGAAGGTATTGATCGGTTGAAAGCACTGGAACAGGCCCTTTCAGCCCCGCACCGTGGATGGGATGATGACCCAGCAGTTAGAGCATCTGACTGGATCAGAGAAAAAGATAACTGCGTACGGATTTTGGAGGATATTGAAGCCTCATCCGATGGCGGAGCGGGTTTTCCAAGGGTCTGGGAAAACTTCGGTTGGGTGCATTTGCCTTCAGAGGATCAAGGGCAAGAAACCCATGCACGCGATTTGTCTGCGGAGACTGGCCGGGTGCTTGTCCTCCTTGCAAAGTTACCCAGCGAGACTCTATCCGAAGCCATCGGAGGCATTTCTCACTGGCTCAGTTGTTGGAAAAAATACGTTGTCGTCGTGCCGAATTGGTCGGCGGTTTGGCTCCGTGCTTGGCCGTTAGCTGTCGAGACGACGAATGCAGTGCAACCACCAAACGAAGAGCCTAATCTTAATGTTGTCATGCAGCCCGGTCCTGACGGACCTCACGATCTCGATACATTAAACTCACCTGCGGGAAAGCTCGTTGGCGTGTTTTTGGCTTCTTGTCCGAAGCTGGAAGAAAATCCTCGGCCATTTGACGACCCTAGCGACTTAAGAAAAATGAGGGATCACATTATCAATGCTTCAGGACGTTCGGGATTGATGGCTAAGCATCGGATGATCGAGTCACTAAGATATTTTCTATACGCTGACCAAGAATGGACCAAAGAGCACCTTATTCGCCCGCTTCGCGCAGACGACGCAGCCCTCTGGCGTGCCGTTGGTCGTCGGACACAATTCAAGGACGTATTGAAAATTATTGGCAATGATATGGTGGATCGAGCTACGGATGGTCAGCTTGGCCGCGCGACCCGTCGTTCGCTTGCGTTCAGCCTTGTGATTGAGTCGCTTCATGCCTTGCGGGAAAGACGAGAGCCTGCGGTCGTACAAGACCGCGTTCAGCAAATGATACGGTCGCTGGACGACGAAGTACGTGCAGAATGTGCGGGAGTGATAACTCGCTTCATAAGCGAGCTTTCGAAACAGAGCGATCAAGTGTCGGACCCATTGTCACCGGAGCATCTGTTCCAATCAGCCGCCAAACCTTTCCTACAACGGGTCTGGCCTCAGGAGCGCTCGCTAGCATCGCCAGGAGTCAGCAAGCGCCTCTCTAGGCTTCCAGCAATCGCTCGTGGTGAATTCGTCGAAGCCGTGAATACCATTGAGCGTTTCCTCTTACCGTTTGAGTGCTGGTCAATACTCGACTATGATCTGTATTCGGGCGACAGCGACAGAACGCCAAAACTGGCAATGATTAACGACGAAGCCAAAGCCAAAGCACTGTTACGCCTTCTTCATCTGACAGTCGGGACAGCGGAAAACGCTACAATCCCTTATGATCTGGGAGATGCACTTGCACAGGTGAGAGGAGTCGTGCCCAATCTCGCTCGGACCCCAGAATATCGTCGTCTAGAAACGGCAGCCCGTAGGGCACGATGATAAGAGGATAAAAAAGAGAACAGAATAGATGACTGTTGCTGACCTAGCCCGTCGCATCCGCCTCGGTGAGGACTCGACGTTGGAACTCAAGCGCGTCGTGCTGTCCGGCGACCGCGTCACCAGTCCACATCGAAACGAGTTCGCCGATGAACTTGCCGCCTTTGCCAACAGCCGGGGCGGAACCCTCGTCTTGGGAGTGGACGATGCGACTCGTGAAGTCTTGGGTATCCCTTTAGAGGGTTTGGATGCGGTCGAGGGTTGGGTGCGCGAAATCTGCAATGACTCGGTGAACCCCGCGCTCAGCGTTGACATCCGCAAGCTGGAATTGCCGGATGCCGCCGGGACGCCCGTTCCGGTCATCTGCATCGACGTTGCCCGCAGCTTGTTCGTCCACAAGAGTCCGGGCGGCTACTTCCGTAGGATCGGCAGTTCAAAGCGCGAAATGGCTGCCGAGTTTTTGGCGCGGCTCTTTCAAGAACGCAGCCAGAGCCGCGTGATCCGCTTCGACGAATCAGTTGTTCCCCGCACCTTGCCAGAGCACCTCGACGAGGAACTGACGCGCCGATTTCTCCGCGAAGACGCCGAGCTGACCGAGGACACTTTGCACAAGCTCCGCATCGTCGCTGCCGATGAGGAAGACGTCGTACGCCTCACACTCGCCGGTGTTCTACTATGCACGCGGGAGCCGACATACAAGCCGTCAGCTATGCAGGGGAGCGGACGGATGTCAACTATCAGACCGACGCCCGCGATATTGAAGGGCCGCTCGACGAGCAGGTTGCGGAAGCGTTGCACTTTGTGAGGCGGAACATGCTGGTGCGAGCGACCAAAGTAACGGCCCGGGTCGATCTGCCGCAGTTCAGCGAGCGGGCCGTGTTTGAGGCGCTCGTCAACGCCGTGGCGCATCGGGACTATTCGATGGGGGGTTCGCGGGTACGTCTGCACATGTTCGGAGACCGTCTTGAGCTATACGTTCCCGGTGCCTTGGCGAATACGCTCTCGCCGGACAGTCTGCATCTGCGGCAATCCAATCGCAATGAACTTATCGTGTCTTTGTTGGCGCGTTGTTCCGCTCCGGCCGGTCTTGGACGGACGCACTTGATGGACCGGCGCGGCGATGGGGTGCCAATTATACGAGAGGAGTGCCAGCAGCTTGCGGGCCGTCTCCCCGAGTACAGCCTAATTGACGACAGCGAGTTGCAGTTGGTGATTTGGGCGGCGTAGCCCAATCAATCGCCAAAAAACTCGCCGTAGAGCGAGCGCACGGCCGCGGGAATGTCCGCTGCCGCGATCCCAAACATCATGCTGACCTCGCTCGACCCTTGATTGATCATCTCTATATTGACGCTGGCGCGGGAAAAGGCACGGCAAGCACGGGCCGCCAAGCCAATAGTGTGGTGCATGCCCTCGCCGACGACCATCACCAAGGCGAGGCCGCGGGCAACCGACAGTTCATCTACTTCTAGCTCGGTGCGAATCCGGCGCAGGACCCGCTCTTCAGCCGCGTGGTTGAAGTACGACTCGCGCACGATCACCGACATGTTGTCAATGCCCGAAGGCGTGTGTTCAAAGGAGATCCCCTCGTCCTCAAAAATGGCCAACAAGCGGCGGCCAAAGCCCACCTCGCGGTTCATCAAGTACTTACTGATGTACACGCTGCAAAATCCATCGGTGGCGGCGATGCCGACTACTGGGCGGTCGCCGACTGCGCGCTGGGGAACAATGTGGGTGCCAGGTGCCTGTGGATTATTGGTGTTTTTGACGACGACCGGGATTCCGGCGTGAAACACCGGTTCGAGGGCCTCGTCGTGAAACACGGAAAACCCCGCGTAGGAAAGCTCGCGCATCTCGCGGTAGGTAATCTCGGCGACGGCGACTGGGTTTTCGACCAGCGTGGGATTGGCCACAAAGACCGAATCGACATCCGTGAAGTTTTCGTACACAGCCGCATCGACGGCCGCGGCGAGGATCGCGCCGGTTATGTCCGAACCGCCGCGCGAGAAGGTGACGATTCGGCCCGTGGACGAATAGCCGAAAAAACCGGGGAAAATGGTGATGCCTGGCCGGTCTTTGAGCTGGCGCAGCTTGCCGTAGGACGCCTGCAAGACGCGGGCGTTGCCCGGCTCCTCCGAGAGAATGAGGCCGCCCTCGCCGGGGTCGAGATAGTGGGCTTCGGCCCCATTGTGGCGCAGGTACTCGGCGACGAGGCGGGCGCAGTTGTCTTCGCCGCCGGCCTTCATGGCATCTGCGTAGAGCGCTTCGTCGCTGGTGCTCATGGCCAGCCGCCGCTCAAAGTCGGCGACAATGGGCACAAGCGCGGTGTCCGGCAAGCCGAGGTCGGAGATGATAGCGGCATAGCGGTCGATGACGCGCGCCAACGCAGTGCGGCCGTCTTGGTTGGTTAGCTGGGCGCGGACCACCTCGATGAGGAGGTCGGTTACTTTGGTGTCTTCCCGGTTGCGCTTGCCCGGAGCCGAAACCACCACGAGCCGGCGCGCTGGGTCAGCGATGATAATGGCGCAGATTTTTTCTATTTGCTCGGCTGACGCGAGGGACGAGCCGCCGAATTTAGCTACTTTCATGGCGTTCCTTTGCGAATACAGGTTTACCTCATAAAAAATGCACGGATCGCCGTTTTTTCAAATTTGTCTCAAAAAGATTTTATAGTTATTTTAAAAAGTTTACTATTGAATAGTAAATTCTGTCTGCCGCGTCAGCGGCCTTGATCCCACGCGAAGGTTCACAATGAAAGCAGTGCGTTTCCACCAGTGCGGTGGCCCTGAGGCCCTCACCTATGAGGACGTATCCGCGCCCACACCCGGGGCGGGCGAAGCCGTCGTCGAAATCAAAGCCATCGGTCTAAATTACATCGACACCTATCACCGCGAAGGGCTGTACCCAGTCGATTTGCCCTGCATTCCCGGCATGGAAGCCGCCGGAATCGTTGCAGGTATCGGCGAGGGCGTGGAAGGCGTGCAAGTGGGCGATCGGGTGGCCTACGCCGGAGTGATGGGGTCGTATGCTGCAGAAGCCGCCGTGCCCGCCGACCGCTTGGTGCCTCTGCCTGATTCAGCTTCCTATCAGGAGGGAGCCGCCGCTTTGCTCCAAGGCATGACGGCGCATTACCTCGCGCATGGATCCTACAGGCTGGGCCGCGAAGACACGGCTCTGATCCACGCCGGGGCTGGTGGTGTGGGGCTGCTCTTGATTCAGATGGCCAAGCGGTGTGGGGCGCGGGTGTTGACCACGGTCTCGACTGAGGAAAAGGAACAACTCGCGCGGGGTGCCGGAGCCGATGAGGTCATTCGCTATACCGAGCGCGACTTTGAACAGGACGTCATGGCACTCACCGCCGGGCGCGGAGTCGATGTGGTGTACGATTCCGTCGGTCAGGCGACTTTTGACAAGAGCTTGAACGTGCTCAGGCCCCTAGGTTACTTGGTGTTGTTCGGGCAGTCGAGCGGCCCGGTCCCGCCCTTTGACCCCGGCGTCCTCAGCACCAAGGGGTCGCTCTTTTTGACGCGGCCAACTATGATGCACTACACCCAGACCCGCGAGGCGCTATTGGAACGCGCTGGCGCAGTGTTGGAATGGATCGCCAGCGGCGAATTGGTGCTGCGCATCAGCGAGCAGTTCGCCCTGTCGGACGCGGCCGAAGCGCACCGTGCCTTACAGGGGCGCAAGACGACCGGCAAGGTCGTTCTCATACCAGAGTGAAGTAGCCAAGGAGACAGGCGATGACAGAGGCAGATTCCAAGGACGAACTAACCCCGGCCGCAGACCGCGCTGAGCAAGGCGAAGACTTTGCTCAGATGCTCGATGCCGAAGGAGCACCACCGGCTCCGACCACCAGTGAGGTCTCAGTAGGCGACGAGGTCAGCGGCGTGATCGTCAAAGTCGAGGATGAGAACAGCTTTGTCGAGTACGGCAGTCGGGACGAGGCCATAATCCGCACCAGCGAGCTCAAAGGCCCCGATGGGGAGTTGCGCTACAAGGTCGGAGACCCGATTCGGGCCTTTGTCGTGGCTACTGGGGACGAGGTCCTGCTCAGCCGCGGTTTGAGCCGCCAAGACGTCCAGGCCGACTTGCTCTACCAAGCGTACAAGGCCGGACTGCCCGTCGAAGGTCGAGTTGACGCGGTCAACAAGGGGGGATTGGGCGTGACCATTGAGGGCGATGTTCGCGGTTTTTGCCCGATCTCACACGTCGATACCCAGTACGTGGAAAACGCTGAGGAATACCGCGGCCAGACCTTGACCTTTAAAATTATCGAGTTCCGCCATCAGGGTCGCGTGATCGTCCTGTCGCGTCGGACCTTGATCGAAGCCGAGCAGGACAAGGCCGCCGGCGCGGTGCGCAGCCAGCTAAAGAAAGGTGCGCAACTGGCGGGCAAAGTAACGCGGCTGGAGTCTTTTGGTGCATTCGTCGATTTAGGTTCTGGGGTGGAGGGCTTGGTACACGTCTCAGAGATCAGCCATCAGCGCGTTGGCCATCCCCAAGAAGTCCTCGAGGTGGGGCAGCAAATCCAAGTCGCGGTCTTGCGCACCAAAGATTTGGGCAAGCGGCGCAAGGAGCGGATCTCGCTGTCGATCAAGGCGCTGGCAAAGGACCCTTGGCAAGAGATCAAAGATCAGTTTGCCGTCGGCACGGTCGTCACCGGCAAGGTCGATGGGTTGGAGGATTTTGGCGCGTTCGTCGAGTTGACCGAAGGCGTGCGCGGGCTGGTGCATGTCTCAGAGATCGCCGACCGTCGCATCGGCCACCCGCGCGAAGTGCTCTCGCTTGAGGAAGAGGTCAAGGTGGTGGTGCTCGAAGTGGATGACCGCCGTCAGCGCTTGCGCCTGTCGATCAACCAAGTCGATGCCCTCGAATCCGAAGCCCATCTCGCCGAGTTCCGCCAGCGACAGCAGCAGGAGCAGGAAGCAGAGCAGGGTAGTAGCGCTATGCTCGAAGCGCTCCGGCGCGCCAATCTAACCGATTGAGATGGGGCTGACGAACGCCATTTTTAACCACCCGCGCGCCGGGTACTACGGCGAGTACGGTGGAGCCTTTGTCCCCGAAATTCTCCGCACGACCCTCGACGAATTGACCCAAGTTTTTGCGGACGCGCGCCGCGATCCCTCCTTTTGGGCGGAGTTCGAGCAGGTGATGCGGACGTATTCCTGCCGGCCGACTCCGATTACCTTGCTCGAAAACCTCTCCCGCGAGGTCGGCGGGGCACGGATCTTTCTCAAGCGCGAAGACCTCAATCACACGGGTGCCCACAAGGTCAACAATGTGATGGGCCAGGGCTTGTTGGTGCGCCGCATGGGCAAAAGTCGGGTCATCGCCGAGACCGGTGCCGGCCAGCACGGCGTGGCTACGGCGACGATGGCCGCTCGCTTGGGGCTGGAATGCACCATCTACATGGGGGCCGTCGATGTGGAGCGCCAGCGGCCCAATGTGTTCTGGATGGAGCAACTCGGTGCCGAGGTGGTGCCCGTAACCGATGGCTCGGCCACGCTCAAGGACGCGATCAACGAGAGCCTGCGCGATTGGGCCTATTCCATGGCCGACACGCACTACGTGCTCGGCACAGCGTGCGGCCCGCATCCCTTCCCGCAAATCGTCGCTTATTTCCAGCGAATCATCGGCGAGGAGAGCCGCCAGCAGATGTTGGAGTCAGTGGGGTGCCTGCCCGATAGGGTGTATGCCTGCGTCGGCGGCGGGTCCAACGCTACGGGTCTATTCCTAGGGTTCCTCGACGACGCGGCCGTCGAGTTGGTCGGGGTTGAGGCTGGAGGCCGAGGGCTAGAGACGGGCGATCATGCCTCTCGCTTGGCCGGCCTCGTCGGCACGCCTGGAGTTGCCCAAGGCTACAAGACCTTCTTCTTCCAGGATGCCGAAGGTCAAATGCGGCACACGCACTCGGTGGCGGCGGGGCTAGATTACATCGGCGTCAGTCCGATCCTCGCTCACTTGGCCGAGATAGGTCGGGTGCGCATTGAGGCCGCGACCGACCAAGAAGTGATCGCAGCCCTCAAGCGGATGATGCGCAGCGAGGGGATAATCGGCGCACTTGAAAGTACCCATGCCTTGGCCGGTGCCCTGCGCGAAGTGGGCGCTATGACGCCCGACCAAGTGGTGCTGATTGGCCTGTCGGGCCGCGGTGACAAGGATATTTTCACCATCGCCGACGCGCTCGCGGACGAAAACTGGCAGCGCTTCCTCGCCGATAGGGCCGCTCGGTCGTGAATCTGCAAGCCTATATCGAAGAGCGGCTCACGGAGCGCAAAGTTCTGCTGATGACGCATCTGATCGCCGGCTTTCCCTCGCTGGAGGCCAACTGGCGCATGTTGGAGATTATGGCCGAGGCCGAGGTCGATTTGGTCGAATTGCAGATGCCTTTTAGCGAGCCAATCGCCGACGGGCCGACCTTTGCGCGAGCCAACCAACAGGCTCTAGAAAGCGGCCTTACCCTCGCCCAATACTTCGACCTAATGCAGCGCGCGACCGCGGCTTTTGCCTTTCCGCATTTGATGATGGGCTATTACAACACGGCGTTCCGCTTGGGGCACGGCCCGTTCTGCCGCCGCTTGGCAGCAAGCGGGGCCTGCGGCTTTATCCTGCCCGACTTGCCGGTCGAAGAGTACGGCGATCTGTGGGCAGCAGGCGCGGAGTGTGAGCAAACTCCGATTTTATTGATGACTCCGACCAACACCGAGCAGCGGCTGCAGCAGATCGGTGCTCAAGCCAAAGGGTTTGTCTATGCGGTGGCGCGCAAGGGCGTAACTGGTAGCCAGACTGACTTAGGCGATGAACTCTATCGGTTTATTGCGCAGTGCCGCAAAGCGACAGACCTGCCGCTGGGAGTCGGCTTTGGCCTGCGCAGCGGGGAAGATTTGCGCCAGCTACAGGGTCAGGCCGAAATCGGTATCGTCGGATCGGTTCTGTTGGAGGTCTGGGGACGAGAAGGGGAGGCGGGCTACGCCGCCCTATTGCGCGACTTGGTCGCTGGTCGCGATTGAAAAATCCTTTACAACGATAATCCTTAGTCTGATCAACGCCGGTGCTTGGTTTGTGGTTTGCACCTCCGCCATCAGTCCATGTACAAACCCCCGTTGACGTCGATGGTCTCGCCGGTGATGTGCCGCGCGTCGTCTGAAGCCAGAAAGAGCGCGCAGTTGGCTACGTCTTCGGGCTGGCCGGAGCAGCCGAGAGGGATGGAGGCCTTGAGTTGGTCGTGTTCGGGGGCGGAGGTCATGGCGGTGTCGATGACGCCGGGAGCGATGGCGTTGACGCGAATTTGATCGGGGGCTAGGGCGCGCGCTAGGCCAATGGTTAAGGTAAGGACTCCGGCTTTGGCCGCTGCGTAGGGAGGACCAGCGGCTAGCCCGCCGGTCTTGGCCGCTAGGGAGGTCATGTTGATGATGACCCCTTGGCGGCGCGCCTTCATATGGGGGATAACCGCTTGGGCGCAGAGGAAGGGGCCTTTCATGTTGACATCGACGATGTGGTCCCAGTTCTCTTCGCTACACGATTCAAAGGTGGTATAGACGAGGTAGCCGGCGTTGTTGACGAGGATGTCGAGTTGGCCGAACTCGTCGAGCACGCGGCTCGTGCCGGTGAGGACGGAGGCTTTGGACGACACGTCCATTTCTAATCCCAATGCGCCGATTTCAGCGGCTGTGGCGCTGGCGGTGCTTGCGTCTATATCGGCGACGGCCACTCGTGCTCCCTCGCGGACAAAGCACTCGGCGATGGCCCGACCGATACCCCGGCCCGCTCCGGTGATCAACGCGGTCTTGTGCTGTAATTTTCCCGTCATGGTGTGCTCCTACTTAGAAAAAGACCGCCAGAGCAGGACGGTACCATCCTCGGCCCCGGACGCGAGCATGGTCCCGTCGGGTGAAAACGAGACGGCTTGAACCCAATCCGTATGCCCTTTGAGGGTCGTCAACCGCTTGCGGCTGGCGACATCCCACAGGATTACGTTGTTATCACTTGAGCCAGACGCCAGCAGGGCACCGTCGGGTGAAAACGCCACGGAAGTGACATTCCCCGTATGTCCTTCGAGGGTGGCTAGTTGTTTCTGCTTCGCGACATCCCACAGGATTACGTTATTATCACCTGAGCCAGACGCGATCATGGTGCCGTCGGGCGAAAATGCCACGGAAAGAACATAGTCCGTATGTCCTTTAAGGGTGACTAGTTTCTTTCGGCTTTCGACCTCCCACAGGATTGCGGTGTTATCACTTGCCCCGGACGCTAGCGTGGTACCGTCTGGTGAAAACGCCACGGCCTGGACCCAATCCGCATGTCCTTTGAGAGCGGCTAGTCGCTTCTTCTTCGCGACATTCCACAGAATTACGGTGTTATCGTCTGCCCCGGACGCTAGGATAGTGCCGTCGGGCGAAAACGCCACCGCTTGAACCCTACTCTTATGCCCTTTGAGGATGGCTCGCTGACTCTTCTTCGCGACATCCCACAGGACTACAGTGTTATCCCCGCCGGACGCGAGCGTGGTTCCATCGGGCGAAAACGCCGCGGCTTGGACCCTGGCTTCATGTCCTTGTAGGGTGTCCAGTCGTCTCTGGCTTTCGACCTCCCACAGGACTACGGAGTCATCCCCGGATACCAGTGTGGTACCGTTAGGTGAAAACGCCACGGTTTGGACTCCCGACCCACTCCCTTGCAGGGTGGCTAGTTGTTTCCACGGGGAAGAATCGGCGACGTCGTCTGTAACGGATTTGTCGATCTCCGGCGGCGACAGAGGAGGGGGTTGCCAGAGCAGGATCCCACCACCCTGGTCCCCAAATGCCAGCATGGTTCCATCGGGCGAAAACGCCGCAAAAGTGACATTATGCTCTTTGAGGGTGGCCCGCTGCCTCCGGCTAGCGACGTCCCACAGGATTACGGTATTATTGTATGCCCTATCGTATGACCCGGATACCAGCGTGGTACCATCGGGTGAAAACGCCATGAAAAAAACATTACCCGTATGCCCTTTGAGAGTGGCCAGTCGCCTCTGATTGGCGACATTCCACAGGACTATGGTGTTATCGCTCGCCCCAGACGCGAGTGTGGTGCCGTCGGGCGAAAACGCCACTGATAGGACATTATCCGCATGTCCTTTGAGGGTGGCTAGCCGCCCCCGCCTCGCGACATCCCATAGGACTACGGTATTATCGCTCGCCCCGGACGCCAGTGTGGTTCCATCGGGTGAAAACGCCACGGATTGGACACTATCCACATGTCCTTTGAGGATGGTCCGCTGTTTCCGGTTGGCAATATCCCAGAGGACTACGGTATTATCGCTCGCCCCGGACGCCAGTGTGGTTCCATCGGGTGAAAACGCCACCGATCGGACTAGGCCGGCATGACCTTCGAGGATCTCGAGTCGCTTCTGGCTGGCGACATCCCGCAGGACTACGGTGTTACCTTCCCCGGACGCCAATGTGGTGCCGTCGAGCGAAAACGCCACCGATCGGACCGAAAATACTCTGGAAAAAACAGAGGGGTCCACATGCTCCTTGAGGGCAGCCAATTGCCTCTGGCTGGCGATATCCCATAGGACTACGGTATTATCGTCTGACCAAGAGGCCAGTGTGGTTCCGTCGGATGAAAACGACAAAGATCGAACTAGGCCCGCATGCCCTAGGGTAACCAGCCGACTCGAGGTGGAAGAATCAGAATCGGCGCTAGCAGGGGCCGCCACTGCCAGCCCAACTATAACGGCAAATAATGCTTTCATAAGGTGTCTCCTATGTGAAACAAAATATACTAATTTGCGCGGCGGCCCAATTCGCCCGTGGTGGGCTTGCTAAGGTGGGAAAAAGCTATAAGATAAGGCCACTTAGAGGACTGAGCCGAATTTTAGAATTGGGAGTTTCAGCTATGAGAAACGTCATTGGAGTCATCCTCGGGGGTGGGCAGGGCGCGCGGCTCTTCCCGCTAACGCAGCTTCGCTCCAAGCCGGCTGTGCCGATTGGCGGCAAATACCGCTTAATCGACATCCCCATCAGCAATTGTCTGCATTCTGGAATCAACCGCATTTTTGCCCTGACTCAATTCAATTCCGCTTCGCTCCACCGCCACATCAGCACGACGTACCGCTTTGATTCTTTTTCCGATGGCTTTGTCGAGATCTTGGCTGCCGAGCAGACCCAAGACAGCGCTGCTTGGTACCAGGGTACGGCCGATGCGGTGCGCCAACAGCTCAGGCACTTGCTCTCGCGCCGGGCCGAACAAGTGCTAATCCTGTCGGGCGAGCGCCTTTGTCGAAGAGCACCGAGCGCGCGGCGCGGACGTGTCGATTGCGGTAAAGCCAGTGACGCGGGAAGCCGCGCCTGGGCTGGGGATCGTGCAAACGAATGCTCAAGGGCAAATCGTGGATTTTCGCGAGAAGCCGCAAGACCCCGCCGAACTGGATGCTCTGCGATTGCCGGCGGCTGCCGACCCGGAGGCGTGCTATATGGCCTCTATGGGCATTTACGTGTTTGAACCCCAGGTCTTGGTCAGCCTGCTGATGAGCAGCAACCAAGACGACTTCGGCAAGCACATCATCCCGGGCGCGATCCACAAGGTTGGCGTTTTTGCCCACACCTTTGATGGCTATTGGGAAGACATCGGCACCATTCGCTCTTTTTACGAGGCCAATTTGGCGCTGACGGATCAGCCGCCGCCTTTTAACTTTTACCGGGCCGACGCACCGATTTACACGCACGCGCGCTTCCTCTCTGGCACGCGGCTGGAAAATTGCCGCATTGAACGGGGGATCATCTGCGAAGGCTCGTACATACGGTCTGCTCGGATCGAGCGTTCAGTGATCGGGATCCGCTCGGTGATTGGCGAGAATTGCCAGATTGCCAACACCATCGTCATGGGTGCTGATTCGGATGAGTCACCGGCCGATCGAGCGCGCAATACCGCCCAAGGCATTCCAGATATGGGGATTGGTGCCAACAGCACGATCACCGGCGCGATCATCGACAAAAACGCGCGCATCGGCGAGGACGTTTGCATCACCAACAAGGAGCAAGGCGTCGAGGCCGATGAGACGAATTACTACATCCGCGACGGGATTGTGGTTGTACCTAAAGACGCGGTGATTCCGTCGGGTACTGTGGTGTAAAAGAATAAGCGAGCGTACAAAAAGCGGGGGCGGGTT
>JAGWBY010000162.1:18632-20559 GCA_021295675.1 Candidatus Latescibacterota bacterium | reverse complement strand
GATATCAACGCCATCACCCAGCCCAACGTGGCCGAAATAGAGGTGTACGGCAGCCTGCACGCAGAGCGGGGAACGTTCACTTCGGCACCGCTCGACCTCGGCGCTCCGGACGTGGTCAAGAACGTAGGTCGGGTGCGCTGGCAGGCCACGGTTCCCGCTGGCACGGAACTCACCGTGCAGTTCCGCAGCGCCGACCAAGCCGCCGCGCTAGCCGATTCGGCAGGGGGGTGGAGTACGCCCCTAACCACCGGGGACATCTGGTTCCCTGCTGAGGAACCGCGTGCGTTCTTGCAATACCGGGTCAACATGGCGACCCACTCCCCCGAGAAAACCCCTGTTTTCGAGCACCTAGAGATCGATTTTGATCTCGACCAAGTGCCCGTCTCCAAGGCATGGGGCCGCATTGCCCCCAATCGCGTCCCCATGGGCCGGGATACCTCCTTTACCTACACCCTTGATGTGGAATTTGCCGATGCCGACGCGGGCTTAGCCCAGATCCGCATCGACGTGCCCGCGCCGGCCATACTCGAAGAAATCATCGGCTTGGAGGATAGTGCGCTTGAGGCTTGGGACTCGACGCGCGACCAGCTCACTATCACCTTGGCCGAGCCGCTGCGGCAGGACGCCCAGTTGCAAATTCGCTTTAGGACGCGAACGCTCGCGGCGATCCATGCGTTTCGCGCCCGCCTCTTTGCTCCCAATTCTGACAACCCGCTCAACGCGGCCGAAAACGCGGCCATTGACCCGCAGAGCAATGCACCTTATTCGTGGGTGTTGTCGGCTGCTACCTCGGAGGAGCGGGCGCTCTCCCAAGTGCGCGTCCTCCCACCGGTCTTCACCCCCAACGCCGATGGGATCAACGATTTTGCCACTATCGAATTCGCCCTCTCCAAGGTCGAGGCCCCGCGACAGGTTGAGTGGACGCTTGGTGCGCGATCTTAGTCCGCCGCCGCTGTCGGCCGGTTCCTATGTGCGGCTGCCAACCGACAGCCGACCCCCGGGTTTGTGGGATGGGCGCAATGCCACGGGTTCGCTAGTGGCCCCGGGCCTGTACCTCTACCGGGTGGAAGTTGAGGTGGACACGGGCGCAGAACGCGTCGCCGGGGTCGTCGGAGTGGCCTACTAGGTGCTGAGGAACAATCTATGCTTCCGCTAGCCATCCTATCCCTACTGACTCTCGCCGCGGCCGCGACTCGCTTTGTGCCCACGGCCTTTGAGCACGGCCAGAACTTCTACGCCTCTGGGGCCTACGATCAGGCCATTGAAAACTACCGCCACATCATGCGCAGTCGGCACAAGCTGCTCGCGATGGAGGCCATTCGAGTTTCCGTCGGCCAGATAGACGCGCCCCTGCAAGAAGTGGCTGCGTATCAGATTGGCAATGCCTATTTCAAGATGGGCGAAGAAGAACTCAAAAGGGCGGCGCAGGCTCGCAGCGACGAAGAGCGCGCCCAGCACCAGGGCCGGGCCGACGACTTATTGGCACAAGCCGTGGAGGCGTTTGTCGCCACCGAGACCCTCTCCGCTACCCCGACGCTTCAGGCCCTCGCCCGCAGCCGCGCCGTGGCCTGCGCGTACCGCATGGGAGAGTATCGCCGCACCATCGACGAAGCGCGGCAACTGGTCGCCAGCTATCCCACCAGCCCCTACGTGGCTCATGCGCTGTACGATATTGGCTGGTCG
Source organism: Candidatus Latescibacterota bacterium (assembly GCA_021295675.1). The sequence continues at coordinate 18,876 of JAGWBY010000162.1, read as the reverse complement.
CACTATCAACTGCGCGAGTACACCCAAAGCATTGCGGTTTTCGAGGATTTGGTCGGGCGCTTTCCCTCGGGGTATCGCACTAGTAGGGCGCTGTTTCAAATTGGCGAATGCTACTTTGCGCTGGAGCGCTTTGCCGAAGCCATCCCCAGCTATCAGCGGCTAGTTGACTCGCAGCGCCTCGACCGCATGTCCGAGCGCGAGATTCTGCGCATGCAGCGCAACAAACTCGCCGGCCTAGTCGACG
>JAGWBY010000162.1:16605-18616 GCA_021295675.1 Candidatus Latescibacterota bacterium | reverse complement strand
GCCGCGAGCGCACCGGGGAGTACGCGCTGGCCGTGGAGGCATACTCCTTGGTGGCCGCGCGCTTTGCCGACGAGCGCCGGCTGTCCGAGGAAGCCTATTTGCGCCAAGCGCAGTTGCACTACCAGCGCGGCGATGTCGCCGCCAGTATCGCGGTGTACCAGCGCGCCCTAGAAGCGCAACAGGATGACTTTGGCCGGGCGCGGCTGCAATTGCTACTGGCCAACCGCTACTTTGAAACCGGAAACTACCTAGAGGCCGTGCGCGAGTACAGCGCGTACCGCGACGACTATGCCGCCTTTGCGGCCCAGGCCGGCCTGCCCCTCGAAGGAGTGGGACTGCAAATTGCCCGGGCTTGGTTTGGCCGCGCTGAAGCGGAAGAGGTCGCACCCGAGGAGCGGGCCGATCTTTTCCGCCGCGCCGAAGCTGAATTGCGCCGCACCTTGGAAGCCTTCCCCAACTCGACCTACGAAATGGACCTGCGCTTCAATTTGGGGCTGGCCCTGCAGCGCCAGAGTGAGGAGGCCACCACCGCGCAGGCCCTCGACATTTTTCGGGAATTAGCGGCCTCGCCGCAGGCCGACGGGTACCGGCACAGCGCCCTTTTCCAGTGCGCCCGCATCCTCCACGGTCGCAGCGAGTACGCGGATGCCATCCAGATATACCAGAGCTTAGACGAAGAGCTGGGCGACAAACCCGAAGCCGATATCGCCCGCTTTGAAGCGGCCATAGCCCAGCGCGATGCCAGCGCTTGGGAGGAGGCGGTCGCCTCCTTTCTCCTGGTCCGCGGCGAGGCGGAAATTCACTCGCGCTCCCGACTCGAAGCCGGCCGCCTTCTGCTGCAGCAGGGCCGCATCCAAAGGGCGCTGGCAGTCCTGCGGGAGGGTGCCCAAACCGAGACCGATAGGGTTTCCCAAACGCTGTTCAATTACCTCATCGCCACGGCCCTGTCCCGAACTGACGACCTCGATGCGGCCCTGAGCCGCTGCGGATTCGTCCTTTGTCCACCAAGCCTTTTACGGCCGGGGCATGGCCTATTTCAGACTCGGCCAGCACGCCGAAGCCATCGCCGATCTCGAACGCGCTGCTGCGGGTTCGTCTCTCACTGCGGCTTCCCGGCTGTTGGCTGCGGCCTATATCGCCGGTGGGCGTATCGATCAGGGGTTGCAGCTATACCAGCGTTTACTGCAGACGGCTTCCTCTCCGCGCCAACGCGGCGAGTACTTGCTGGCCGCCAAGAGCGCTACGGCCAAGCCATTGCCACCTGCCGGGAGTTGCTCGCCCTCGACTTTGCCGAAGAAGAGCGGCCCTTAGAGCGCACCTACTATCTGCGCGAAAAGGGGCACTGGCTCATGGCCGATGCCGCCTTGCGCTTGGAAGATTACCAAGCCGTGGCCGACGCCGCGACTGCGGGTCTGGCGGCGTACCCGAGCGGATTTTACGCGCCCGATTTCCTCTTCTTGGGCGGGCTAGCCGCCCTGCAACTGGACCGCTACGAAGAGGCGGTTGGCCGCTTGCAGGACTCGATTGCTCGCTACCCGGGGCACCCCAACGCCGCGGAGGCCCACTACTACTTGGGATACGCGTACTTCAACCAGACTCTTTTTGCTCAGGCCGTGGCTGCCTTTGAGTTCGTCGCGGTTCAAGCCCCGGATCGCAACATTGCTCCGGACGCTCTCTTTCGCCTAGCTGAATGCCGCTACAATCTGCAGCAGTACGATCGGGCCCAGGCCCAGTACCAGCAGCTCATTGACCGCTATTCCCGCAGTCCCTTGGCCGAGGAAGCCCTCTACAACATTGGCTGGTGTCTGATGAATTCCCTCGCCGGGGATGCGGACCAGAGAAATCAAGAGGTGCAACAAGCCTTTGCGGCGTACCTCGAAAACTTTCCCGAGGGCCGCTATGCGTCCATTGCCCGCTATACCCTCGGCGAGCTGTTGTACAATCAAGGCGACCACCAAGCGGCGTACGACATCTTTCGCCAAATCGAAGAACAGTACCCCGGTACTCCGGC
>JAGWBY010000162.1:12678-16437 GCA_021295675.1 Candidatus Latescibacterota bacterium | reverse complement strand
AATATTGGGGTTTGCCATCAAAAGTTAGGGGAATGGCAACGGGCCGTGGACGTGTTTGACGCCATTCTGAGCGCGGCCCGGGAAGACAGCAGCCTGATCGCCCCCAACATCCGCGCCTTTGTCGAACGCCGCCGCGCCACCATTGCGAGGAAACACTTGTGAAAGCTGTACGCTCCGCGGACCCGCTCGCCGTTCTTGCGGCCAATCGGCGCTTGCTCTACTGGGGCCTGCTGATCTCCCTAGTGTTGCACCTAATCTTTGTCGCCTTGTACTTTCGCCCCGTTGAGCAGGCCGAGGAAGAGGTGGTCGTCCGCCTCGAATGGCAAGAATTGGACACGCCGCTGCTGATTCCGCCCCCTCAGTTGAGCCGGGAATTCGCCTTTAAAAAGCAGGTTATCCCCGAAGGTACCCCCATTATAGCCGTGCAGCGGGATCAGACGGCCACTGTGGTGGGCGGCTTCAGTGGTTTGGGTACTCAGTTGGATCAAGCTGCTGCGGGCCGGCGTTGGAGTCGCACTCGCAGCGGCCACGACTTTATCGCCGACATGGGTGCCCAAAGCATGGGCCTTGGCGTGGTGGGCGTCCCCCAGTTCGAAGCTGTTGAAATGACCAGTCTGAAGGAGCCGGAAAGGCGCATTGACATGCAGGCGGAATTTCTCGATCTGGACGCTATTGACACCGGCAAGTACCGGGGCATGGTCATTCAGGATCCGGCCGACAAGCGCAACATCCAGGGCTTCGTGTACTTGGGGCTGGCTTGGGGCAGCATCCTCCAGCCCTCGCGCCAGCGCTCGATTTCCCAGTTGGTGCGGGCGATCAACCAGTACACTCGCATTGAGGCCCGGGTCATCGACCAGATGTTCATCGACTCCCAGGATTTGTTCAAGGCCCCCTTTGTGTACATCACCACCCGCAGCGCGTTTGAACTGACCGAGCACGAAATTGACAATCTGGGCAAGTACCTGCGCAACGGCGGTTTCTTGGTTGCCGATAACGACCGGCCCGAACTGGAGTACGGTCCGGCCGAAGCCTCGCTGCGGGACATGTTTAAGCAGGCCCTAGGCCGCGACGCCCGCTTTGTGCCCATCCCCAACGAGCATCCGCTCTACCACGTATTTTTCGACTTTGACGATGGCCCGCCCCCGGGAGGCGAGGAATCCGCAGTTCGGTGTACTACTTGGAGGGCATTTTCCTCGGCGACCGACTGGTGGCGGTGTATTCCGACAAGGGGTACGGTGCCTTCTGGGAACGCGAAAGCGAAAACGAACCACACCTGAAATTGGGAGTCAATATGGTGGTCTTCGCCCTGACGCAGAAGGGCTCCATCGCCCAGCAGCAAATCGATTTTTACAATCAGGCGCGCTGAGTAGATGCGCATTTCGTTTGCTGTCCATACGCTGTGGAGTGTCTTGCTGCTCGCTGGGTGCACCCTCCTCTATCCGCCGCGCTACGAGCGCGTATCGCTGCTGGTGCCCAGTCCCGATCTAGGGCCGGACTATACTCTGGGAGAGGACGGGACTGTCGCATATACGATGGAGGGGCTGCGGGTCGAGGTCCGCTACATGACCGACCGCGCCCTAAATGCCTTGTGGCCGCAGGAATCGTCTCAGGGGCCGCATTCGTACAATTCCTATACGCACGGCGACTACGTCGATCCCCAGACGGGGTACGTGCGCAATCGCTTTACGGTCTTTGCGATCTCCGTGTACAATCTGGGTTTTCCCAAGGTGGAGCTACAGCCGCTACAGAGCCGGCTCACGACCAACCGCCGGGGAGAGGAACTGACTCCCTACGGCATATCGACCGGCTCGGCGGTCCATAGTTTTGAATCCTACTACCGCGCTCGGAAGGGCGTCACTGGCAATGAGGACTACCGCTTTGACATGCGCATGGGGCAGGTGCGCACCAGCAATTATGGCGTCGGGGAGAAAATCTACAAAGGCGAAAACTACAGCGGCTTTATCGTCTTTGAGCCGCTGGCCGACGAGGTGGAAGAGGTGCGTTTACACATCCGGGATTTCATCCTCAAATTCAATGCCTTTGACCAGCCTTTGCAGACCTTTGACATGGACTTTCGCTTCGCGCGCCAGATCGAGCAAGCGGCGTTGGTCAATCGGACCCGAGCAGCAGCAGCAATCGCTACCACGCAGGCGCGCTTGCAGGCACCCAGCGAGGTGAGTGGCTATGCCCCAGACGATCTGGCGCGCGCGCCCGAGACCATCGATGCGTTTGTCCGCTCCCAACTCGACGCGTTCAACCGCTGCTTTGCCGGTGAATTCCAAGCCGGTCGGGCGTTGCCGGGCAGCGCGACCATCCGCTTTGTCGTCTTGGCTAGCGGTCTGGTCGAAAGCGCCCAGCTCCTCGCTTCGACCGTGGACAGCGACTCCGTGGGCGATTGTCTGGTCGAGCAGGTCAAACGCTGGCGCTTGCGGCCCTCGGCTAGCCTCGACCTACGTGCGGTTGCGGATTCGGTCGCTGGACCTCAGACTCCGACGCCCGGGCGCGACAAAGTTACGGCGACCTGTTTTGTCGAGTTCGCGGAGACGGAGCCCGACTGAGATCACTGCAAGACCTAAGTACACGACGGTAAAGAGGTATGAGATGCTTCGCCTAGCGGCTCAGCATGACAACATGGGGCGTCAGCACCTGTCATGCTGAGCGGAGCGCAGCGGAGTCGAAGCATCTTAATTACGTCCATTAGGTTACTGTCGTGTATTAAGCTCCAAGACTTCCACCCCAGAGTCCGTCCTCCCCAGCACATAGGTCCGGCCTTCGGTGGGCGCCTCCAGTTCTATCTCGTGCCCAGGCCAGACTTCTATCTCTAAACGGGCTGCGCCTTCCCCTTGGCTGAACAGCCGCACTACGGCCCGTTCCTCCAAGCGCAAACCCGACCACAGCACCCCCTCGTCCTGCACGGCCGGCCCCGCTAGATTCATCACTTGGCCGGCGTCGAGAAAGTCGCGGTAGCCGAGCATTTCGTCGTACACGGCACTTCAAACAGCGCGATTTCCTCGTACCCCTCGCGCCAAGCATTGAAAAGCTGCATGCCGTCGATGCCGCGCAGCCACATGTGCCGCAGGGCCTCGCGGTAGGCCTCCCGACTCATGTACGGGGTCTCGTCTTCCCGGTGGTTTACAATCGGGCACCAGCGCGCGACCCAGGGAAAACTGGCCACTTCTGGTCCATAGGTTAGGCGGTTGGCCGCATCGCCGGAAATTTGCCGCAGCAGATTGTGCATGTGGAGTTGGTTGACGTGGCGCTGGTCTAGGGGGTAGTCGTCTTGCCACGCTGTTTGCCAGAATTTGTCGTTGCCGTACGCTACGGGATTGGTGGCCGTAAACAACGGGGGGATGCCCGGTGGCAATGCCCGGTTATTGACAAAGTAGAGCAAGGGTCTGGTCTGAGTGGAATACACGGTGTGCCAGTTGGTGATGGAGCACAGGGGGAAAATTTCGCGCACCGGCCCGGCTAGGTACGCTCCGTAGAGCTGTTGGTAGTGCCGCCAGTAATAGGCCCAGTACTGGTCTTCGTCCGCCAGTACTTCCGGTGGCAATTGCACCCGGCAGCGCTGGCAGTGCGCGAGCTGTTTGAATAGATGGCTCCAGGGATAGGGGTCTCCTTCCCAATCCATCCACACCGCATCGACGGTAACGTCGGCCGCCCGAAAGGCGCCCAGCGTCTCGCGCACTTGGTCGGCCATAATCTCCCAGCCCTCGATCATCTTGGGACAGGCCCCGTGCCACGATCCCAAGGCTCCTC
>JAGWBY010000162.1:0-12589 GCA_021295675.1 Candidatus Latescibacterota bacterium | reverse complement strand
GCGATCCGGCCTCCTGCAGAGCTTTGGCCGCGTCGATCATGCCTTTGTCCAACCGCAGATGCTGCGTCAAGCCGCGCGCTAACAGCATCTGGATCTGGTCCGCAGGTAGCGGCGCAAAACCCACGCCGTGCCACATGATCATGGGCCAGCGGTCCGCTCGTGGATGTTGGAGGGGAGGCACCTCTTTTTCGACTACTTCCAGCCAGGGCGTTGAGGTCAGATACGCGGTTCTGGCTGGGGCGGTCGGCTCTACGTGCCCTGGGGTATCGGCACCTAGGGCGAGTGCGCAAACGGCCACGGCTAGCAGGGCTGGCGGGATTCTTAGGTTGATTTTTTTCATAGTGTGTTCTCCCTTGGGGAAAGTCTAGCGAGAGCTAAGGAGTATTGTTGTATATACTACACGGCAGTAATCTAATGGATGTTGCGCATGGGCATCTAGGTATAAGATGCTTCGACTCCGCTGCGCTCAGCATGACCGGCAAACAGAGTGCTAGCACCTGTCATGCTGAGCGCAGCGAAGCATCTCATACCACTTCTACTATCGCGTACGTAGGTTGTATCTTAACAAAAGCCACAACGAGACACCCCGATAGCGATCTTCTATTGTGAGCAAATCCTTCTTTATTTGGAGCGGCACTTTCCTCCTTGTCCAACGGGCCGACGCCTATGTCGGTCCCGGCGCTGGCTTTGTCCTAGTTAGCGGTTTCTGGACTCTCGCTGCCCTCGTTCTCGCCGCGCTCGCCATCCTGGTCCTGCCCGTCCGCTTGCTGCTTAGCTGGCGTCGCGGCAAAACCGAGCGCGTGGTGGTCATCGGCCTCGATGGCCTCGATCCTCAGCTAGTGGCCCGCTGGATGGAGGAAGGCCGGCTGCCGGCGTTTAAAAAGCTGGCCGAGCAGGGGACCTTTTGCTCTTTGCAGACTACCTTGCCCGCCATTACGCCAGCGGCGTGGTCGGCTTTTGCTACGGGGGTGGACGCTTCTAGGCACCGCATTTACGACTTTATCACCCGCGATCCCCACACGTACCAGCCCGTGCTGTCTTCGGCTCGGATTAGCGCCCCGCGTCGAAGCCTAAGGCTAGGTCCGTACCGCCTGCCCTTGGGCAAAGCGCGGGTGCGCAATTTGCGGCGGAGCCAGCCTTTTTGGAAGGTGCTGGGCGACAACCACATCACCAGTTCCATTGTCCGGGTGCCGATCAGTTTCCCCCCGGAAAAGTTCGCGGGGCTCCTGCTCGCGGGTATGTGCGCGCCAGATCTGCGCGGCACCCAGGGCGAGTGTACCTATTTTTTTAGCGGACCCGGACCCCAAGACACCTCTGTGGGCCGCTGCATCCGTCTCGAACTCGAGCGCGGCAGAGTCAGCACCAGTATCCCCGGTCCCGCCAACCCGCTGCGCCCGGACGGCAAAAGACTAGCAGCCGCCATGGATCTGGACGTAGACCCGGCCGCCGAGTCAGCTACGCTGGGGATCGGAGGACAAAAAATAGTCCTGCAAAGGCGGGTTTATTCCCCTTGGATAACGCTCGCCTTTGCTGCTGGACTAGGGGTTCAGGTGCGCGGCCTGTGCCGCTTCTACCTGATTGAAGCCGAACCGCTCAAACTGTATGTCACTCCCATTCAAATCGACCCTACTCATCCTCACCTGCCCCTTTCCCATCCTCCGTCCTATGCCCCCTACCTCGCCCGACGCTTGGGCAAGTTCGCCACAGTGGGCTTGGCGGAAGACACGGATGACGAGCAGGCCTTTCTCGACCAGACCTACTTACTCGACGACGAGCGCCAAGCCATGTTTTTCCACGCGCTCGACAAAACTCCCAAGGGCCTTGCGGCCTGCGTCTTTGACAGCCCCGACCGCATCCAGCACATGTTTTTCCGCACCCTAGATCCCGACCATCCGGCTAATCGGGGCCGGGAAGTCAACGGTTTGGCCGATACCATTCCCAATATGTACGCGCGCATGGACGACCTAGTGGGCCGCACGCTAGAAAAAATCGACCGCGCTAAGACCGTGTTGATGGTTATTTCCGACCACGGGTTTTGCACCTTTAAACGCGGCGTCAACCTCAATACGTGGCTGTGGCAAAATGGGTACCTGTGTTTGCACGAGGGTTGCACGCACAGCGACGAGTGGCTGGCGCAAGTCGATTGGAGCCGCACCCGGGCTTTTGCCTTGGGCCTCACCGGCCTATTCATCAATCTCAAGGGCCGCGAAGCTGGCGGTATTGTCGCCCCTGGGACGGAATTGCGCCAACTCAAGGCCGAACTGTGCTCCCGCCTCACCGGTCTGGTGGACCAGGAGACGGGCGAGACGGCCATCAACAAGGCTTGGGATACGGCGGCTTCTTTTAGTGGTCCTTATACGGACGACGGCCCGGATCTACTCATTGGGTACAACGCCGGATACCGCGCTTCTTGGAGTGGGGCCAGCGGCCAAGTGACCGAGGCCGTCTTTGAGACCAATACCCGGCCTTGGAGCGGCGACCACTGCGTGGACCCGAGGCTGGTGCCCGGCGTGTTTTTCTGCAACCGCAAAATAGGCATTCGCAATCCCCACTTGCTCGATATGCCTCCTTCCATTTTGGGTCTGTTTGGCATCGAGCCGCCATCTTACATGCAGGGCCGAGATGTATTCGCCCCGGCTGTTGGGTCCAATGCCTAACGCCGCTTTTGCCATCATCTGCGCCCATCTGCGTTATCTGCGGATAAATATGCTGAACACCGCCCTTGCCATCGCCCTAATCGCCTTCCTGTCCTCGGCTTGGGGCTGCCGTTCTGGCCCTCCGTCGGACCGCCTGCTGGTACTGGGCATTGACGGCATGGACCCGCAGATTCTGCGGACGTTGATGACCGAGGGCCGGATGCCCCACTTTGAGGCTCTGGCCCGGCGCGGAGGTTTTGCGCCTTTGCAAACTAGTGCGCCGCCGCAGAGTCCGGTGGCGTGGTCGAGCTTTATTACTGGCTTGGATCCACAGGATCATGGCATTTTCGACTTCGTCCACCGCGACCCGACTTCCCTGACTCCCTTTTTGTCCACCACGCGCAGGGGGGAATCCGGCGAGCTAGCGTTGCAGCGCCGAGGTCGGCCTTTTTGGGAGATCCTCGCTGAACAAGGTATTCCCACGACCATTTTCAAAGTACCGGCCAATTTCCCTCCCTCCCAGCTAGCGGGGAGTTTTGCCGACCTGCCGTTTTTCTGTCCCTGCGACGTGCGCACTTTCTCGGGTATGGGTACGCCGGATATGTTGGGAACCTACGGAACTTTTACCTATTACACCGAGGGGCCGTACACTGTACCGGCGCACCTCGAAGGCGGGGGCACCAGCCTAGTGGCCGGGGGGGAATTGGTAGTTCCCGGCGGCAAGATAATTGGCGTCCAGTTGGAAAATGGTTGGGCGCAACTGCCCATCCACGGTCCGACGCTAGACGAGGAGCCGGTGCAAAGCCATTTTGCGATTTACCTAGATCGACAACACCGGACCGCCGAAATTGTCATAGGCCAACAGCGCTTGGTCCTCCAGTCCGGCGAGTGGAGTCCGTGGATTACCATAGACTACGGGCGCAAGCCATACAGCTTGGAACGCCTGCAGGGCATTGCTCGCTTTTACTTGCGGGCCGCGGCTCCTTCTCTGCAACTCTACCTGACGCCGGTCAATATCCACCCCGGCAATCCGGCCATGCCCATTTCCACCCCTTTAGAGGCCAGCGAAGAATTGCACCAAGCTCTTGGCCCGCACTATACCCAGGGCATGCCCGACGATACCAAGGCCCTCGAAGCGGACGTTTTTGACTACGGGGAATTCTTGCGCCAGGACGCCTTAGCGTTCGAAGAACGCCGCCGCCAACTTGCGGCCGGTGTGCTCTTTTTTTACGTCCACAGTCTCGATCAGGTCTGCCACATGCTCTGGCGCGCTTGGGCACCCGATCACCCAGGCCACCGAGCGGAATTTGCCCCGTACCAACAGGCTATCGCCGATCAGTACGTCGCTATGGACGATTTGCTCGGCGAGGCTGTCGCCATGCTGGGGGCAGACGCGGATATCATCGTCCTTTCGGATCACGGCTTTGCCGCGTACGAGCGGTCTTTCAATCTCAATTCTTGGCTGGCACGGGAGGGCTATCTCGCCCTGGCTCCCCAAGTGTCGCTTGATCAGGCCCATATCCTCAACGAGGGGCACGTGCGCTGGGGACAGACTCGGGCTTATGGTTTGGGGCTCAATGCTCTGTACCTCAATCTCAAGGGCCGCGAACAGCACGGGATGGTGCGGCCCGAGGCTCGGGAAAGTTTGCTCAGTGAGCTGAGCCAGAACTTACTCGACCTGCGGGACTCGGTTGATGGTCGGCAGGTAATAAAAAAAGTCTATCGCCCGGGCCCTAGAGCCGATTCGGACTTGGCACCCGACTTGATCCTCGGCTATGCGAGGGGGTATCGCGCTTCGGGTGCCACGGCCATTGGCCAACTGGAGAGTGCGGTTTTGCAGGACAATTTTTCCCCTTGGAGCCGAAGAGGTGCCCGGCGTTCTCCTGAGCAATAGACCGCTGAAGCCCATCCCACACCATCTGCGGGATATTCCGGTGAGCATCCTCGCGCACTACGGTCTGACGCCGCCGGCCGCCATGTCGGGACATTCGATCTGGGAGGAATAGATGGCGCTTTTTAAACGAAAAGTTGTCTTGGACGACGAGCTTTGGCAGCGCGTCCAAGCCCACGTCGAAAGGGTAGGGTACAGCAGCGTGGAAGAGTTTGTCATCCACTGCATTGAGAAAGAACTCAATGTCCCGTCGGCTGCGGATCAAGAACGAATCGACGGTTTGGGCTATCTGGAGTAGTACATGCAAGCCCTCATTCTCTACTACAACCGCTTGGCCAACTATGCGTTCGACGCCTGTATGGCACCCTTGGCAGCGCTGGGGAGGTGGGCGGAGATTTTCGGTGTGGCGGCTGTCTTGGGGATAGTGGTCTCGCTGATATTCGCTGCGCTGGTCCGCAGAGAACGCTTGCGCCAAGCCCGCGACGAGTTGTGGGCCGCCCTTTTCGAGATCTGGCTCTACCGGCGCGAGCCCTTGTTGGTCTGGCAGGCGCAACTAGCGTTGTTCAAGGCCAATTTGCGCTATAGCAGCATTCTTTTGGTGCCGGTCGTTCTTTCTTTGCTGGCGAGCGCTCCCTTGTTGATACAGGCCCACTACCGCTTTGCCTTGGTGCCCATCCCGAGCGGCGCTGAAACGCTGCTGACCGCGGTATCGGCCCGGCCTGCTGACGATATGGCCCAAATAGACTGCAAACTCGAGTGGGTCCAGGGAGCGGGTGTGTTGAGTCCCTCGGTGCGGGAGCCGGTCCTCCACCGTCTGGTATGGCGTCTCCGACCGGAGGGGTCTGGCAAACACGTACTCCGCCTCACGGGCTGTGGGCAGATCGTGGAATTTCCTCTGTACGTCGGTGGCTTTGCGGGGAGTATAGCTCCGGCGCGTCAGGTCGGCGTCTTGGCCCATCTCTTCTCCCCGCGCGCGCTGCCTCTAAAAGACGATTCTGGTTGGGGCCGCATTTACGTCGAGTATCCCCGCGCCGGAATCGAACGGCTGGTCTGGCTGACGATATGTTCCCTGCTCTGCGCCTTTGTCGTCAGTCGGTTAGTGAGCAGGTCTCGGGCCGGTCGCAGTCTGTGACCTTGACAACAAAGGGATTTTGTGCATTTTATGACCATAGTCATAACTGTGGTCATAATACATCAAAAAGGAGGAAGAATGCCTTCTATTTCAAAAAGTAAATTGAAAGCTAATATGCTTCGCATCTTTCGCGATATTGAAGAAACCGGCGAAGAATGGATCGTCACAGATCACAATCGCCCTGTTTTGCGCATTCAGCCGATTGCGAAAAAAAAGACCGTGGAAGAGGTGTTCGGAGCGATTCAGGGCAAAGTTATCTATCGCGAAGACATCAATACGCCGACCACTGACGAATGGGGAGCGCTGGCGTGATCGTCTTGGATACTTCGGCCCTCGTATTCTGGACGCTAAATCGAGATCGGCTATCTCGAACCGCAGCACAAGTAATCTCGGACGCCGACCGCATTGCTCTTAGTTCGATCTCTATCTGGGAAATTGGCATTAAAGTAAAAAAAGGACAGCTCTCCATACCGATTTCCATCCAGGAATTCACCGATAAACTGGAACAAATTGATCGCCTCGATATTCTCCCGGTAGACGTCCAGACTTGGATCAAAAATCTCGAACTCGACTGGGATCATCGCGACCCTGCTGACCGCACCATTGTCGCTTTGGCCAGTCTACATGCCTGCCCGCTCGTCACCTCGGATTCCGCTATCCGCGCGTTTTATTCACAGGCTATTTGGTAATTCAACTTTTGACTTTGGCAGATGCAGTAATTCGCCAAGTTTTCCACGGAGAATTTTCATGAAATACGCGGCCACTCTGTCGTCGATCCTGTGCTCGGCCCAAATAGTCCACGTGTGGGATCTGGCCGATACCGCTCAGACGGGCCAGTTCACAGTGTACAACCCCGACGTCAACGATGCCGAATTCGGCACGCCTATTACCGCCGGTGATATCGATGGCGACGGGCGCGACGATCTGGTGATTTCGGCCATGGCCGGCGATGGCCCCGCCAATGATCGCTCCAACGCTGGCGAAGTGGCCATTTGCTTCGACACCATACCCTCGGGGGGCGGCCTGGATTTGGCGGCTGATCCCGGCGATGTGGTCACTCTATATGGCGAGGCCCGGCGCGATCTTTTCGGTATCAAAACCCATGTGGCCGACCTCGTGGGTGACGGGCGCGCCGATCTTTTGGTGGGCGCTTTTTACGCCGATGCCCCCGAGCGCGCCGACGCCGGCAAGCTCTATATTTTCTCGGCCGAACTCATCGCTCGGTTGCGGGCCGCAGGGCGGCGCTTGGATTTGGCGCAACGACCTTGGCCAGAGGGGGTGAGCCTCGTCATCGGCGCTGAACGAGACGACCGCTTGGGGGTGTGGATGTCCGCCGGGGATTTCGACGCCGATGGCCATCGGGATGCGGTGGTGGGGGCTGACCGGGCTTCGGGGGCGGCAGGGGATGTTGAGGCGGGACGGGTGTACGTGCTCTACGGCCCGCTAGATTCGGGTGCTACTATTGATCTGGCGGCGGCGGAACACCCCTTGACTATCATCTACGGCATCGATGCCCTAGACCACGCTGGTTCGACCGTGGCCGCTGGCGACTTTGACGGCGACGGGTATGACGACATCGCCATTGGCGCGGCGGCTTTTGGCACCTTGCGCAATGCGTATCATCGCACCGGTGGCGCTGGAGATGGCCCGGAAAACGAGCGCGAAAACGCCGGGGAAATGTACGTGGTGTACGGCGATCCGCAGCGGCGTGCGGCCATTGATTTAGCCGGGGATCCGCCCGCCGATCTGACCGTCATTTACGGTGCCGATGGCGGCGGGGATTCGCCCGACCGGCTGGGTGAGGAATTCGTCTTAGCCGATATCGACGGCAATGGCATCCAAGACCTATTCATCGGCGCGTACCGGGCCGACGGTCCGGGCAATAGCCGTGCCGACGCTGGCGAGGTGTACGTGGTGTACGGCGGTCCGCAGTGGCGTGGACAGCGGCTGGATATGGCTGCGCCGCCGGCCGACATTACTGTTATCTACGGTGCCCGCCCCAATGCCATTACTGGCGACGCCTTAGCTGCCGGCGATATTCACGGCGACGGGTACGACGATCTCTTTGTCGGCGTGCCTGGCGACGAGGGGCCGCTCAAGCGGCGCTTTGCCGGTGGTTTCGCGGTGTTGGCTGGCAGCCCTGATCTGCCGCACGAGATCGACTTGGCCGACCCCGCAGTACCCGTCGTGTGGATTCAAGCACCCGACCCGATCGATTTTTCGGCCTATTGGGGGGCCAGCGGCGATATGGATGGCGACGGGCGGGTGGACGCGATCCCCAACGGCATGGCCGGCGACGGGCCCGACAATCGACGCGAAAACGCGGGAGAAGCCCACATCATCAGCGGTGCCGCACTGGCCCGATATTTGCCCGGCGCGGCCCCGACGGCTGTGGAGGAGGTGGAACAAACTACCCCCGATAAGGCCGCTCTGTTGGCCAATTACCCCAATCCGTTCAACAGCTTCACGCGAATTTCCTTCATGCTGCCGGTCGAGGCGGATTACGACTTGGCCATTTACGGAGTCGGTGGCCAATTGGTGCGCCAACTGACCGGCGGCCGGGGGGTAGGTCGCTACCTAGCCGGGTGGGATGGCCGCAACGACGAGGGGCGTCTGGTAGCCTCCGGGGTCTATTGGGCGCGTTTGCGCGTCGGCTCCCAACTGTACCGGCAGCCGCTGCTATACATCAAATAATGAATTTATGAGCGAGAATTTGCGGTTTCGGCTGGATGATTGGAAATTGAGGACATATTCGGAGCACTTACAGCATAGCGTTTGCCATGAGACCAAATCCGACAAGGAGATGAAACATGGATACTGAACTTATTCAATCTGATCCTGCAGTCATGATGGGCAAACCTGTCGTCGCGGGAACGCGCATTACGGTTGAGTTGATCCTAGAGAAACTCTCCGCAGAAGAGACAATCGACCAGATTCTTGAGGCACATCCCCGCTTGACTAGGGAAGGCGTTCTGGCAGCCTTGGATTTTGCCGCTCGAGCCCTGCGTGCTGATGTCGTTTATCCAACTGTTGAGCAGAGTACGTGAACCTGTTGGCGGACGAAAGTGTGGATAAACCCATCGTTGACCGCTTGCGACGAGATGGGCACATCGTGCTATACATTGCGGAGTTGGATCCAAGTATTGATGACAATGCCGTGCTGCACCGAGCCAACCAGAATAGTGCCTTGCTGATTACGGCGGATAAAGACTTCGGCGAGCTCGTTTTCCGTATGGGACAGATCCACGCTGGCGTCGTACTCTTTCGCTTGGCAGGGTTGGCTCCAGAAACGAAGGCGGAGATCGTATCGGCTGCGTTTTCCAACCGAGGCCACGAACTGCCTTCTGCTTTCAGTGTCATTTCGCCGGGAATAGTGCGGATTCGCCCGCGAGTCGAGGAGACTGATTGAGGAAAGAAGCGCTGTCGTGATCGTCTCAGAGACTTCAGCCCTCGTCTTCTAGATAATCCACCCGCACATTTTATTCACAGTCTATTTGGTAGTTCAACGTTTCTCCACCTCAAAGCTGCGCCGGTTCCAATCCCAACAGCACGATCAAGAACGAACGCACCCAATAGGCACTGTTCATGTAGGGGTTTTCGGCTGAGGGCCAGTTTTTCCAGTAGGTCTGGTTGTGGGGGATGCGGTGGAACCACTGGAGGAGGGGAATGGCCGGCAATTCGGCCAGCCAGATCTCGAGGGCTTGGCGAAACAGCGGCACGAGCGCCGGGTCGTCGGGCGCGGTCTGACCCATCTGATCGACTAAGCGGTCGAAATCCGCGTTGCGCCAGCGCCAGAAAGACGGAGTGGCCGTGCCGGTGGGCTGGGAGGGTGAAGTACGGGTCGCGCACGGAGCCGCCGTTGCCCATGATAAAGGCGCGGGCCGTGCCCTGAGTCATGCGGGTGTAGGCGTCGGAGAACATGCGGAAGGAGGAGTCGAAACCCGCGCGGCGCAGTTGCTCGACGAGCACGGGCGTGAAGTCTTGGAAGAGAGAGGGAAAGACGACGACCGGGATTCTCAGGCGCTCGCCATTTTTGTTCCACAGACCTTCCGCATCTTTGCTCCAGCCCTTGCGCTCCATGATGGCTGCGGTCTGGGCTAGGTCGTGTTTTCCCACGGGATACTTTGCTAGCAGATCTTGAACTTGGTTGATGTAGTGCATCAGCGGCGGGAAGTGGGGGAATGGCAACAGGGTGTACTCGCCAGCGCCCTGCCAGCCGATGGCCACGAGCTGTTCGCGGTCGATGGCGTAGTTTACGGCCCAGCGAATGTCCGGGTCGTCGAAGGGTGGCTCTAGGTTGTTGAAGCCGAGGGCCGGTGGCCACCAGTCCCGGTAGCCGTAGGGCAGTTGGCGGCCCGACCACGTGGTGACGTTGGGGTTTTGGTCGAGGAGGGTTTTGATGTTGGAAGGCCGCAAGTCGATGCACTGATCCATTTGGTTGGCGAGGATGAGTTGGACCCACTTGTTCTCGTCGCCTTGGGGCAGGTAGATGATGCGCTCGACCCGAGGCAGGCGCTGAAAGCCGATTTGGGCGGCCCACCAGTCTTCGCGCAAATCCCACAGCCGCTGCTGAGGCTCGGAGAGGGCGAGGCGATAGGGGCCGCTAACGACCGGCAGGCCACGGGCCAAGTCGAGGTTTTTGAACGAGGTCGGATCCTCGCCCTCCCAGATGTGCTTGGGCACGATGTGGATGCCGTTGCCGAAGTTGTAGGTAAAGTAGGAGAACACAAAGCGGGGGTTGGGCGCTTTGAGCACGAACCGCGCCGTCAGCGAATCCGGGACTTCGACCTCGGCGACCCAAGTGTCCATGTCGGTGGAAAAGGCTAGCTCCGGGGCGTGGGCCTTGAAGATCGTGGGCGGTCCAAGGCTGCCCATCGCTCCACGTCACCCCCTTGCGAATGTGGATCGTCGCTTCGGTGTAGTCTGCGTTGTACTCGTGGCCTTCGGCGATCCAAGGTATGACGTGGTCTTTTTCTACGTACGCGTTGTAGAAGTAGAGCGGCTCAAACAGGTAGTCGAAACCCGGGGATTGGGTGCCGACGATAAAGGGATTGAACGAGTCGTAGTCCCGCATCTGCGGCAGGCCGAGGATGAGGGTGCGATCGCGGGGGACGTGCTTGATGCCCCCTTCGTCGGAGCTACAGGCGGCGAGAGCTAGGCCGCCGAGTAAGCCCCAGACGGCGAGTTTTGTCTTTTGGAGGAATTTGCTCATACTTGTCTCGATCACGTGGACGCTTGCAAAGGGTGCGCAACATCCGAATAATAGAGGAACGACCTATATGGCGATGATAAGGATCTTTTTGTTTATGACAGCACTACACGGCGCGAATGTAGCCCTAGCAGAGACCGAGGTCAAAGGCCGGCCAGCCTTGGTGCTCGACGGCGAGGCGGCCCAAGTAGTAGTCGATTTGCTGGGCGGCTCGATTGCGGATTTCCACTTGCAGGGGCAGGGTGTCAATCCGCTTTCATGGGGGCGGGAAGGAGCTGGGGAAGGGCCGCAGTCAATGGGGCATTTTCTCTGCTTAGACCGCTGGGCCTCGGTGTCGGAGGCCGAGGCCGAAAACGGCATGCCCGGTCACGGCGAAGCCTCGGCCGTGCCGTGGCGGGTAGTGCGCGGTCCCGAAGAAAGAGGCGGCTTTATCGAGGCCGAGATGACAGCCACTCTGCCGCTGGCCGGCTTTGAGGTGAGGCGTTGGCTGCGGCTGGCCAAGGACCGCGCCTTGCTGACCGTGCGCGAAGAGGTCGAAAACACCGGTGCGCTCGGACGCATGTACAATATGGTGCAGCATCCGACCATTGGCCCGCCCTTTCTCGACGAGACCACGGTAGTTGACGCTAATGCCCGCAAGGGCTACATGGTCTATAGCCCCATGCCCAACCCCGAAGAGCCAGCGGTGTTTTGGCCGGAGGCGCGCAAACTGGCGAGCGGGGACGAGGTCGATATGCGCTACTTGGGCGGCGACGACGATCCGACCAACGCAGGCTACAGCTTTGACGGCGACTACGGCTGGGTCGCGGCCAGCACGGCTAGCAAGGGCCTGCTCATCGGCTATATCTGGAAGACGGCCGAGTACCCCTGGCTCAACATCTGGCGCAACTCGGATGAGGGAAAGCCCGTGGCCCGGGGACTCGAATTCGGCACTACGAGTTTGCCTTTGCCGCCAGCGGCTATAGCGGCCAAGGGAAAAATTTTCGATATCCCGCTCTTTGAATTTCTCGATGCCGGGCAGACTGTCGCCAAGGTCTATGCGGCCTTTCTCTTTGAAATCCCGTCCGACTATGCTGGCACCGAACAGGTGGCACTGATCGACGACCGGCTGGTCGTGCGCCCGCGCGGCACTACGGGCAATCGGACCAAAGCTATAGAGGCGGCGGCAGGCGCTGTTGAACGCACGAATGCAGATCTAGAAATGGAAGTCGATGCGCTATTTATCGAATAGGTTTTGCGGTGTGCTGGCCCTGTTGTTGATGGGGTGCGGCGAGGATGGGACCGAGAGTATCGTCGCTCGGGTCGGCGAGGTGGAGATTGAGCAGGCGGAGTTTGCGGCTTTTGTCGAACGCCTGCCGCCGGGATTGCGCAGTCCCAAGGAAGGACGCGCAGCCGACCGAGAGCACTTGCAATGTTCGCCGAGGCGCGCGCGCTCGGGATCGATACCAGCTCGGTGGTTGAGCACCAGCTCCGCGAAATGGTGCGGCAGCGCCTCGTGGAGCGCTACCGCGCCCAAGTCATTGTGCCGCAGGTGGAGATCACAGGCGAAGATGTCGAGCGCGCCTTTGCGGAGATGGGGTTTGATCGCGAGCGGCTCTTCAGCCGCATTTTGGTGCGCACCCGCGAGGAGCTAGAGGCGGTCGGGCGCGACCTGCGCGAGGGCCAGCCCTTTGAGGAAGTGGCCGCGCGCTTTGGTGCCAACGACCTCTTCGCCGCGCAAG
>JAGWBY010000161.1:2152-5841 GCA_021295675.1 Candidatus Latescibacterota bacterium | reverse complement strand
CTGCTCGAAGAAGAACCCCACCTTCGCGCTGGTGGTCGCATTGTCCAACAGGAGCGCGTACTCCACGACTTGGTCAATGTCGAAGAATTCGACCGATTCCAACGAGCGCCAAATTTCCTCCCAGCCTCCCGACAGATCCGGGCGATGCAGGACATCCACTAGCGTCCGCTCCAGATTCGTGACGCGCATGGCCACACCTGAGCGCTCTGAGTTCAGCACGCCAAAGTGCTCTGTCCCGGAGCGGAGAAGTGCCTTGGGAAACTTTGCTCCCCGGAAAACCTGAGAGCGGAACGTCAGCGATCCCACCGGACGGGATGCCGAGTAGATTAGGTGGTGCCAGACCGAGTAAGCCCGACCGTGAAACTCAAGCGCCGTGTGATGGGACAGGACCGCGTCCTGGGTCAGCTTGGCGGCGACCAAGTAGGGGTCGATCGGATAGGCATTGGGATTAGCTCCTGGTGGTACGACGGCGTACAGCCCGCGCCGCACCCGAACGACTCGGCGGGTCTTGGTGTAGTAGGCCAAAAGCGCTTCCTGCCCTCTTGCCCCAACCTCACCCCGAGAGGTGAGATACGCGGCCAAGGCGAAAAAACGCCTCGTGTTTTACGACGGGCATACTTGACTTTCTATCGCGTTTTCCAGGATTTTGCTATGGGTTCACTGATCTATTATCCCAAAGTCCAGTCGGGAAATTGATGATAGCACACAAATCCCATAATTATAATATGGGTTTTGCGTTGAATTATCAATAATCAGTCTGACGAACTGTTGTTGTCTGGAATTGCGATTCGCCGTCACAATCAGCCGATTGTGGTGTCCTGTTGATGGGTACCCAAATGATCTACGACTACGACGAATTGGCCGCTCTGACCAAAGCGGCTCGAGATGGGGATGTGCGCGCCTACGGCCGCATCGTCGAGTTGACTCGCAATTCGGTCGAGGCGGCAGCACGGGTAATCGTTCACAACCCCGAAGATGCCGAGGATATCGCGCAGGAGACCTATGTACGCGCCTTTGGTCAGCTCGGCAACCTACAGGACGCCACGTTGCTGCTGGCGTGGCTCCAGCGCATTGCTAGGAATCTGGCGCTGAACCGCAGGCGCGCCAGCCGCTGGTCATTTGTCAGCGACCTCGATATGTCGCAGATCGCCCAGCCGGAAATTGACGCCGATGAACTCGGTCCGGCACTCGCCCGAGCCATCGTTGGTCTGCGAGGTGAAGACCGGAAGCTATGCGAACGCTACTACCACGGCGGCTGGACCACAGCGCACCTAGCCGATGAAATGAAGATCAGCGAGGCCGCGGTCCGCAAACGGCTCCAACGAGTCCGCGAACGCCTGAGAAAGGGAATCGCCATGAACGAAATTGATCTGCCCGAGCGCATTGTCGAACTCCTGTCGAAGCCGAATCTGACGGCCCTGCCAGAAAATCCGGTGGGCGCTGTCTGGGAAGCATTCAAGCGTCAGTACGATGGTTTTACAGAGGTTGAGCTCGCGGAGAAAATCGACCCTGACAAGGTCAGAGAGATCCTCGCAGATGCCGGCAATGGGTCGCTCGAAGAGTACCTGACAGCGGCGAGCCGCCAACAGTGGTTGCGGCGTGAACTCACGGTGCCGATGGTGATGGAAGCAGTAGGTAGAGAGGTGCCGGTGCGGCTTATCGCCACGGGGAAAACCTATCGAATAGACGACGAGGAGGAGAGTAGCACCAGACTACACGCCTTTCATCAGGCCGAGGTGCTGTGGATTGGAGAAGGCTTGAGCGAGTGGCAGTTGATGGCACCGTTCAGCGAATTCATCCGAGAATTGAACCCGGATATGTAGCTGCGCATCCAGCGTTTCGACTACTCGCTCTACTGCGAACGGGGGTGGGAGATTGCGGCTCAACTACAGGGCATGGAATGGAGTTCGATCGCGGGGTTGGGGCGACTGAAAGCCGATCTCCTCAAGGCCCTGGGGTACGACTCGAATCGGTTGACGGCCGTCGGTCTCGGAGTGGGTCTAGAGCGCCTGGCCATGATGCTGTACGGCATCGATGACATCCGCCGGATTGGGGCCGAGCGCGTATAGGAGATTCGCTGAGTTGGTGTCCACTGTTCGGGGCACAGATGTTTATTATGATAGATGATAGTGCCCTCACACTTTTTTAAACTTCACCTTTTTGACGTTTCCAAACATTGGCTGCATACATTAAGCCTATTTCAGGACTGCTGAGGATTGGAACTGAAATTTCCGGGCACAAATTTGCAGCTCCCGCCATAGAGGCTTGTGCCAACACAATGACATCTCCTTCAGGCGCTTTGGCTTTTATATTTCGGGCTATTTCACTAAAGTATCCTTTTTGGTTTCCCTCCTCAAATTTGCTCCAAGCATTATTACACAAAATCTCAATAAGTTCAACGCTCTTTTGACGCGCTTCCGCGGTTTCAAG
Organism: Candidatus Latescibacterota bacterium; assembly: GCA_021295675.1. The sequence continues at coordinate 3,411 of JAGWBY010000161.1, read as the reverse complement.
AATAAGGTCACTAGTTGGAGCGATTGTACTTTCGAGTGCGGCAGCAACAATAATTCGGGAACCTATTTCAACTGCTTTCTCAGCCATAGGTCTATCGACCCGAACAATAACACCTTCTGTTAGGTTATTTACTTTTTCTGCACTTGCTCCAATTGTAGAACATGTGCAGAGTACCACTGTTGCGCCTTCTGCAATCGCGTAGAGGATACAATCCCGAATGCGTTCATCCAAGTTTTGAGTGATTCCTTTGTCTCTGGCCTCTGTCAGAAATTGCTCTTCTATAATATGTCTAATGGGTAATTCTAAAGAAGCTTCCTCTATAAGCCGATTGAAAGTATCGATATGCACTGGTGAAGTATGAAGAAAAGCCAAATGGGATTGCATGAAATGACTCCCTTTCTCTGGTAGATAGCTTTTTACGACGGAAATTTTACTAGAGCTGGTTTCAAAACTGTCGTAAAGTACAACATACACGCAAGATGCACAAATGCTCGAAATACCTTTTTACGAGCCTCCCATTCACAAAGCAATAAACCGCACCACACCATGTTTCTATTTTCTCCTCTTAGATATTTATCCTGGCGCAAGACACCTTCACAGACCATTCCAAGCTTTTCCATTCTTCACGTGGGGCATGAACTTGCTGTGCAACTTGTCCTGTGGGATTGCCTCACCTTCTTTGAACTGAACCTGACCAATGCCAAGCCGCCTTTAGTCAATCGGGAACACGCTCACGACGGCTTGACGCACAATCCCAAAGGCCGGCGGTTCAAGCTGGCGGTTACTTACGGATTTGGGGGCGGTTAGTGGGACCTCGATTTCGGCCAAGTAGATATCGCTTTCCGAGGCTTTGTAGCGGAACTCGGCAAAATGCCGGGGTTTGACCAAACCCGTCCAATACGCAACGTCGGAGTAATACGAGATCACCAACTTGCCGGGCTCGGGGGAGACCAGACTTGGATAAGAGGCGTCGCCACCTTGCGGGAAGTAGCGGATCAGTTCGGCCTTGCCTTTGGTGAGATAGTAGAGGCCCGTGGTGCCGTTGCCGATGCCTCCCCATTCGCCGCCTTGGAACTTCGCTGCGCCGGGAAGGCGGACGCGGCCGGCTAGGTACTCCCTGCCGGCGGTCCGGCAAATTACCGGGGCGTCGCACTTGACCTGTAAGTCACCTCCTTCCCAAGACGTATAGGGCGGTTGGGACCAGTACATTGAGGCGTTGTTGGCGCGGACGATGCACCACAATTCGCCATCGGGCCGCC
>JAGWBY010000161.1:0-2097 GCA_021295675.1 Candidatus Latescibacterota bacterium | reverse complement strand
TGGTCGTCGACTACGAGCGCAACCCGCTCGGCATGGTGACTTTGCGCGATCTCGTCCTGAGCCACGTGGCGGAGTGATGCAATTCAGTCGAGGCGGCGGCGCGAGTAATATCAGAGCAACTCACCAACGGCTACGCGCTTGCCGTGGATGATGTTGTGGCTAACCGTGAAGCAGAGCTCGCTCATTGGGATGAAGTTCAGCGAAACTCCACCCTCTGTGCCAGTTGATCGGATCGTTCGTGAAGTGACCCACGCCTGTGTCAAGCCGTTCTCGCGGCAGAAAGCAACTAGAGAGCCGAGTTCCTCCGGGCGGCTTGGATACCGGTCAGACCACTTAACTTCTACTGCCCAGACTGGCACTTGGGCCGCGTTGAGCCGCACCATGTCGACTTCACCCTTCTTCCAACGGCCGTAGAACAGTTGCGCGTCGTCGTCGTGGAAGTACTGCGAAAAGACGGCCGTTTCGGCCAATGGGCCCAGCTCCGGAGCGTCAGGTTTGACCGGCGCGAAAAGGGCAGCTCGCATGGATGGATTGGTCAGGTAGATCTTGAACCAGCGGGCTCGGCGGAACCGACGTGCCGACTCATCTATTCGATGTACCACCTTGATGAGGAAGGCTGCCTCTAGGTACTCGATGTATCGCTTGATCGTGTTCTTCGCGACGCCGGAGCTCGTCGCAAGAGCTTGAAGAGACAACTCGCCAGCGGTGTTGAAAGCGAGCGTCGTGAAGAGCTTGTTGAGTTCCTGGACGTCGCTGATTCCATACAGACTCGGCAGGTCTCTCAGCAGGACCTTGTCGATGATATCCCCCTTTATGAACCGCGAGGGGTTGGCCTGTATCGCCTCCGAGAAGACAACCTCGGGATATCCTCCGTAGTTGAGGTAGTGGAGGAAGTAATCATTGAGGCGAGGGAGATCTTCGGCCTGAAACAGTGGCCGTCCCGCCACCTCGGCCTCCCTTAAAAGGCCGCTTTTCCCGAGAAGTTCTAAGTACTCGTAGAAGGTCAATGGAGGAAGCAGAAAATCGGTGAACCTTCCCGCTCCGGATTCCTGACTCTTCAGGCTCAGCGCCGCAGCGGCAGAGCCAGAGACGATGAGCTTGAGGGATGGCTCACGATCGACCAGTACCTTGAGATGGACCTCCCACTCTTTGAGATACTGCACCTCGTCGAAGAAGACATATGCAGTTTGGCCTAGATCCGCGTCGGCAGCTTTGCGGTAGAGGTCAATTAGCGCTTCGAGTCCGAGATCGTTGTAGAGCGGATGGTCGACCGAGACATACGCTATCTGTCTCGGGGGGACGCCTTGGTCGAGCAAGGCCCTGATGGCATGGTGAATGAGCACCGTCTTCCCAACTCGGCGTGGTCCCATGAGGACGATGGCTCGTCGCACGCTGAGCTCGGTGATCAGTGGAAAGAGAAGGTCGAAGTACGCACGGGGGGTCAGTGAATCGAGCTCGTCACCGATACCCTTCCCTGCCCACCACGGATTCTCGGTTCGAATCCGTTCGTGAAGCTGCTCGGAGTCTATCTGTCGCATTGGACACCAAGAATAGAGTTAGCGTACTGATTCTAACAGAAAGATACAGGAGAGCTCGATAATGTCAATGGATTGATCTTATTCTTGATTGTCGCCATAATCCATTGCAGTGCAATGTCTTTTCTGAGGGCAGATAGTGACGTCAGGGTTTCCGCCGGCTACAGCCGCCCGGCATTGTGTCTCGCTTAACTTGATCTGAGATCGCGATTGCCGGCGTGGGTGACAATTTCGGCCCGTTGGCTCCAGTGGAATCCGGGTGGGGAGATCGGGTCTTTCGTCGCTCATAGATCGTACTCTCCTCGCGCATTCCAGCCCGGATACTGATCTTCGAGGCGGGCCAGCGTCTCTTGGGTGTAGTATTCGTGGCCGGGTGGCGGAAAGCGGAAGAGTGCTCGTTCGCGCGCCGAAAGCCGGCCGATAAAGGCCCGGAAGTGATCTTGCATCCCTCGGTTAGTAAAGCTGCTCACGCCCTCCCAGTAGTGGTCGGCGCGGCCGTAGATTCGGGTGGCAGAATAGCGCTGCCCCTCGCGGCCCTTGAACACGGTCGCCGAGTGCCAGA
>JAGWBY010000160.1 GCA_021295675.1 Candidatus Latescibacterota bacterium | reverse complement strand
TTTGCCAAGGCTGCGTCACCGAAATGGGCATTGACGTGTACGAGGCCATCCGCCGCATGGGCCGCCAAGGCAAAATCGCTTACGTCCACTTCCGCAACGTGCGCGGTACGCCCAAGGATTTCAGGGAAGTCTTCATCGACGAGGGCGACGTCGATATGTACCGGGCGATGCAGACCTACAAGGAAGTCGGCTTTAACGGGCCGTTTATGATGGATCACACTCCGTCCATCCCCGACGACGCAGGTGGACGCCAGGGCCACGCCTTCGCCACCGGCTTCATCCGCGCCATGATCCAAGCCGTCTATCGCTAATCACCAACCGAGGACAACATGACAACACCGATTGAAACTCAGATCACTACTTTTGGCGAATATTGGCTAATCAACGGCCAAACCACGTATCACGGGCGACGATATCGCGGCTGGGAGGTTGAGGGTTTGTTGATGAACAGCCGCATGACGAATGCGATATTCGACGACGAAAATCCCGTAACGCGGCAACTTTGGGCGTATCCAGATACGGGCGAATGGGACGCTGAGCGCAACACGGACGAGTTTATCGCGCAGCTACCAACCTATCGGGCACACGGGTTATTGGCGGTGACGGTCAATCTGCAGGGCGGGAGCCCTACGGGATACTACCGCGAGGCGGGTTTTCGGGAAATTATGGCGGCGCGGCGCATGGATGCCAGCGACGATGTGATGTGGGCTGGCTTGCCGAGTCCGGCTTCGCAACCTTGGCACAACTCGGCTTTTACACCCGACGGTTCGCTGAAACCTGCCTACATGGAACGGACCGCACGCATCGCCGCGGCCTGCGACGGACTGGGGATGGTGGTGATCCTCGGGTATTTCTACTTCGGGCAGGACGAGCGTTTGACAGACGAGGAAGCGGTGTGCCGCGCGGTGGATGAGGCGACGGAGTGGGTTTTGCAATCGGGGTACGGCAATGTGCTGATCGAGATCAACAACGAGACGAATGTGCCGCGTTACGAGCACGAGATCCTGCAACCGCATCGCGTGGCTGAGTTAATCGACCGGGCGCGTTCTCACGAATTAGCTGGGCGACGGTTGTTGGTGGGTACTTCGTACGGTGGTGGTCGGGTGCCGGACGACGATGTGGTGGCGGCGTCGGACTACATCATGCTGCACGGCAACGGCGTTACCCAACCGGCGCGCATCGCTGAGATGGTCAAGCAAACCCGCGCCTTGCCCAGTTACACGGCAAAACCGATTCTCTTCACCGAGGACGATCACTTCGCATTCGACGAGCCAGACAACAACTTCCTGTCTGCGCTGTCGGCCTATGCTTCGTGGGGGTACTTCGATCCCGGGGACGCGGCTGGCGGTTCGTCAACCTTCGGCGATTACCGCGACGGCTATCAGAACATCCCGGTCAACTGGGGCATCAACACAGATCGCAAGCGCGGGTACTTCGAGTTGTTGGCGCAAGTTACTGGGGCGAGTGATCCGAGTATTCTCCCACCTGACCTTACGCAGTAGCTCTCTATCTTGTGGTTTATCAAAGCCTATTGACCCAAGATATTGGGGCGAAATCGAGGATTTTCTGGAAAACTGCGTAACATCAGCTCCCACGTTAAATATCTCGTCTCCGCACTGTGATCCAAGCCGTAAATCGCCGCTCAGCCCGCGGCTGCCCGAATCGCCTCGCCCATCTTCCGCACCTTGACCTTGGTGTTGTTCGGGTGCATGGGCACCAACACGGCGCGTGCCAAAACGTCGAGCGAGTCTTGGCACGTATTTAGCTTGTATTTGACCCGTGCCTTGCGGTTGGCCGGTAGCTTAAAGGGGTTGAGCGCCGGATGGTGCGCGCCTTGGTAGCGCAAAATAGGCTCCCAGCGCGTATAGACGTGGCGGCCGGTATCCATGGGCAAAAAGGAGGACACGCCTTGGTCGGCCAAGCGGTTGCAAAAGGAGCGCGCCTCCTCCTCGGCGGCAAACAAAAAGCCCAGGTGCGTGCCGCACTCGTAATCCAAGCTATTGTTCTTTATCGACTCCAACCCCGCCGCCAGCCCGACCTGTAGCAACTCCTGCTTGTGGGCGCGCATGGTCTTAAGCATCCCCCGGATCCGTCGCAATTGCACGTTGAGTATGGCCCCCTCGACCTCAGAGCCCCTGAAGTTGGGGCCGGCAAATTGTAGCTCTTCGCGCTCTTCGTCGGGGTTCCAGTAAAACGAGCAGCAGTCCACCGCCACCGAGCCGCGCTGATGCACCGCCTCCGTATTGGTTACAAACGCCCCGCCCTCGCCGCAGGTCATGTTCTTGAAGAAATTGAAACTAAACGCGCCGGCGTGGCCCCAACTGCCCAGCATCCGGCCCTCGTACCCACCGCCCACCGCCTGACAGGCGTCTTCGAGAACGAGCAAGTCGCGTTTGCGGGCGATCTTGGTAATTCGCTTCATATCGCAGGGCAGGCCGACCATGTGGACCGGAATAATCGCCCTAGTATGTTTGGTAATTCGTCGCTTTAAATCCTTGGGGCACAGCGTCAAAGACTCATCTACATCGGCGATCACCGGAATGGCCCCAGCTCCCAGCACCGCTAGGGCGGTCGCCATGTAGGTATAGGCGGGCACAATCACCTGATCCCCCGGCCCCACGCCCAATCCCACCAATGCTGCGTACAGCGCCGAGGTCCCCGAGCGCGTCATCCGGCAGTGCTCCACGCCCACGTAGCGCGCCCAATTCTTCTCAAAGCAAGATCGCGCCGCTGTCGAATAGCTGCTGTAGTTGCTTGATTTCTGCTTGGCCAATGCGATACATGATACGCTCCTTTACACGAGTTCCAGCTCGACCCAGCGCCGAACTGAATTAATAAGGTAAAGGGCGTCGGCCCGCGCCAATTCGCCGACGGGCAACGGGCGCTCGCAAAGCTGGCCCTGCGCCAACAGCTCCGCGCGGAAGGTGCCAGCCAATAGCCCAGATTCGACCGGAGGCGTGTAGCGGACGCCGTCGCGCTCCAGCACCAAGTTGCCGATGCAGCACTCGGTCAGCTCGCCGCGCTCGTTGTACAGCACTACGTCGTCGCAATCTGGGCGGGCTACCAACTGCCGATCGTACGTGGCCCGGTGAGTCGTCTTGTGGTACAGCAAAGGATCGGAACTGTCCACCGGCTCGGCGGCAAGGGCCACCCGCAGCCGTCGCGGCGGCGCGAGCGCTTGGTGCTGCACGCGGACCTCGCCGTTGCGGGCCAGCAGCAAGCGCACCCTACATTGGCCTTCCATAGCCTTGGTCGCGTCTTGCAACTGCGCACGTACGCGGTCGCCCGCGTAGCAAAATCCCCAGTAAGCTGCCGACTGAGACAAACGCTCTAAATGTCTCTCTAACAGGAAATAATCCCCTTCTTCGTACAACAGAGTCTCCAACAGTTCAAAAGACGGATGCCGCCGGGTGCGCAAGACCTCGGCCTTGATGAGGCATTCGGCGTATTCCCCCGCGGCCGACGATTCCCAGACGATCCCGCCACCCACGCCAAATTCGAGTTGTCCGCTCTCCCGGTCGAGATGCGCCGTGCGAATCGCCACGTTGAAGCACGCCTCCGGCCCCGGCGACACATAGCCCATGCAGCCGGTGTAAATGCCGCGCGGGGCGCGCTCCAGTTCGGCGATAATTTCCATGGTCCGTACCTTGGGCGCGCCAGTCACCGAGCCGCAGGGGAAGAGTGCGGCAAAAATGTCGGGCAAGCTCACGCCGGCTTTGAGTTGGCTTTCCACGGTGGATGTTAGCTGCCACACCGTGGGATAGCGCTCGACCGACCACAGGGCTGGAACCGCCACACTGCCGACTTGAGATATGCGCCCTAAGTCGTTGCGCAGCATATCCGTGACCATCAGATTTTCGGCCCGGTCCTTGGCGGAATGTTGCAGGTCGTCAGCCCGCTGTTGATCCTCGGCTGCAAAGCGGCCCCGAGGTCGGGTTCCCTTCATCGGCCGCACCGTGCAAAGCCCATCGCGCAGGCGGAAGAACAGCTCGGGCGACGCCGAGATCAGCACGTGCCGGCCCAAGTCAAAGTACGCGCACAACGCCGATTCCTGCACCAGCCCCATATCGCGGTACAGCGCCAGCGGATCGCCCTGGAAGCGGCTGTGCAAGCGCAAGGTGTAGTTGACCTGGTACGTATCGCCGGCTTCAATGTAGGCGCGGATGCGCTCGATGGCAGCCTCGTACTCCTCCCGCGACACCGACGGCCGCCACTCGTCCAACTCGTAGGAACCCAAGCCAGCACTAGGTGCAGCTACCGGCGTCCGCTCCGCAAAGAGGCCAAAGTAAACCAAAGGAAGTGCACCAGCGGGACGGGTGGTAAAAGCCGGGTCCAGACCGGCCGCGGCCTCGTAGCAGACAAAGCCCGCAGCGTGCAGCCCTTGCTCCACCGCCCGCTCCACCGCACTGAGAGCCGAGCGCACCTCGTCCGCGGCTGCGGCCACCACCTCGTCCACCGGATCGACAAACGCAAAGGAGCGCTCCTGCCCGCAGTGGGCATACGACGACAGCAAGACCGGATCGGCTAGCATCTTTGTGTCAATTTCAGGGGTTTAAGAAGCTGTCTGTAAATTCCGGGTGTGCCCCGAGCGCGAGCGAAAGCGTGGCGGACAAGGCGGGTAAAGCCGCCCATATTGACGAAATATGGGTGGCTTTGCCCAACGCCGGCCGCCGCGTTTGCAGCCGCGCGAAGGCCACCAGGGGTTTGCAGACAGCTTCTAAGGTACGTCAGAGCAGTAGGTTTCCCAGATCAAGTGCTGCTCTATTCTGCCGCCGATTCATCCGGTTGTGCAGACGAATCCGGTTGATCCGTTTCCGGGACCGACCCCTCCCCTTCCGTTGCGGTCAGCACGCGGATGCGGGCGAGGATCGCCTCGACGGTCTCGGTCACGGCCGCGAGCAGCGCAAAGCGGTCGTCCATGACCACCTCCGCGCCGGCATAGCGGTAGCGCACCGCATACTCAGTCAGCCACGCCAGCCGCTCGCCAGCCGAGGTGTCGTTTTCGGCCGGATGCTGGCGCACAATCGCCGCCAACCTCGTCAGGTCGTGGGTGTTGCGGTACTCGGCGTCGAGCGCGGAAATCCAGCCTTTCAGCGCGTTTTCTAGCGCCTGCTGCGCGTGAAAGCCAATGGCCTCCTGAGCAGCGTTTGCCTCCACCAGAATTTTCAGCACGCCGAGTTCCCGCTCGGCATTGGCCATGCGCTGCTGTATGTCAGGCCAATTGCTCGGCTCTGGGTTGTCGTAGGTCACTTTGTCTCCATTCGCGTCAAAGCCGTCGCGGACGGCTTGGCCAGCCATGTGGTTGTGCGCCCGCCGCCCATCGTGGAAGGCCCCTTCGCTCATGCGGATCAAATCGACAACTATCGAGTCGCCATACAGTTCCTCGACTTTGCGGTGAGCTACCGCGCTGGTGCGTTGGTACGTCTGCCGGTCCATCGGGCCGGGGCCGGTGATGATCAGCAGGTCAATGTCCGAATCCGGGCTAAAGTCGCCCCGGGCGCGGGAGCCGAACAGAATGACCCGGTTTGGGTGGACCGCCTCGCCAACGGCGCGGGCAACCGCGCAGGCTTTCGGGTCGGGAGGCCGACGAGTTGGGGGCTTGGGCATGTCTCCATCCTCCATCGCTCGAATCCTCGGCATCTAGCCTGCCGCCTCTCCGGGCTGGTACTCAATGCGCCGCATAAACCGCTCGCCCACATCGTAGTTTGGCTGGTCGGATACAAAGCGCCACAAGCGCACGCGCTGCATCAGTTCGTAGCGCTGCTCGTTGCCCTCCCAGCCGTGGTTGGTCGACAGGATGCGACCGATCTCAGGGTCGTCCAGATCCGCGGTGTCAAAGTTGCAGACCTGC
>JAGWBY010000022.1 GCA_021295675.1 Candidatus Latescibacterota bacterium | reverse complement strand
TGCGCACGACTTGGCCGCCGATCTCGTAGGGTGGGTCGAGGTAGGTGTACGCGTCTGGAATGGTGGGATAGAGGTATTTTTGCTCTTTCACTGCGCCGCCAGCGAGCCAGTCCCAGCGCTCGTACGGGATGCCAATGGCGTCGAACAGGCGCTCTTGGACCACGTCCTTGAGGTCGCGGCCCCAAACGTAGGTCAGCGCTTGGCCCAACCGCCAGAAGCCGGCGCTGCTGTACAGCCCTTGGGTGCCCGGTTCGGCATGGGCGTAGCAGTCGTAGAAGGGATCGCCCGTCCAAGTGGCCCATGTGGGGATACCGGGAACTGCGTCCCGCTCTTCGAGACCGGTGCGCTGCTCTCGCCAGCGGTTGCCGATTTCAAAGGGGAAGCCGCCCCAGTGCAGGCTCTCATCGCGCCGCCCGATCAAGTGGCGCCAGGTGAGTTTTTGGTGGTGGCCGCAATCGAGGTACTTGTGCTCGTGCGACAACTGCCCGGCTCCGGTCCACGTCTGGTGGATCGGCTCGTCCGGGTCGAGGAGGCCGTCGTCAACGGCCGCGCCCAGTGCCACCCACGTCAGGGCCTTGCCGACCGAGGCTGTCTGATGCCGATAGTGGCGGTCGCCCCAGGCGTGCACTAGGTATCCGCCGCGCGTGAGTACGGCACCGTACTGGTCGCCGCTGTGGTCTTCGCCGCCAAAGCTCGCCCCTCTGACATCGAGGCTGTCCAGCCAGGCGGCGAATTTCCGCGCATCGAGACCGGCTTCGGCGGGCGTGATCTGCACCCAGTCGCGATCTGGGTACGCGACCCAGTCCGGTACTTGTACTGTTGCCGTTGGTGCTATTAGATTCACGGTTCAACTCCTCCTCGGCCCTATTTAGCTAACTCACTGCCTCGGCGGTTGGCGATGGAGCGCGGCGTCAGGTCGAAGAGGGTCTCGTGCCCGTGGAAGAAGCGGTCGAGTTCATCGACCATTAGCGTGAAAAAGCGAGGGTAGCTCTGTACGGTTACGCCGGCGATGTGAGGGGTGACGAAGACGTTTTCGAGGTGGAGGATCTCCTTGTCGCCATAGGCGTTGTCCTCGCCCACGTCCGGGTCGAATACGTCTAAACCGGCGACGATGTCGCCCCGCTTGAGCCGCCTCACCAGCGCATCCGAATCCACCACTTTACCCCGCGACACATTGACGAACACTGCGCCCGGCTGGATCAGGTCTAGCTCTCGTTGGCCAATCATGCGCTCGGTGCGCGGGGTGTGTGGCGCTAGACAGACGATGGCGTCGCACTGGGACATCACGTTGTCCAGTGAGGTTTTGAGGAAGCCGACGGCGTCGGCCATCTCGCGCGCCAGATAGGGATCGCACACCCACACTTCGGCCTGGAAGGGGCGCAAAAACTGGATTAGCCGCCGGCCAATGTGGCCGCAGCCGTCAGATCGCCGTGGATAAAGCCAAAGTCGCTTTGCGGACGAGGGCTCACGTCGCCGGCGATGAGGCGGCGGAATTGGGCTCCGGCGTTGCGCAGGGAAATGATAATGAGCGCCAAGGCCCACTCGGACACTGGATACGACGAGCCGTTGGTCGTATCGACTGTGCAGACGCCCCGCTCCCAAGCGGCTTCGACGTCGATGCGGCTGGCAAAGCGGTCGCCTTCTAGCTCGCCGATGATCTTCAGGTCAGGGGCTCGATCTAAGATTGCGGCATCGAGCGTTGGGCAGCCGTGGCAGACGATCAAGCCGTCGTAACCGCCCAGTCGCTCGCCTAGCGCACGGGCGGTCTCGGTGTCTGCGTTGGTGTCGTAAATGCCGCCGCCTTCGCATTCGAACCAGTCCCAGTCGGCGAAGGCTTTGAGGCGTGCGAAATCGTTCGCGGCGAGGTACTGCTCGCGCACGTGCTTGTTGCAGGCGATGAGTATTTGGGGGCGTGAGTTCATGGGTACAGTCTCCGTTTAAGTTAGTTACTGGTGTTACGCATTGTCTTGGTATAGAGATGCTTCGACTCCGCTTTGCTCCGCTCAGCATGACATGGGTAGCAAGACATCAGCACCGTCATGCTGAGCGGAGCAAAGCATCTCATACCGCGTAACATCAGTTAGTTATTCCACTTCTACTAGCACTTGGCGTTGGGCTGGGTCAAAGGCGACTAAAGTAGCTCCGTCCTCTAACAGAAAAGTGTCGCTTCTGAAGGCGGCACGGTTGGCAGCTCGCGTCAATGGGCGGCCATCTACCCGGACTGAGCGCACCTCTCCGTTTGTAAGACGCAGAGTTAGGTCGGGGGTCTGCACCGGCAGATCGAGGCGGACGGTGTTGCCTTCTACTGCGATCTCGGCCATGGCGCGGGCGCAGGCATAGGTGGTGATTTGGCTACAGGTGCGCCATTGGGTGCGCTCTCCCCTCGGATCGCGCTCGGCGAGGCGGCTCACCACCTTCTTGAATGCGTTAAAGCCGCGCCGGTCTGCATCGTGTAGCCCATAAAACCCCTGCCAATGGCTGATGAGTACAGCCGGTTCGCCCGCGTCGATGAGGGCCGGTAGGCGACCGCTTTCTAGGTCGGGAGTGATGTACTTGTCGGGATTGACCTCGCCATACCCGGTCCAACTGCCGGTCCAGTCGCCGGTGGAGGCGATGATTTCGCCGGTGGCTTGTCCGGCTTGGCGATCGGGGTACCACACGGGGGTGTCTACCGTGTCGTCCCTGGAGACTCGCTGAAAAAAGTAGGGCACGGGGTTGCCCGTGACTTGGCGCACGGCCTCGCCAGCACAGCGGGCGTAAAAGGGCAGGGTGCGGCCGCCGAAGCCGCCCGGTGAGGTTACCCCTTGGGGCGTCAGGCCCACAGCGACTAGAATGCGGCACGCTTGGGCGATGTACTCGGTGACCAATTCCTCTTGGTCTTCGGGCAGCGTGGCCCAATCGTATTGCTCCCATATTCTGGAGGGGAGTGGCTGCAAGGTCTTGGGGGGTGAGCATCTCGGGCGTGATGTCGAAGGCGGGGACGATGACCTCGCGGCACATGGCCAGCCATTCGTCTTGCTGGGCTTTGCTGAAGAGAGGCAGTCCCTCGTCGATGCGCCCTAGGGCCGCCGGGCAGGGCACTACCGAGAACTTGCCCCGGACGCCGCTTGCTAGGCACCACTCGGCAAATTCGCGGGTAAAGGACGTAGGATGGGCCACCGGCACATCCTCCCAGCGCTGGGGACGGCCCTCGGCGATGGTGCGGTCGCGGAGGAAGAAATAGTTGAGGTTGACCAGCACCGTGGAATCGTCGAAGATGATGGACAAGGGCACCCGATCGAGGGCGTGGCGGGCGATTTCAGCGAACAAGAGCGTCCTCCTTTTTTGGGAGCGGTTCTAATATATCCCGCTTGCCGCGACCGAGAAACCACTGACTATCCTTGTAAATTCACCGTTTGATGGTCAATATACAAGGTTATTCTATGCTAGCCTTTTTAAAGCGGACAGCGGGCAACTTTTTCAGCTGATCGGCTTCCAAGTCCGTCAGGCCGAGTAGCGGCTCGGCGTCTGCGTCGTCGAAGATGATCGTGCGGCCGTTTCTGAAATAATTTCTCGCCATGAACTCACTAACTAAACGCGCCGCCGTGCGCCTCGCCGGCGCGGCCCTGCTGCTCAGTGGCTTGGCCTTCAATCCGCTGGCTCTCGCGCATTTTTTTTTGGCGCATCCGCTTGGCACTGAAGGGATCATCGTCCTCCAGATCGTCTTGCTCTTTGGCGGTGGTTGGCTCGTTTGGCGATGCCCTCGGCTGCCGCTGATTCCCACTGTGTTCGTTGTCCTCGCCTTTGGCACATTTGCTGTCCTCGGGGGGTACGGTACGGTCCGCTCGCTGCAAAAGGTGCAGGAACGCAATCGGCTCTTGGCAACTATTGACCGCAGCGAAGCGGTGCAACAGCATCTGAGCGGCGAGGCCCTGCCGCTGCTCGCCTTGGGGATGTACCAAGGTCAACTGCCCGTCGCGCCGGCTCGCGCGCTTTTTGCCGCTGCGATTGATGTTGCGGATGTGGAGCAGACGGTGGAGGCGACCGAGGTCGTCCCGGCGCTGGGTATTAAACGTCAGCGCTGGGGGATTGCACCAGCTGAGCAGTTCCGTGGTTCAGACATTCAACTGTGGAATCCGCTCTTAGCTGCGGTACATTTCTTCGACTATGCGGCCTTCCACATTGAAACCGGGCATTTGCTCGACGAGGAAGAGACGATTTATCAAGCCCGCTTGCGCTTTGACGCCTTGGCGCAAACACAAGACGGGGAGCGTGCGCAAATACTGGCTCGGCTGGTGCTTGACTGGCAGCAAGAGGAAGATGCCACTTGGCGGATTCGACGCTGGGAGACCGAATCGCTGGAGATGCTCACGCGGGAGCACGCGCTGTTTGCCGAAGTCCTCGACGAGGCGCTCCCGCGCGACGAGGACCGCGCCCGGGCTAGGTTTTCGCTCCACGCCGAACTGGTGCGCCAGTCGTTTAGCGACTCCGTGTTCGTCGCGCCGCATCGCTATTTCACTCGTCAGGCCTTTGATCGCCATCCCGGCATCAGCGTCGTGGATATCGACGCCGATGGGTACGACGACCTGTACATTGCCGTGCGCCAGGGTAGGAACATGCTGTTGCACAATAGCGGCGACGGCACGTTTACCGAGCGCGCAGCCCAATACGGCCTCGATGTGGAGCACCACACCGCGGCTGCGCTCTTCGCCGATTTTGACAACGACGGTGCCCCGGATGTTTTCCTCGGTCGCACGCTCGCGCCCAGCCTTTACATGGTCAACGAGGATGGGCACTTCGCCTCCCATGAATTAGGCGATGGCGTCTTGCCGTTCCTCGTGGCCTCGATCTCAGCGGCTGATTACAACGGCGACGGCCTGCTCGATGCGTATTTCTCCACGTATGCCGCGCGGATGTTGCTTGAAGCGGTCTCCTCCGCGTCTCATGCAGGCGCGCTGTTAGCCGATTTCCTGCCTGCGGACCACGCCCGCGCGCTCTACAGCCTGAGCCGCGACCGCATCGGCCACCTCATCCACGACGCGCCCGGCCCGCCCAACGCCCTGCTGCGCAACCTTGGCGACGGCCGCTTCGCTGCAACCGCCGCGGTGTGGCGCAATACCTTACAGGCGACTTGGGCCGACTACGACCGCGACGGCGACCCGGATCTCTACCTCGCCAACGACTTTGCCGCTAACAACTTGCTCCGCAACGACGGAGGCACCCTCGTCGATATCACTGTGGAGAGCGGGGCTGCGGATCCGGGCTTTGGCATGGGTGCGAGTTGGGCCGATTACGACGGGGATGGCCGCCAAGATTTGTATGTGACCAACATGCACAGCAGCGCCGGTCGCCGCATCACCGAAGCCGCCGGGCGGGCGGGTGCGACTTTTGCTCCTTTGGCCCGGGGCAACTCCCTCCTGCGGAACGGCAGGGAGGGTTTTACCCTCGTTGCAGACTCGCCGGTGGAGGACGGCGGCTGGGGTTGGGGCGGCCAGTTTTTGGACTTTGACAACGATGGCGACCTCGACATCTATGCCCTGAGCGGCTACTATACTCCGCCGGCCGCAGTCGCTCTCCCCGAGGATACCTGAAGTTTATTTTGGCGTACGGTCGTGCGTCATGGCCGGACGGATGGGGCGTACAACGTGGGGGCGCGGCTCGATGCAGGGGCCTCGCTCAGCGGATACCAGCGCAACCGCTTCTTTCTCAATGTAGAAGGCCGGGACTTTATCGACGTGTCGGGTTTGTCGGCGGCGGATTCGCCTGCGGATGGCCGCGCCTTCGCTACTTTAGACTTTGACCGCGATGGCCGCATGGATTTGGCTATTGTCAATGCCAACGAGCCGCTCTGCGAGCTGTTTGCCAACCGCAGCAAGGCGGGGTACATCCTCGCGTTGCGGTTTGTGGGGGGTAACAATCATGCCGAGGTCTCGCGCGAGTGGAGCGTGCGCGATGGGTATGGCGTACAAGTGGAAGTGGATGTCGGCGGGAGGACGCTATTGCGCGAGCATCGGGCTGGCGAGGGCTTCTCGGCCCAGAACAGCGCGACCTTGATCGTCGGCTTAGGCGCACATCAACGAGCGGATGCCGTGCGCGTGCGCTGGCCTTCGGGACGAGTGCAGAGCGCAACCGACGTGGAAGCTGGTGTGCTGTTGACTGTGTACGAGAATTCTCGGCACTCGCCTACGGGGGAGGCGTTTGTGGTGGTGCCGTACCGCGGTACGCCGTAATTTGGCAGGTGGACATAGGGAGCAACAGTTCTAGGCTCATTGCAGCACACCCGCTTGGAGGATGGAGATGTTTAAAGAACATGAACGTATCGTACTTATAAGCGATATCTTGGAGGAAGGGTTGGTAGCTGGCGACGTCGGCACGATTGTGCATGTCCATCCAAGGGAAGAAGCCTTTGTGGTAGAATTCATGGCGCTCGACGGGAATACGGCTGCCATTGCAACGGTGCTGCCATCGCAGGCTCGCCTAACTTCAAGAGGTATAAAAAATGGTTGTTAATGTTGCTCATCGAGGTGCGTCGGGAAACTATCCCGAAAATACGTTGATCGCCTTTCAGAAGGCGTTGGAAATCGGCGTTGATGAGATTGAGCTAGATATCTATATGACAAAGGATGACCATCTAATTGTCATGCACGACTCAACCGTAGATCGAACGACAGATGGCACGGGCGCGATTGCCAAACTCACACTAGCTGAAATCAAAGCCCTTGACGCCGGAAGCGTGTTTGGCGAGCAGTTTCGGGGTGAACGCGTGCCAACATGGGAGGAAGCATTAGACCTCGTACAAGGGAAGGTTAGACTCAATGTTCACCTCAAAGAAGGGGGCAATCCAGACGGTCACTATGAACGCAAGGTTGCACAGGCATTGCGCGAGTTTCAGATGATGAAAGCGTTGGGATTTTTGCCGAGATTGACTCGCGGATTGAGTGCCGGATCTTTCGCGCGAATCGCACCCCAGAGGAATACATCCAAAAATCGGTAGAGATGGGGCTGCGGACGATGCAGCCGGGGCGGGACATCACGACTCGGGAGTTCGTCCAAAAGGCCCATGCGGCGGGACGAGTTGTGCACGTCTTCTATGCGGATACCCCTGAAGATATGCGAGCTTACATCGAGATCGGCGTCGATGGGATTTTGACAAACTATCCGGAACGGCTGAAAGCGGTTCTCACAGAAGTTGAGTAGAGGGGCCGTATCGTCACACCAACTTTTTGAACACAAAAGCTCCCAACTCGTAGCTAAGTACGCGATCGTCGTCGTCAAACGTAAAGCGGGCGATTTCTCCGGCTGCACGACCTTCGCGAACAAGCCATTCCGCCTCCTTGTCCGTCGGTTCGAGGACTGCCGGGGCATGTAGGGAATACGCAGACCCACCGTGCGCCGCAAGCCGCAGGCTGCCTTCACGCACCTCAATGTCCACATCAATGCCCGGCTCGGCGCGATAATAACCGACAAAACGCCGCAATGCCCCTGGTGTTGGTTCTAGCGCTGGCTGCTCTGGTACAAGCGGCACTGCTTCGTCGGCATTCAGGACCATTTCAAGTACTTCCTGTGCAATCTCAAGACCTCCGTGCGGGGGCCACACGTTGATGAGGACAACCACGCCCGTTTTACTCGGAACGTTAAACCACACCTGCGTGCCAAAGCCGTGAATCCCACCGCCGTGATTGTGATAGACATGGTCGCCGATGCGGGTTGCTCGCCAGCCTAGACATTGCCCCGCCGACCAGTCCGGCTCGACGTATTGCGGCTGTTGAATTTCCACCAGTGTTGATCCCTTGAGCACCTGTGCCCCGCGACGATCTCCACCGTCGGTTTGGAATTGGAACGATACCCACTTTGCCAAGTCGCCAACGGTGGAATGCAGTTGACCCGCCGCTGAGATTCCGTTCAGGTGGGCATAAGGAGCGCGTTCAGGGCGGTCTTGGTAGGGCGTTGGGTTATAACCGACAAAGAAGTGAGGACGCAATTCGTCCGTGAGGTCGAAGACCGTGGACGCTAGACCGAGCGGCTCAATAATATTGGCGTGGACGTATTCGATGTATGGCGTGCCAGTGACCCTGTACACCAGGTTTGAGTATTTGAAAGCGGAGTCCTGCGGGATGACAATCCCCGTCTCCGGCAGTTTGCCAAGCATCTCCTCGCGGCTTGGAAAGTCGAGATCATGCCAACCGTGCGTCGGCGACTCGGTGACCAAGCCGGAGCGGTGTGTCAACAATCGTCGGAGCGTCACGCCATTAGCATCGCCGTGGATAGCGCGAGCTGAAGCAAATTCGGGAATGTGCTGTGATAGTGGATCTTCCAACTTGAGTTGTCCCGCATCCCGCAACTGCATAATTGCAGTTGTCGTGAACGTCTTGGTCACGGAGGCGACGCGGGCAATCGTGCTTTCAGTAGGTTTTTTGCCCGAATCGAGATCCGCTGTACCGAATCCGCCGAACCAAGCGAGTTCTCGATCGCGGATAATGCCGAGTGCCATGCCGGGAAGTCTATACTTGGCAACCGTTGTTGCTGCCAAGCGTTCGATGTCTGGTACCAAGGTTTGGAGAACACAATCTGCCATTTGTAATCGTAATCTTCCTATTTCGTTGGTTGAGGCTTGGTTTCTGCCAAAACCGCTTCTGGGTTTACACCGACAAGGTTGCTCCTGGCGCTAGTCGAGGTGGAAGACCTCTTCTAGTTCGATTAGCGCGTCTTTGGGGCCACCCTCCGGTATCTCGACCAACCCCTCATTGGCCGCGCCCCAACGCTGCACGACCTCTTCGGCGAGAAAGCCATCGAGAGCGGTGGCAAAATCCGTGTCGGTTTCAAAGTAGCCGAAGACGAGCCCGTCTTCGTTCATAAAAAGCGAGTAGCGATGCCAGCCATGGCGCGTGATGGCCGCGCAGACTTCGGGCCACACTTGGCGGTGCGCTTCCTTGTACTCGGCGATCCGATCTTTTTTAACCTGCATCTGAAAACCAACTCGTCGCATTTGATTAAGCTCCTCACTCGGCCCAGATATGGTCCAACTCCAATGCAAACTTCGGCAGCACCGGCTCGCCAGAAATCGCGCTCATGCCGATCAACGCCTCCACAGGCTGTCCGTGGCGATACACTTCCACCCGCTGTTCCGACGGGTCAATCAACCAGCCCAATCGCGTTCCACACGCCGCGTACTCGCGCATCTTCTCCTGCACTGCATAGAGGGAGTCGCTCTCCGAGCGCAACTCGACGACAAAGTCGGGACATAGCGGCAAAAAATGTCGGCGCTCCTCAGCACTCAAGCCCTCCAAGCGCCCCCTTTCCACCCAAGCCGCATCGGGTGAGCGCACAGTGCCGTTGGGCAGGCGAAAGCCGCCGGAAGAATCAAATAAAACCCCGCTCCCATCTCGCCTAGCCCATACCCCCAATTGCACAATTATCTCGGCGTTGCGCCGACTGGTATCTCCTCCGGTAGGAGGCATGATAACTACATCTCCGTCGGCGTTGCGCTCTAAGCGCATGTCTGGATTGTTCTGGCAGAGGGCATAGAAATGCTCGTCATCCATATCGACGACGTCTTCCATGCGTAGTACCATTTCCATCGTCGTGCTCCTTTTTTGTACGCAGCTATGCACTCATGCCATAATTTATACCAAATACGGACTTTACCAACTCGTCGCATTTGCTCAAACCCCTTTGAAATTGTCCATGTCCGGCACGATGGACTGCCCGCGCTCTAGGTCGAAGTCGATTTCCACGGAGTGCGCTTGGTAATCTTGGTCGCCGCGCGTGGTCTGATACACGTCGTGGCCCTCGACGCAGATAGGCATGGTGTGCCACACTCCAAGGTGCAAGCAGACGCCCACGTCGCCCGCCGAGTAAAAAGCGCGCAGCTCCTCGGCTTGGATGTCGTCTTGGATCACTCCGACGAGAAACACGCTCGGCGAGTGCAAGCTGGGATAAAACGACTGGCCGGCGTCCGTGTGAAAGGCAAAATGGGCGCGCTCTAGCCCCTCGGAGATGGGCACGCGTTGGGGGTGGAGCGCGTACCAGCCGGGGCCATCTTTGGGCTCGGGGCCGGGTGTGGCGAGGACTGGGTAGGCGTTGGTGGCATAGCCGCCTTTGACTTTGTCCGGCTTGCGCTCCTCAAAGGTGCGAATTACGTGTCCAAAAGGGGCAAACGTCTCGGGTACGAGCGGTTCGACTGGGATTTTGACGAGGTTCCACATGGCAATCTCCTCTCGTTGGCGTGGTTAGTCGATGCCCAAGGCGGCATCTATCTCCGCTTGATAGGCGTATGATTGGCAGGATTCGACCGCACTGAGCGCCACCGGGCCGCCGGCGCGCCACGACTCAAACACCGCGTAGAGCGCGGCCACGTCCTTTAGGCCGCAGCGGCCATCCACTTCGACGGTGCGCTGACCGCGAATGGCTTCCGCCATTTCGTGCAGCTCATATGCGATTAGCTTCAGATCGACGAGCGGGTCGCCGGCCGAGACGCCGCTCGGAAAAAGGTAGCGCGTTAGCGGGTCGAATGTCAGTCCCTCTCCGGCCGCTGAGGCGAGGATTTGCTCTTGGCTCAGGGCCTCGGCATCGCGCCGCGCAAGCGTTATGCGTCCTCCGCGCACGCCAAAGCCGTCAATGCTGCCGTCGGTACCCATGATTAGCTCGCGGTGCGCTCCCGCGTGGCCGGCAATCCCGACGATCCAATTCAGGGTCGCGCCGCTTTCCATTTTGAAGATCGCTTGGGTCGTGTCCTCGGCCGCGGCGGGGATGCGCTCGGGCATGGCGGCGAAGCGCTTTTGGTAGAACTCGTAGTCCATGGACAGGGATGCCGATTTTTGCCCATCGGCATAGACTTCGGCAAAATCCCCCAACTGGTAGCGGATCATGTGGGTGAAGTGCACGGCCATATCGAGGATAAAACCGCCCAGCTCCCGGCGATGCCGCCAGGGGGTGATAAAAATGGAATTGCCCGCGCCGAGCGAGTGGTACATCCCCATATAGGGCGTGCCGATGGCACCGGTGTCGAGTAGGTGGCGCACGATGCGGGCCGAGGGGTCGCGGCGGAAATTTTCAGCCACGGAGACAATGCGCTCGTTGCGCGCGGCTGCGTCGAGGATCCGCTGACAGGCTCTCACCGTGATGGCCAGCGGCTTTTCTACCAGCACGTGCAAGCCCAAGTCGAGGGCTTCGCAGACGACGGCGTGATGCACCGAAGGGTCGGTCACTACGTCCACGGCTTCCAAGTTCGGTACCTGCTGGACCATCGCCTCCATACTGGTACAGACCTTGGGGCGGACACCGAGGAGTTTCTCGGCTTCGGCGGCGGCCATCTCGGCGTTTTCGGCGCTGATGTCGCAGACCGCGCTCAGTTCGACTGCGTCGAAGGGGGAGTCGGCTAGCTGTTTGAGGCCGTGCAGATGGCGGGTGCCCATGCCGCCACAGCCGCTTGTCCATCGGCTACTCCTGCCAGTTGGGGACGCTGCTCATGTCGGGCAGCAGGGCCAAGCCGCGGTCTTGGTCGAAGTGGACATCGACCGAGTGATCGTGATAGTTCTGGTTGCCGCGCGCTGTTAGGTACACCTCCTCGCCGCGCAGGCACACGGGCATGGTGTGCCACACCTTGAGGTGCATGCAGATGCCGGTGCTGCCGTCTGAGTAAAAGGCGCGCAGATCCTCCGGCTCGATCATGGGCAGACGGTTGGGCAGTGCCGGCTCGGATAGAAGGACTGCCCGGCGTCGTCGTGAAAGGCAAAGTGCGCCCGCAGCCGGCCCTCGGATAGGTCGAGTTGGTCGGATGTGGGGTCTTTGACCTCGGCCCGCACAGTGTACTCATGCTCGACTAGCTCTCCTACCACGACTTCGGGTTTGGCCTCGTCAAAGGTGGAGATGACTTGCCCGAAAGGGGCAAAGGTTGAGGGGGTCAGCGGCTCTGCGGGAACCTTGAGAACTTTTAGCATGGCAACGCTCCTTTTGTCAGAAGGCCAGCAGCATCGGCCCCATGCGCTCTAGCAAGAGGGCCCGGTAGCGCTCGGCTTTGGCCACTTGCAGCCGTTCGAGCGGGTTGAAGTCGTCGGTGATGAGTTCGCCCTCGGCGGGCATGGGATGTTCGTGCGCCGCGAGCCACGCGGCCTCAGCCGTAAGGGAAATCGGCTGCCGCGAAGCTAAGAAGACAAAGTCGTTAAACGTTTCGCCCGGCAGCGAGATGAGGGCCAGCCGGTGCGGATAGACCTCGCCGAGTGTCTGGTACACGGCAGCGGCGGCAGTGGCTTCTGGCCCCTCGGTGAAGCCGACGAAATTCAGGGCCAAGAGGCCGTCGTCTTTGAGGAGTCGATCGAGGTCGCGGAGCATTTCGACGCTCAGCAGGTGGCTGGGCACGGACCCGCCGGTGAAACAGTCGTGGACGATTAAGTCGTATTGCTGATCCAAGCGGCGGATTTCGTAGCGGGCATCGCCGACCAGTAGCGCGCCCGATGGCTCATAGAGAAAGTATTGTTGTGCGGCTTTGGCCACCTCTGGGTCCAGTTCTAGGGCGTCGGTGGCAATGCCTTGGGCTGCAAATGCCGTGGCAATGTAGCCTCCGCCGAGGCCGATCAGCAGCGCGTTGCGCCCCTCCGGGTGCAAGTGGGGCAGGTCGGCGATGATTTTTTGGTAGCTGAGCACCGGCCCGCGCGTGTCGAGCCGTAGCGCGCTGATGACCGAAGCGTCCGACAGCATCCACCGCACCCGGCGGTCGCGGTCATCGACGACCCGCACCCAGCCGTAGTGGCTTTCGGCTTGGTGGACTAGGCGATAATCTCCGTATTCGGTCGGCTCTGGGTCGGTCTGGAGCCATAGCCCTGCGCCGGTCGCGATCGCTGCGGCTGCGACTGGTCCTAGCCCCGCGTGGCCCCACCGTCGCTCGTACCATGCCACGACAAGTGACAATAAGATTAAGGCTGCGCTGACTCCGTAGAGGATCACCCGCGACCCAAGGGCCGGCAGCAGGAAAAAACCCAACAGCAAGGTGCCCACCACGCTGCCGACTGTGCTGACCGCGAAGACCGATCCGGCTGCCATGCCCACGCCTGTCCGCCGCCGCGCCGCCAGTGCGATCACCTGCGGTCCCACCATCCCGAGGCAGGTCAGCGGCAGAGAAAAAAGTAGCAGGGCACTGGTGAAGGCCCCGGCGCGCAGCCCCAGATCATTAGTCCATAACAAGACCGGGCGGCTGACAAGTGGAATCACAGCCGTCGTCAGCCCGGCGAGTGCGATGACGTAGGAAAGCCGAAAGCGCGTCTGTTTGTCGGCGACCAAGCCCCCGAGGTAATAGCCCAGGGCCAAGGCGATCAAGGCGACGGATATGAGCGAGGACCACACGTAGAGACTGACCCCGTAGAAGGGGCCGATGATGCGCGTGCCCAACAGCTCTAGCATCATCACCGCCGCCCCGGAGATGGTTACGGTGCCGTAGAGCAGCAAGCGGTTTTGGTGGTTTAGCTGTTCTTCACTCACTGTGTTCTTTTTTCTGAGCGGCCTGTACAAGCTGATTGTAGATCTTCATCTCAGCGGCGGCCCGCGCATCCAGCCCTTGGCTTTTGTAAAGACGGGCAAGATTGAAGCGAGTATCGGCGTTGTCCGGGGCTAGCTTGAGCGCCTTGGCAAAAGCCTGGACGGCTTGCTGCAAATCGCCGTTCATCATATAAGCCGAGCCCAGATTGTTAAAGCCCTGGGCATAGCGCGGATTGAGCGCCAGCACGATCTCGTAGTGGTGGATCGCTTCGTCGATGCGTCCCTGCCGCAGTAGAACATTGGCCAAGTTGTTGCGGGCACTGAGATCTTGGTCGTTGATGTGCAATGCCGCGGCGTACTCAACGCCCGCCTCGGCGTAGCGACCCAGACCTCCGTAGAGCACCCCTAGGTTGTAGTGCGCGTTGGCGTCGTCGGGGTAGAGGTTGAGGATATAGCGAAAACGCTCGATATCGGCGCTGACGGGTTGGATGCGTTTGAACATGGCCAAGAGCTTCTCGCCGCGGTCTTGGTCTCCTCGCCGCAAAAAGAGCGTGCCGAGTCGGTGGTAGGCTTCTCCTTCAAAGGGATCAAGGGCAATGGCTTGCTTAAAGAGGCGCTCGGCTTCGTCTAAGCGGCCTTGCTGCATGCGGACTTGGCCAAGCCCAGTATAGGGTGGGGCGTAGTTTGGGTCCAGGCTGATCATGCGCGCGAAGTTAGCCGCAGCCTCCTCAAATAGGCCCTGCTTGCCTTGGATTTGCCCTAGCCGGAAATAAGCGTCGCCATAGGTGGTGTCTATCTCAGTGGTGCGGGCAAATGCGCGGCTGGCCTCGTCGTAGTGTGCCTGCCGCTCATAGACCACGCCCAAATTGTAGTGAATGGACGCGTCGTCGGAGTGTTGGAGGGCTTGCTGGAGGGCCTCTATGGCTTCGCTATAGTGTCCGTCATCGGCGTAGGCTATGGCGAGTTTGCGATAGAAGTCGCCCCGCTCGGCGGTAGCGTGCAGACCTTCTTGATAGATTATTGCAGCATCGGCGTTGCGCCGCTGCCGGATGTAGATATCACCCAAAAGGAGATAGGCATCGGCGCGGTCGGGGGCTAACTGTACGGTCTGTTCGGCCAGTTGCGCCGCCTGCGCTAGATGGCCTTGAACCAGATTGAGGTGGGCCAAGAGCAAGAGAGCTTCAAGGTGCTGGCTATTGGCTGCGAGTATTTGGTTGCACGCGGCGACAGCATCGGTGTATTTGCCCTCTGTCGCTAGACGCTTGGCTTCTGCTAAGTGGTCGTCGGTACCATCGCAAGCGCAAAGCAATGCGCAGGCGAAAAACAGTGCCCTATAGCTGAGCCGCGTCATACATGGCCGCCAAGTGATCCTCGTGGATAGAGATTTGTGCGGCATACTTTTCCCGCAGGCGGTCAATTAGTTCGTTATAGAGGCGATTTTCCTCCCCCTTGGTCCACCAGTAGCGAACTTGTTTGACCACTGCGTCGTATGGCTTAGGCTTTTCGGGGGTCTTTTCTAGGACTTTAAACAGCGAGAAACCGCCTTGGCGGTGTGGGGTCGCAGTGATGGCCACCGGACCGGTGAGCACGCCGACTTCTGCGGCTAGGGCCTCTGTCAACAGTTCGCCGAAAACCACCCGCTCGAAGGAGTGGATGTGGAAGCGGCCCTTGTCGTTGCCTTGGCGGATGCTGTGACTTGCAGCCAAGGCCGCCATGTCTTCACCCGCTCGAATGCGTGCCGCTAGCGCCTCCGCCTCTTCTTGGGTGGCAACTAGGATCTCCCGCACGGTTACTTCTCGATCTTCCATGAAACGATGCAGATTGGCCTCGTAGTAGCGTCGAAGCACATCTTCGCTCAGATCGACGCGCTCTTCCACGTCGCGGCGGCGCAACTCTTCGATGAGCATCGCGCGTTTTTTGATCCGCAGCCAGTCGGCTATCGCTGGCTCCTGGGCTAAGCCGCGGCGTTCGATTGCCACGGGAAAGAGCACCTCGGGCACCAGATAGAGCCGAACGAACTCATCAATACCGCTACTGTCAGTGCCCACTGAGGCGACCCGACGCACTTTCGGGTAGAGCGCTAGGAAGTCCGCTAGTGTGATCTGGCCACCGTCGTAGCGGCCCAGAATGCCCTCCGCGTCGATATCTTCCACATTGTCTTGGGCGACGATGGTGGCTAACTCGGAAATATTATGGGGATCTAGTTCGACATTGTATTCCCGCATCAACTCGGCAATGAGCGCTCGCCGACGTTCGCCGAAGGCGGCCATTAGTGTCCCTTGGGAAAAGATCAAGTAATAGCTGGCCGGCGCGGGACGTTCGTCCAACACCTTATATATGTCGTAGCCAGCTTCGACCTTCAGCGGTTCGCTAATCTCGCCTTTGGCGAGCTCGAAAAGCACATCCGCCACATCGAAAGAAACCCCGAACTCTTCGATATTGTTTCGTCCAACGTAGGAGTTCAACGCTCCTTGGAGACTCCCTTGCTGGTGGTGGGTCAGGGGTTGGCCGGACATTTCCTCAAACGGGGTTCCATTCTCTAGGGCACGCAGGGCTTGGGCGGCCTCGTCGGCGGTACTCGAGCGGATGCGGGCGAGTTTTAGGAGCCGATTCCACTTGCTCTCACCCCACTGCCGCTTTATTTCCTCTTGCGGCAGGTCGATTTTGTCTTGGATTTCCAGCTTGACGAATTGTTGGAAGAGCTTTTCTCTTCGCGCCTGTTCCCATTGCTCTATAAAATCTGGGTCGCTATCGATCTGCCCCTTCCGCGCCTCTAGCAACAGAAGCTCCATGTCGATCATTGCTTGGAGATATTCTTCCAATGCAGCGACGCCCTCCCGCTCGGAAAGCAGGAGTGGGGGCATGTCACTTTTGAAACGCTGTAGATTTTCGAAGGTAATAGCGATTTCGCCCACGCGGGCTACGACGTTTTTGTCGCTTTGGGGGGAACTACAGGCGGCGATAATGACCAGAGACAAACAACTGATCGCACGCGCCGCCATTTCAACTCTTGTCTGCACGCCGAGTCCGAGCGTAGTACACTTCGCGCTGAAAATCATAGGGTATATCCACGGTCTCCACAGGTGCGTCGCGGAAGTCGAATCTCAGCACCATATCGCGGACCCACAGCGTGAATTCCTCTACGTCGCGATCGAGCGGGGGAAAGACCAAATATCCCTCTTGCTCTTGGCCGCTGAAGATCATGTCGTCGGCGAACAGGGTGCGATTCAAGAGATCGCGCCGCGCCTTGAACCCCTTGCGCGCATTGCCACCGTAGGCTTGGGCGTAGGGCCAATAGTACTCGGTCAAGGAGAGGAGACTGAGTGCCTCGTAGCGACGCCCGTTGGGGGCGATTAATTCGATGTTAGCTGGATTTAGGCGGACCTTGGGATAGGCGTAGTTTTTGACCTTGACCAGAAATACGGTAAACCGCGTCGGTGCCTCCTCTTCGCCGGGCGGCGTCCAATCGCCATAGGTGTAGGGATTGGTCGCCACCGCGTAGGGGTTGGGCAGGGTAAAGCCCTCAGGAGCCGCTGAGACGCCGGCGAATTGCCGATTCAGGGCCTCGGACGACATGGGCAACATCGCTACTTCTAGACGGTCTTTGACGAAAGTGATGCTGCGGTCGTCGCCGACCAAGTAGTTGTCGGCAGTGGTTTCCGCGGGCACCACCGGGCCGGTAAAGTGCCGATACCCGAACTTCAAGCCGCATCCGGCGAGCGCGATTAGCAATAGGAGCAAGCTACCCAATGTCTTCATGGCTATCCTCGCTTCTTTGAAAGCTACTAATACAAGATGAGGAGGGGCAGTTGCCCCTCCTCTCTTTGCTAGACGGCTGATGCAATACAGCCTTATTTAGTCGAGCTGGCTGTTCAAATGGCTTTTTACTCGACCCCAACTTGTGGCTTCGACTGCCGTGCCTTCCTCGGGTTCGTCGGCTTCCAGCAGGATGTAGTCGAGCATCTGGTCACCCTTCTGATCCTGGCCCGTGGAGCCGCCCAGCGGATAGAGCTGGTGCTTGGCACCGGTCTCGCCGCCGTCGCCATCGAGCGGGCGCACGCCGATGTGGGTCACTTGGTCATTTTCGAATATGTGCCGAATCGCCTCGTCTTGGGTCACACCGTGGATGTCCCAAAAAGCATTGCGGAACTCGAAGGTGTAAGAGACGTTGGTCGAGAAATGCTCGGCATCCGGCGGATTGACGGTCCAGGCGATCTCGAAGATGTCGCCCGTAGGCTCGCCTTCAAACATATCGGAGCTCCAGCCAATCGGCGGCAGATCGATGTATTCGAGCAAGCTGTTGTACGCCACAGGCTGGCCCGGCAGCGGCTTGATGCGCAGGTGATAGCGCTGGGCGTTGAGAACCTGATCGACGTTTTCGCCCAAGAAGTCGCCACCCGAGTGATCCGGATCGAAGGTGATCTGGATGCAGTCGTCGTTCCACCAGCGCTTCTGGTCTTCTTCGATCAGACGCAGGGTGTCGTCTTGGACGCGGATGAAGAAGTAGAAGCGATTGTCCGGCGGCGTGCTCCACGCCATCAGAATGCTGACGTCGTAGTCTTCCTTAGCGATGGTTTCGCCCCCAGCGGTGAACATGCCCTCGGTCGTGAGGATGAATTCCTCGTCCAGCCAGCCCCAATCGTCTTCGAGACCGTCGATGGTCATGGCGCTGGGATTGGGCACGCCTGGGATGAAGTACTCAGCGCCGACGTGCGCGTTGGCCGGGCTAACTAAGGCAAACGCTGCGGCGCAAACGGCAAAAAGAAAAAGGGTCTTTTTCATGCTTTCCCTCCGTGGGATTGGTGATATAGTTATGACGAATCATCCCTCTAGGACGCACTATATTACATTTTTTAGGGGTGCTTAGCAAGTTCAAATTTCGCCGTTCCCGCTTACTCCTGCCCAGTGCTGGCGAAGACGCGAATGAACCCAAGCGAGGTGTTGCGCTTCTCGGCCTCGAAGTTTTGTTCCTCTAGCTGAAGACCCGCATTTAGAGTTAGCTGATAGCCCAAATAGGCCGAAGTATTGGAGAACAGAATCGAATAGACGCGGCTGGTAAAATCCTCGACATAACCTACTTGTAGCTCGGCTGGCCGGTCGCGCAAGTTCTCAAACCAACTGAACTCTAGACCGAGCGCGATCCAAGTCTGTTCGAGGATCGAATAGCGCGAAATCAAGAACAGGGTTTCCTCTAGCTCGCGGATATTGGCCTGCGACGGATCGGTGGGAGTCTCGCGCCTGAAGGTGCTCTTCCACTTGGGCCAGATGGTCAGGTCCGTCCTAATGGGAACGGTGTAGTCGGCTTTGGTAATCAGCCCGAAAAACGAGCGGTCGCGCTTGTCGGCGGCCTGCTCACCTCGCTGGTTGAAAAGCTCGTGTTTGACCTTGGCGGTCGCCCTGAGGTTGCGGATGCGATTGTAGTCGGCCTGCAAGTAAACACTGTTGACGAACGTATCTTGATTGTCGAGCGGATCGGTAAAGTCCGTCCGGCCCGTTGGATCGACCCAACGCAAGCGGTCTTCCGGGATGTTGTCCGACACGAGTTTCGCGTGTTCAAAGAGCGCAATCTGCAGGCCCGGGAAATTCCAGCGCACGGTGAACAAACCGTAGTTGGCTTTGCTCTTGCGGGCTGAGCTTAGCTGGCGCTCGCTCAAGCGGCCAAAGGTTAGCTGCGCGTCCTCGCTGAGCATAAAGCCGCCGTAGGCGTTGTAGCCACGGTGGTCGCGGTCGTAGGGATAGTCGGGCTGACGGTCGTCTTCAAAGCGGTCGATCAGGGTGTTGTTGTTCATGTCCATGCCGAAGAGAAAGGCCGGCGGATCGACCTCATAGCGCAAGAAAGGCTCGTCGTAGTCGGGCCGCGAGTTGCGGTTTTGGTTGAAGTCGGAGACGAAGTCGTTGTTCTCGTCTAGCCCGGGGAACACTGCTAAGTCGGCACCCACCGAGCCGCCCGAAGCGCCTATCCCGGTGCCGAATTGGCCGGCCCGTTGCCAGTCGGCAAAGCGATCTTGGTCGTCGTTATCATCGACGAATTCGAAGAGATGGAAAATTTCGCTGCTGTAATCGATGCCGCCCAGCGAGTTGGCCATGAACGCGGTCGTGCTGTAATCGGGGTCCATTGTGAACATCTCGCCGTAGGCAAACCACGGATAGGAGGCATAAGACGCGGTGATATAACCGGCTTCTCCCTTGTCTTCGGCGAGGGTATGCTGCTCTAGGTTTTGGTTGGGGAAGCGCCGGAAGCGCCGGTTGCGCACGAACTCGGCGCGCAGGTCTAGCCCGCCGAGGCTCAGAATCTCGAAATCTACCCCGATTACATCGCTGCCGGTGGGCAGCCCGTACTCAAAGCGCAAAAACTGTTGGTTCGACCCGTCGGATATTTCGCCTTCTGCTTGCGCCACGGGCAAAAAGACAGGATCGCCCAAGCGGTCGGTCTGCACATTGGACGTGACGGCCACCCGGTAGTCATTGGCCAGAATCAACTCGAACTCGATTTTGCTCGCCTCCTGATAGGTCGGCACCTTTTCAGTGGGCCGGAAGCTGTTGCGGATGTCGTAGATCAGTTCGATGTTGTCCACGCCTCTGGCCTCTAAGCTGCCGCCAGTGCGAATTCCACCGCGGACAATCGGGGTGATTTCCGGGTGAATCTCGCCGTCGATTAGCACGCGGTCGAAAAACAACAGCGCGCCGTCTTCGCTCGACTCGGGCGAATCGTCTGAGATGAGGATCGTCACGGTCTCGACGCTGCCCGTGTTCTGCGGCGTGGTCAAGACGCCCTTGAGCGAATTGTCGCCCATGTCGAGGGTGCTCCGCGCGTTGTGGGCGCTGACCCATGTCGCCCCTACCTTGGCAAAGTCGCCCACTTGGGCCACGCCCCGGCCACCGAGTAGGCGGGTGGAGTTTTCCACGAGGGCGGCGGCCTCAGACTGGGTCCCGGCCGGGTTGGCCGGCGAGCTGATGCGCGAGCCGAGGAACGTGAATGCGTACTTGTCGGAGAGGAAGTCCCACTGGATGCCGTTAAAGGTCGGCTTGGAGAAAGTCAGTGGGGTCAGGGTGGTGCGAATGGCGTCGCCTACTGTCAGCGCGGTGTGAAACTGGCCCTTGTGGGCAGACGAGATCACCACGCGGTCGAACCAACTGCTGTAGCGCGGGCTTTTGAAGATGCCGCTGCCTTGGCGCAGGGGGTTGTTTTCGGTCCAGTCGTAGATCGTCCAGCCGCGAGCGATGTAGTTGCCGAAGGCATCGTAGTGGCGGTTGCCCTCTAGCTGTATATCGACGTAGCGCTCGTATTCGTCGCGGGCGTAGTTGCTGTACTCCCAGCCTCGCCAGCCGTATTCGTAGAAGAGGTTTTGCGGCAGGTAGAACTTGCGGCGGTTGGGCGCTAGGGCACCAGGGTGGATTCGCACTCCGTAAATCCCTGGCTCGGCTATGGGGCGATAGCCCGTAGTCAACTGAGCTAGAGTGCTGCTCCAGTCTAGCGCCAGCAACGCAAGTGCTGCACACAATACCGATCGGATGCGAGACAAATACATGAGATACCCCTCCCTCAAGAGGCTTTGCCGAATAGCTAGTAAGCTACGTTGATAATTTGCGCCAAGTTTTGGACTGCGGCTTGAGCGTCGATTTGGATGCGGCACACGTAAATTCCCGGGGGCACGCGCTGGCCCTCGTCGTTTGTGCCATTCCACGTATAGACGAGATAGCCGTCGCTACTGCGGCCGCCCGCCAACGAGCCGACCTGCCGTCCGTCGAGCGCATAGATATCGACCGCTATCGGGGCGTCTGTTTTTAATACCGCAAAGCGAATCTCGGCGTGGTCGCCGATCCCGTCGCCATTGGGCGTGAGGACCTTGGGCGAAATAGCGACTTTGTCGAGTAGGCTCTCGGACGCGGGCACTTCGGGCAGAAATACCGTGGTGGCCGCCCGCCCTGCCGGATCAACTTGCTGCCAGAACTCCATTTCGTCGGTGTGGCCTACAAAGGCAGAAAAGAGATAGGGATTGGCGAATACGTTGACCTGTAGGTCGATTTCGACCTCTTGCCGTCGGACGACTTGCGACAGTTCCACTACCAGCGAGTCGGGCAACAGCGCTAGGGAGACTGGCTCGACTTCGGCATCGGCGACGCGAATGACCACGCTCTCGGCGGCCGCTTGCGATGGCGTGTTTAGCCGCAGGCGGTTAAAGCCCTTGTCACCAGATTTGAAGTCCGGCTGCAATACGTAGGTAAAGTTTTCCGGCTGGCCCACTTGGGCCTCGTTGGGGGTGACTTGGCCGAGCGCCCCGTTGAGGAACGAGTCCGTGTAGTTGAGTCGCAGCCCCTTTAGGGTGGGGGCCACGGCTGGGCTGTCCGATTTGAGCAGCACCCTGAACTGCACGTAGCGCCTCGGGCTGGGCGAGAGAAACTCTTGGCCGGAAAACAGGTAGGTGTTGCTCCAGCCGCTCCAATCCGCGCTCGGCCGAATGTAGGGCACGATGTCGCCCTTCCACTGTTTCTTCAGGGCGTTGTATTCGTCCTCGGTTACTTCGTGGCCTTTGCGGTGGTAGTACGTATTGCCCTCGTCGAGGCCGCTACCCGAGCGCGTCTGCGCCAAAATTTGCGTTCCCGGGGGCAGGTCGGCGTCCCATTCGAGGGTGCGGAAAACCTTGGGGCTGTCGTCTATCTTGAGGAAGTCCGAGCGCAATTCTACTTCAGCGACATAGCCGGTGGGTACGACGACGGCTTCGGCCATTGCACCGCTGCTGCTGCCGCCGAAGATCATTTCGAGATAGCGCAGGGGCCGGTACGGTTGCATGAGATAGGTGATCGGCTCGGGATTGTTCCAATCGCCTGGCGCAGGGAAATCGAAGAGGACGTCGAAGTCGACGTCACCCGAGGGCTTGAGCTCACCGGCCGACCCCAGCAGCCGGTGGCGCAAGATGCGCGGCCGACCCCAAGTGGTGGTCTCCTGAAACGCTACGAAGATGACGCGGTTGATCCAAAAGACAGCACCCAAATCCCAGCGCCACTGGGCGATAAACTGGCCGGTCTCGCTCCAGTTGAGTTCCTCCCAGAAGGTATTGACATCGCCGTCGATTATCTTCGGGGCGCGCTCCTTGCCTTGGTCGTCGATTATGCCACCCCGCGCCGCGGTCCCTTGGGCGATGTTCTGTCCGAACGAGATGACCTCGACCTCTGCGAGGGCCGCGTCTTCGCTCTTGACGTCGGCTATGATGCGGATGTATTGGGTGGGCGCGAAGGCCGTGGAGACATCGGTGTCCTCGGCGGGTTGGCCAAAACTCAGCACCCTTTTGGTCGCCTCGCCAAAGGCCACTGGATACGACAAGAAGGTCTCTTCGTTGCGCTTGGTTGTGCCGCCGATGAGGTTGAAAAGAAAAACGTCGTCGGTGATTGATTGGAATTTGCCGTCGGAGCCAAAGACTCGGAGTGCTCGCAGCGGGCGCGCGCCTTCTTCGTCGGGGAAGTGCAGGCGAACTTCCTTGACGGCCACCATCCGGCCCAAGTCGATTTCGAGCCACCAAGTGTCGAGCGGGTCGTCTTGGTTGGGTTTCCAGTAGGTGGTGGTGTCGTCGTCGATGATCAGGGGGGCATCGGCCGCGTTGGACCCGGCCTTCCACACCCCGCCGCGCTGCTCTTTGATTTTTTTTAGCTCGTGCGTGAACAGAGGGGAACTCGGCGCGGCGTTAAAGGGCTGCTCAAACTTGACCGGCCGGATTGATCCATCCCCTCGCAAGTCAACAGCCCCGACCGGATAGGTCCACGTCTCCCACTGCGCTTTGGTGTTTATTTTATAAACCTCTTGAGAATGGGCAAAACTCGCTGGCAAAACCAGCGTCAGCAAACAAAGCCATAGGCGGTTCATAGTTACCGCTCCTTTCTCAATACGCCACGCCGATGCTGTTAGAACGCATGAGCGTCTCGCGCTCTGTGTGGACTTGGACCACGGCGAGGTATAGCCCCGGCGGGACTACCTGCCCTTGGTCGTCGCGCCCATCCCAAGCCACTGCATAGGCACCACTGGTGCTTTCGGCTTTGAGGACGGTATGTACTGGGCGACCGGCCAAATCGAAAATTTCAACTGCGACTTCAACCGGCTTTACTAGCTGCAACAGGCTGTAGATCAGCTCTACTTGGTCGTTGATACCGTCCCCATTGGGAGTGAAGACCGGGCTGCTTACCGCCAAGGAGGACACCAACTGGCTGGCCGAAGCGGCCGTTGTCAGTATCCGCAGAGCATTGGTCAGCACTTCTGGGTTGGCGTCGCCAGGCTGCACCCGCTGTGGCACGCCGTCCTCGGCCTGCGAGTCAAATACCTCAGCTTCGACCGAGGTGCCTTGGATGAAAATCTGCGTGTCGAATACGGCGCGCATTCGGTGAATGCCGATCTCCGGCCGCTGCGAGGAAAAGAAGATGGTCAGACTGCCTAGTTCCGCTTGTACGCTGTCGGGTGTGACCTCTACCCCATCTTCTCCAGTGAAGAACTGTCTAAACACTGGCGTTGATTGGGGCGTGAGGATGCGCAGGGCGTCAAAGCCAGTGTCCGCCGCCTCGACTTGGGCTACGACATCGTAGGCAAACGTCGTAAAGTCCCCGGCGGTTACAATGGGCACATCGCCGGGGGGACGGGGGACGTCTAACTGGGAAATCTCAGCCACCAAGAGCTGGGCCACAGGCGGGATTGTGTGTTCGACGCTCAGCGATGTAAGCCGCAGGCCGTCGAGGATCGCGCCGCTTTCGATCCGCACCTCAAACTGGAAGTAGCGCCTCGGGCTGGGTAGCTGGATGGGCTGGCCGGACTCAGTGAAGGGGGAGG
Source organism: Candidatus Latescibacterota bacterium (assembly GCA_021295675.1). The sequence goes on along the minus strand of JAGWBY010000022.1, from coordinate 4,766 downwards.
ACCACAGGCTCCAGTTGACTTGGTCGTCGTCAATCGGGCCGCGCACACTTTCGTCGAGGGTCTTGTACTCGTCTTCGGTGACGACCTGTCGCTCGCGGGTAAAGAGGTCGGTGTACTCGTAATAGACCCGGGGGTTGTCGTCTAGGCCGGTGCGCATCACCACCGTCAAATTGGCGTCAGCGGCTGGCTCGACGACTAGCTCGTCGCCGCTTTGACGCAGCTTTTCCAGCGTCCATTCCATGCGGCTGAAATTAGCTGGCTCCCCGAGGTCGATGATCTTTGACCGATAAGAGCCGGCCGGCGCGAATCCCGTGCCGAAGAGTTGGAATTCGGCCAGTTCAAACGGGTTGGCCGAGGTGACTTCTAGTTCGATGTAGCGGACAAATTGTAGGGGAAAGTCGATCTGCGTCGTGTTCTCGCGAGTAAAGTCAACGCGCTTGATGGGGGCGTAGATCGGCTCGTCCCGCTCGTTGAAGCTCGCGCCGTCGTTGACTTTGAGCACGTAGCCGCGGATGTAGTCTTCACTGAAAGGTCGTCCCTCTGAACTGATGCCCTCCAAGCGCGGAAAAAACGCAATTCGATTGGCGGGAAAGCGGGTCCCCAAATCAAAGAAAAACTTGGTGCCGTCTTGGGCGATGCCGAAGCGCTTAAACGCGAGGTGGGTGGAGGTCGTGTCGATGCCATCGACGATCTCCAACAGGGGGCGCACGACCGCTACGTTGTCCCAGATCAGCGCTTGGGCGCGTTCCTGCACGTAGCCACTGGGAAACCCATCGACCCAAGTCAGGCTCGGAATGACGTTGTCCTTAGAGGTAAAGGCCACCAGTTGGATAGTGCCCGGCACGTCGAAACTCATCGCGGTGGAGAGCAGCTCGTGCTCCCGCCAAGCGGCTCCTTCGTCCCCGCCCACCACCCACTGGCGGACTTCCGCAACTGATGGTTGTGGAGCGGGGACCACAGCAGCTATGCATAGGATCGCCAAGCGAGAAATTGTCGTGCGCAAGCCCATAGGTTGGAATTCCATGCCTTAGTAGGCTACGGCCACTGCCCCGAAGCGCACCACCCGGCCTCGGTCGGTGTTAGCCCCAATGCGCGCCAGATACACGCCTGGCGCTACGAGTTGATTGGCCTCGTCGCGGCCGTCCCATTGCAGCGAGTGATGCCCGGCACCCTGCACTCCACCCGATAGGCTCCGCACCCGCTGGCCGGCCAAAGTCAGCAACTCGACGTCCACTTCGACCGCATCGAGCACGCTGAATAAGGTGTATTCAATGGCCACTTGGTCGTTGATAGCGTCGCCTTGGGGCGTGAAGACTGGGGGTGTGATCTCCACGTCGGACAGCACGGACTCGAGAGAACCGGAACTGACTAATACCCGCAACTGGTCGGTGCCCAATTCGTCGCTGGCGTCGCCACCTTCAACGCTTTGGGGCAGCGAGTCGCCCTGCCGCGCAAAGACCTCAGCGCGCAACTGGTCAGACGCACCGTACACGGTCGTTTCTAGGCGCAAGCGAAGCTCGTCGTTGGTGTCCGGCCCGATTGTCTGCGGCAAATAGATCGCCAACTCGCTCCCCTCGTCGATGATGCTGTCTGGCTCCACGGTCGCCAGCGGATCGCCCATCTCCAGTTCCAGCACCCGGCCCGTAGAAGGCAGGCCCAGCCGCACCGCGTCAAATCCCTGCTGACCGGTGCCGGAAAACTCGGCGCGCAAGTCGAGGATGAATTCGGTCAGTGTGCCCGCGGGCACTTGCGGTACTTTGCCGTTGGGGCGCAAGTGGTCAACCGCAGCGACCTCGCCTACGATCCGGTCGGCCAAAAGCGAGGAAGTTTCGATGGTGATCCAATCGAGGCGGGCGAACTCCCACAAGGTTTCGGTCTCTAACTGGATTTGTAGCTGAATATAGCGCCCCTTAGGCACGCGGGGCCGCTGTCCTGGAACCCGGATCGGCGGCGACCAGAAGCTCCAGTTATTGATGTCGTCGGCGATGACGCCCTGCCAACCTACAGCCGGTGGATCCCACGGCCACACGCGCGGCTTGAGCTTGGCATAGACGTCCTTTGCTACTTCCACGGGCTGGGCCAAGTCGTTGTACGAATGATAGGCGATGGGACCGTCGTCTAGCCCAGTCTTGATCTCGATGTTGACTCCGGCCTTGGCGTCGGGAGCTTCGACCAATTGATCCCCGTCGCGCCGCCAGGTACTCAAGCCGAAGTTCACCTCGCCTATATTGACTATATCACCCATGTCGATCACCTGCGATAACCAGCGCGCCCGGGGGACGAAACCGCGTCCATAGACCTCTAGCTCGGCCAGCGCGTAGCGCGTGAATTTCGGCGGGGCATCTGGAAGCACTCGCATGCGGAAGAAACGTAGATACTGGAGCGGAAAGTCGATCTCGATAACGGCGTCGAAGTTCTGATCCACCTTGGCCAACAGTTTATCTAGCGGCAGGTAGTATTGCGTCTCCTGCGTGCCGGCGACACCCGAGCGGAATTGCGGGGGCAGTTGGCTTTCGACAGCGACCTTGTCGTTGCTGGCCGTCAGCTCGTAGGCTTCGAATTTGTAGTTGGGTCGGTACGGCTCTTGGAAGAAGGGGTCGTTGCCCTCGGGCGGCACCAATTTGAAGTGATCGGCGGGAATCTGCATGCCCATATCGAGCGTGTAAAACTCGCCCCAGATACCCCCTAGTCCGCCACTGCCCTGAAAATCGCGACCTTCGTAAAAAGTGTTGAGATCCCCGTCGATGAATTCCATCGGGTTAGAGACGTGCCCGGGCCGAGAGACATCACCGATTGCCCGCCAGATGCGGGGCATCCCCTCTCGGTAGTTTATATCAATCGGCTGCCGATAGCGCGTCCAGTGGCGTAGTTGGGTCACCACATTGACGTCGGGTTTGAGTTCCAGCGGTTGGATCGCGCCTGGGGTCGTGGTGTTATCGACCATCAGATTGGTCAAGGTCTGCTCTTCCCAATCGAGGCCATCTGCGCCGCCGAGACGGAATTGCGACACTTGTGCTCCAGCTGTGCAGACTTGAACTATGGCCATGCACGCCGCTGCCAAACAGAGCTTGGATTTCATACCGGCCATCTCCTGAAAGCAGGAAATCTTACGGCGAATATAACGCAAAATAGCAGGTGCCTGTCAAATCTAAATGTCATGCCGGTGAAGTGATCGACGATCAGATAGAACCCACCGGGAGTGAAATAGCCGAGGATCATCCCCATGAAAAAGGGCCGCGTCTTCAGATAGAGCCGCACCCCTCCGTATTTGAGCACGATTACCTTGACTCCCCAAGCGATGAACATATTGAACCACAAGTGGTCCATGATCCAGATCGGCCCGATTACGTAGCCCAGCGGGTGCAGCGGCCACCACAGGTAAAGCCAGCGCGCGACCATCAACCCAGTCATAATCGCCACGCCAATCCCCATATTGACCCAGCCCCAGCCGTAGAAGTCGGTCGGTGTGCGGAGGAGCTTCTCCACATAGCTGTAGTTGCCACCGCTCCAGATCCACAGGTTGATTGCCCCGTATTTGTGGCTGAGCAGCATAACCATCCACACGGCCGCGCCCATTGCCACGACCAGCGCCAAGACGATGATCCAAAAGAGCGGTCGGCGGTTGCGCCCCAACTCCTCGCCCAACCGCAGACTGTTGGCACAGGAGACCATGACGAAATTGCGCCCGGTGGTCCACAGGAAGGTTGTCGCCAGCACGACTAGGCCTTGGGCACCGATGACCGACGAACCTACTGCGGACACTAAAATCCCCGCTGGCACCACCGGCGGTGAGCCGTCCGAAAGCCCACCCTCGGCCACCACCCGCGAATAGCCAAAGATGATGACGACGCCTAAGAAGAGAATGGCCAGTCCGAAGATCAGAGGAAGCCCGGCCAGCCACAGCCAACCTACTATCACCAGACAAGAAACCGTCAGCATAATCAACGCCGCGCGGTAGGAGAGGATTTCGCCGCTGTCGTCAATGCTCTCGTCGCCTTTGAAAGCCTTGCGTCCCACGCTTCGCAGATGCTTGCGCGCCGTCCAGATGCCGCCTAAAAAGAGCACGAGGATTGCGCCCATCGACTGGTAGGCCAAAAAGGGATCGTGTACTGCGTGGCCGGCACCCCCCGTCTCGCTACTGACCACGCCGAGAATGCCAAAAATGCCGCGCACCGCAAAAGAGAGCAGGTTGAAAAACCACAGGCTGAAGGCAATGTCGGTCTTGAGAAAATAGAAGAAACCGATGATGTTGAAGCGCAGCGCGACGTACAGGTCGGCCGTGCGGCGGAAAACCGGCACGTCCATGCGTATTGGATCGACGTTCTGGGCGATGGGAATAATCTCGGGAAAGTAGTTGTACAGCCCGTGCAACGTGCCCCAAAGCGCGGGGATGGCAAAACCGGCCCACATGACGGGATTTTTGAAAAAGGGGCTTAGTTTTTGGTCGTCTTCGCCCTCCTCGGTCATGGCCAGCGGCACCTGCATCAGCGGGTAGATCAGCCGCTCGTGTTGGATCCACTGTTTGCGCAGGATCGCCATGAAGGAAATCATCATCAGGAAGAGGGCACAGATAAAGGGCGTCCACACCCCGATGACGCTGCGCCACACTTCCCAAGGAATCGCTTCGTCCCGTCCACTCCCCTCGTAAAACTTGCGGACGGTCTCCACGTCGTGGACCATCAGCCAGTCGGGGATATAGGGATGGATCAGTTGCCGCCACTCGTTTTCGGCGGTGGCGTAGTAGAAGGGGTAGCTAATGGCGCTGA
>JAGWBY010000159.1:8760-9350 GCA_021295675.1 Candidatus Latescibacterota bacterium | reverse complement strand
CGGAGCCGGATGCGGGGGGCGAAGCCAGTGAGTCTAGCGAAACCATCTATCAGCGTCGGTGCAGGCTGCTGCGGGAAGTGCTCGCGGACTTCGATGGGCAGGGTATTGGGTTGCGAATGTCCGACAACCTGCCCAGAGAGGCGTTGTACGACCGCGTCGCGGCAAGGGCCGAAGCTGTCGCCGAACGCGAGCGGCAGCGCAGCATCTCCGAAGCACTCAAAACCTCGCCATGCGATTCGTAGATACCAATGTCCTGCTGTACGCCGTCAGCGAGATCCCGGAGGAGGCCGACAAGCGGGCCCGGGCGCGGGAAGTCCTGACAGAACCCGACCTCGCCGCATCCGTTCAGGTGCTGCAGGAGTTCTATCACCAAGCCACCCGACCAACACGGATCCGCAGTCTTTCTGGCAATAGGGCATTGCAATTCCTAGAGCCGATTCTGCTGTTCCGGATTCAGACCATGACGATGAACGTTTTTCTCGAGGCCGTGGCCATCAGCCGACGCTTTCAACTGTCTTATTGGGACGGCGCGATCCTTGCCGCAGCCCGGACCCTCGGCTGCGACGTGATCTATTCTGAAGACCTCAGTT
>JAGWBY010000159.1:8321-8734 GCA_021295675.1 Candidatus Latescibacterota bacterium | reverse complement strand
TAGTCTTCACAGTGCCCACCGACACCTCCGAACGTGGCCTCGAACGCCTCATCTGCACAGCCCTAGCCGGCCATCCCTGTGACCCGCCGTGAAATCGATCACTTGTGCGAGTACTTGACCCGCCTAATCGCCGATGTCATCACCGGCAAGCTCGACGTGCGCGAGGCGGCGGCTGAACTGCCGGAAGTGGATCCGCTTGCGGAAGACGACTTGGACGGTACAATCCATGATAGGGAGAATTCAAATCTCGGCGAACTCAACGCCGAGGAATCGGCAGAAGAGTACACAATCGCAAAGGAGGTGACCGTATGACAGACTGGAGCAAGTGCCCAGCGGTGGAGCAAATCCCGGGCAAGGTCAGCGGCGCTTGGCTTTTCACCGACAGCAGACTGCCCGTATCCGCCCTGTTCGAG
>JAGWBY010000159.1:3302-8115 GCA_021295675.1 Candidatus Latescibacterota bacterium | reverse complement strand
GGCCTCGAACGCCTCATCTGCACAGCCCTAGCCGGCCATCCCTGCGACCCACCTTTAGGTCCCACCGTAGGCGAGCCACCTGCCCACTACGGCGGAGTCGGTTGGGCCGGCGGCAACTTCCACAACTACGACCGCGAATACTGCATCGATCTCGCACAACTCTCCGCCTTCCTCCGCGCCACCCAGCCCGAGGTTGCGGAGGCCATTGGCATGGCATCCACCGATATAGGGGCGACCGGCCGGTCGCCCTTTGCCGCAGCATAGCCAAAGCACCCGTTTGGCCTTATTTTATACGTGCTTTAGGCTGTTAGGAGACGAAATTTCATGGCTACCGAGCCGAGCAAAAACCTAGACGTTTTTGCCAACCCCCATCCGGACTGCGACTACACAATCGAGTTCTCGTGTCCGGAATTCACTTCGATATGTCCCGTAACCGGGCAACCCGATTTCGGCACCATCCACATCCGCTACGTGCCCGACCAACAGTGCATTGAGCTCAAATCGCTTAAGCTCTACCTGTGGTCCTTTCGCCAAGAAGGCGCTTTTTACGAAGCGGTCACCAACACCATTCTCAACGATTTGGTGGCCGCCTGCGCGCCTCGGAGCATGACCGTAGTGGGAGAATTCAATGTGCGCGGGGGCATTTCCGCCGTTGTGACGGCCGAATTTGCCCCACAGCCCTAGCGCCCGGAGACATATCAACTTACCGAATGGAGACTTACAATGGAAGAAGTACACCAAGACGCTGCTGAGACGACAGAAGAAGGAGCGGCGGAACAGAACAACCGGCAGGATCGGGCTTGGTTTCCCTACATCACTAAGGTGCAGTTCGAGCGATTTCTCTCGCGGCTAGAGACCAAAATTCCCGATCAAATCGACCGCGACTACGTGCGGCCTATTATTCGCACCCCGTCGATGATCCACCGCTTTTTGCGCGGCATCGAATCCATGAACCTGACCGACCGCGACCAAAAGCCCACGGACCTGCTGTTGCGAATCGTCCCCAAGGAGACGCGCAAATTCGCGTTCGCCGACGTGGTCCGCGACCTGTACAAAGATCTGCTGCCGGAGTGGGAACAAAACAACGGCAACATGAGCGACGACGCGATTGTCGATTACTTCCGCAACCGCACTGGCATGGGGCGCGATTCGGCTAACAAGATGAAGATGTTTTTCAAATACCTCATCGCCGAAGCCGACTTTGGCGACCCCTCCGACCCGCCAAAGGAAGTGGAGGTCTCCGAACCCGAGCCCAAAGAAGACGAACGCCCCGCATCTTCTGAACCCGCCCCCAAAGAGACTCGCAGCGCCCGCGAACCCGCCCCCAAGGAGCGCTCCGGGCGCGACGGACGCACCAAGCGCACCAGTTCCGAACGCCAAGAGAGACAACAAGAACGCCCAGAACGCTCAGAACGCTCGGAACGTTCAGAACGCCCCTTAACCGAGACGCAGCGAGCCTACCTAGAAACCCTCCAGTCCATGGTCCAGATCAAAATTGACGGCGACTGGGACGAAGACATGATCCGCCTCGCCTTCGATCGTCTGGAGCGGCTCTTCGACCGCTTGCGGCGCGCCTGATCCAAGTAGAGTTCGCGCCTACGAAACAATCATAGGCGCGAACGACGAGACATCTTTATGAACAACTACCGCATTGCAATTATCGGCCTCGGCGGCATGGGCAGGCATCATGCGGAGGCAGTGCAGTTAGAGGCCAACTGCGAACTGGTCGCCGGAGCAGAAATCGACCCCGAGCGGGCAGCGGCATGGGGCGAGCGCTTTGGCGTCAAAGCGCTCTATGACGACTACGAGAAGATGCTGGATGAGCAACAACCCGACCTCGTCATCGTCCCAACGCAAGCACCCATGCACCACCAACCGACAATTGCCGCGGCCAAGCGCGGCATCCACGTGTTCTGCGAAAAGCCGATTGCCCTCAATCTCATCGAAGCCGACGAGATGGTTGCAACCTGCGACCAGCACGGCGTCAAGTTTGCCATTAACCACATCAAACGCGCCAGTCCGTACAATCGCCACGTCCTCTCGCTGATCGACCAAGGCGCAATCGGCCAAGTGGTGTTGCTACAAGCAACCGACAAAGGGGGCCGCAAGGTGGGCAACTCGCTGATGGAAATGGGAACCCATCTCTACGATTGGGTGCGTCTCTTTGGCGGCGATGTCGAGTGGACGCACGCGCACCTCGTGCAAATGGATGGACGCGAATCAACCGTCGACGACATCAAACACACCCAAGAGGTGCACCCAAAAGACCGCGATGCGGGGATTGTGCTCGGCGAGCGCGGACACGCCTCGTTTCGCTTTGTCAATGGCATCCATGCAGATGTGCAGTTCCTCGCCCAGCCGCAAACCAACGACAACGGCTACGGCATTGACATTATCGGCACCGAAGGGCGCATCGCCGTGCGGGAGAGCGTGGGCACGACGATGTTTATCCACAAAGGACAACACAAGACGCCGGCAGAAGCGTGGGAGCCCGTGCATCTGCCAGCCGAAGACCTCGACGAGCAAGGCAATCCACGCGATAGGACATCCATACGCTTGCTCTTGCAACGCCTCATGCTGCGCGACCTCATCGCCGCCATTGAAGAAGACCGGGATCCGTTTGCAAGCGGCAGGGATGGTCGGGATTGTCTCGAAATGATTCAGGCGACGTGGGAGTCACATCGGCGCAAGGCGAGGGTGTACATGCCGCTCACGCCGCGCGAACACCCGCTTGAGCGGTGGCGGAGAGAAGCTCGCGACGGCGCGAGCAATTAAAGCGCAGTTCCCAACACTGTTTGGGAACGCACCATCGCCGTGAACTACTCCTCGAAACGCGCCATCGCCGCGAACTTGTCTAGCCGCTGAGCGATTAGCTTTTCTGGATCGAGTCGCTGAAGCTCGGCTAGCGCATCTTGTACGCAGCGCTTGAGCGCGGAGGCCGCATTGTCCCAGTCGTGGTGCGCACCGCCCAACGGCTCGGGCACGATGCGGTCGATGATACCCTGCTGCTGCAGGTCTTTAGCCGTGAGCTTGAGGGCCTCGGCTGCTTCCTCTCTGCGCTCGCGCACCTCCGGCACAATCACCGAATAGCAGGCGTGCTCCATCATCAGGATCCGGTCGCCGACCGTGATGCCAATGGCACCGCCGCTGAAGGCTTGGCCAATAATGGCCACGACGATGGGCACCGGCAGATGCGACATTTCGTAGAGATTGCGAGCGATGGCCTCGGCTTGGCCCCGCTCCTCGGCCTCGATCCCAGGATAGGCACCCGAGGTATCGACCAAGGTCAAGACCGGCAATTTGAACTTGGCCGCCATCTGCATCAGGCGTCGGGCCTTGCGATACCCTTCTGGATGCGGCATGCCAAAGTTGCGCTTTTGCCGCTCTTCGAGGTTGCGTCCGCTCTGGATGCCGATGACCATGACCGACTCGTCGTCCAGCCACGCCGGTCCGCCGATGATGGAGGCATCGTCGGCAAAGAGGCGGTCGCCGTGTAGCTCGGTGAAGTCGGAGAGCATCCGCTCGACGTAATCGAGCGCGTAGGGGCGATGCGGGTGCCGCGAGATTTGCACCTGCTGCCAAGGGCTGAGATTGGCGTAGATCTCCCGGCGCTTCTTCGCGGCCTGCGCTTCGAGCTTCCGCACGGGCTCATCCAAATCCAAACCATTGGTCTTAGCTTGTTCTTTTAGCTCGTCGATCTGCTTTTGCAGCGCGACGAGATCGCGTTCAAAATCGAGGTAAAATCCACTGTTATTCACCGGACAAACCTCCTCTGTTAAATTGGGAATTAGAAATTAAAAATTGAGAATTCCTAATTCACCCAGCGCGGCCTCAACTCGGTCCAACGCCTTTTCAAGCAGGTCCAGCGACGTGGCGTAGGAGAGGCGGATGTGCTCGTCAGGCCACCTTGGCCTCTTCGAGCAAGTGCTCGCACAATGCTACTGAATCGCGGACCTGGCTGCCGTAGTACGCAGAGACGTCGGGATAGGCGTAAAAGGCCCCCGACGGCAACGTGCATTCCACGCCCTCGATGGCGTTGAGGCGCTCGACCATATAGCGCCGCCGCGCATCAAAGGCCTGGCGCATTTCCTCGACCGACTCCTGCGGGCCGTCGAGCGCCTCGACAGCCGCTTTCTGCGCCATCGACGAGGGGTGCGACACCTCTTGGCTTTGCACCTTGTTCATGCCGGCGATGATCTCTTCGCTGGCACCCGTATAGCCGATGCGCCAGCCAGTCATCGAATAGGCTTTGGACACCCCGTTGACCACAATGCTGAATTCCTTGGCCTCCGGGCTACAAGCGGCAATCGAATGGTGCTCGGCTCCGTCGTAGATCAGCTTCTCGTAGATTTCATCGCTGAGCACATAGACCTCGTGTTCAACGGCCACTGCCGCCAAGCTCTCCAATTCCTCGCGGGTGTACACCGCGCCGCTGGGATTGGACGGCGAGCACAAAAAGAGCATCCGGGTACGAGGCGTAATAGCAGCGCGGAACTCATCCGCAGTCAGCTTGAGTCCGTTGGCCGCTTGGGTCTCGACGATCACCGGCTCGCCGCCCACTATCCGCGGCTGCTCGCAGTAGGTCACCCAATACGGCGTGGGGATAATGACCTCGTCGCCGGGGTTGACCAGCGCCGCCACGGCCAAAAAGAGCGAGTGCTTGGCCCCGTTGTTGACGATCACTTCGTCGGTTGTGTACACCAAGCCGTTGTCGTGCTCGAATTTGTGGCAGATCGCCTCCTTGAGCTCGATGATTCCCGACCCCGGGGTGGTGTACTTGGTAAAGCCCTCGGCAATGGCGCGGATGCCAGCG
>JAGWBY010000159.1:0-3179 GCA_021295675.1 Candidatus Latescibacterota bacterium | reverse complement strand
TAGTTCCTCAGGTAGTGTATTCGGCGTTCAGGCGCACGTACTCGTACGTCAGATCGCAGGTAAAAATTTCAGCCGTTGCTTGGCCCATCGCCAAGTCGATGTCAATGGCCATTTCTTCCGCCTGCATGGCCGCGCTCAGCTTATCCTCGTCGAAATCGAGACCGGCACCGTTGCCGTAGATGTCGGTGCCGCACAGCGACACGCGCGCGGTCTCGGGATCGAACTCCACGCCGGCGTACCCCATCGCACACAGAATGCGTCCCCAGTTGGGGTCGTTGCCAAACGCCGCAGTCTTCACCAAGCTCGAATTGGCCACTGCGATGCCGACCTGTCTCGCCTCCGCTTCAGTAGCGGCCCCGCGCACTGCAATAGTGATCAGCTTGGACGACCCCTCGGCGTCGCGCGCGATCGCCTGGGCCATCTGCCGGCACGCGTACTCAATACCCTCGTAGAGACGCTCGCAATCGCGCTCGCCTAGCTCCGCGCCGTCGCCATTGGCCATCAGGATCACCGTGTCGCTCGTGCTCATATCGCCGTCAACCGTAATGCAGTTGAACGTGCGCTGGATGGCTTGCGACAGCAGTTCCTGCAATGGTCCGCTGGGCACGGCTGCGTCCGTGGTCGCCACCGCCAGCATCGTCGCCATGTTGGGGGCGATCATCGCCGCTCCTTTGGCCATCGCCCCAACCACGACGCGGCCCGATTCCAACTCGACTTCGACGGCGCAGCTCTTCGGCACAGTGTCCGTAGTCATGATCGCCTCGGCGGCAGTAGCACCGCCTTCTTCGGACAACGCCGCGACAATCTGCGGGATGCCCGCTTCGATCTTGGCAATCGGCAGCGGCACGCCGATCAAGCCGGTGGAGCAGACCAGCACTTCTTCCGTTTGCAGCCCCAACTCGCTCGCCGTCAGGGCACACATCCGCCGGGCGTGGTCCAAACCGACGTCGCCATTGCAGACATTGGCGTTGCCGCTGTTGAGAATGACGGCCCGCGCTTTGCGATGGCAATCGGCGCGCCCTGCACCTTGTTGGTGGTGTACACCGCAGCCGCATTGGCCGGACGCGTCGAATACACCAGCGCCAAATCCTTAGCGCCCGACTCCTTGACCCCCGTCTGAATACCGGCCGCCCGGTACCCACTCGGTGCAGTGACCCCGCCGCCCTCGATAATTCTCATAGCACTCAGTCCGTTCCCGTCGCGCCGACAGCTAGCTCGGCTAGCGCATCCTTCATCAATTTGTAGTGCAGACTATCGGCCAGTGCGATCCAGCTCGCCTCAATCACATTTTCCGACACCCCCACCGTACCCCACACATCCTTGCCATCCGACGACTCGATCAATACCCGCGTCTTGGCCGCAGTCCCGTCGCTGCTCGACAACACCCGCACCTTGTAGTCCTCCAAGTGCACCTGCTTGAGCGCAGGGAACTCCTGCTCCAGCGCCTTGCGCAGTGCTTGGTCGAGCGCGTTGACCGGGCCATCGCCGGCGGCGACCATATGGTACTCGGCATCGCCGATGACGACCTTGACAATGGCCTCGGCTTCTTCGGCGCGCTCCCCGATCCTGCGGTTGATCGTGCGGAAGTTGATCAGCGTGAATAAGTCCTCGTACGTGCCTTGGACTCGGCGCGCCAACAGCTCAAACGACCCTTCCGCCGCCTCAAACTGATAGCCCTCGTGCTCCAACTGCTTGACCCGCTCCAAGACCCGCCCCACCAGCGGATCCCTCTTCTCTATGTCGGGCAAAAATCGCCGCAGCTTGCTGACAATCGTCGCGCCGCCCGCTTGGTCTGAGACCAAGAACCGCCGCTCGTTGCCCGTGGCTATGGGATCGATGTGTTCGTAGCAACGCGGATCCTTGATCATGGCGTCGATGTGGACGCCCCCCTTGTGGGCGAACGCGCTCTCGCCGACATAAGGCTGGCGGTGGTCGTGATAGACGTTGGCGATTTCGCTGAGGAAGCGGGAGAAGTCCATCAACTCCACGAGATTGTCGCGACCCACTGTCTCAAACCCCATCTTCAGTTCCAAGTTGGGCAGAATAGCGCACAAGTTGGCGTTGCCGCAGCGCTCGCCATAGCCGTTAAACGTTCCTTGCACTTGCACCGCGCCCCGCTCCACGGCTACGAGGGTGTTGGCCACGCCCACACCAGCATCATTGTGCGTGTGGATGCCAAAGGGCAGCGCAATCCGCTCGGCGACCTGTTCGACAATCTGGCCCATCTCGCTGGTCAGGGTACCGCCATTAGTATCGCAGAGCACCAAAATCCGCGCTCCACCGCGCTCGGCGGCCAACACGGCCTTATAGCCGTCGAAAAAGTGCTCGGCGTCGTAGATCACTTCGCGGCCGTGCGCGACCAGATAGGCTACCGAGTCTTCAATCAGCTTCAGATTTTCTTCTAGCGTCGTCTTGAGCGCCTCGACGACGTGCAAAGTCCAGCTTTTGCCAAAGATGCAAACGCTGTCGGTCTCGGCCCGCAGCAGCGTGTTCAGGGTCGCGTCTTCCTCTGGGGCCACGCCAGCCCGACGCGTGCTGCCAAAGGCGGTCACTCGCGCCTTCAGACCCAGCTTCTTCACTTTCTCGAAAAAAGCCAGATCCTTGGGATTGGTCGGGTTGGGCCAACCGCCCTCAATATAGTGGACCCCCAGTGCGTCGAGCCGCCGCGCGATCAGCAGCTTGTCCTCTAGCGAATAGGAAATGCCCTCGGCTTGAGCGCCGTCTCGCAGGGTAGAGTCATAGACTTCGATGCGCATGGTGTCGTTTCCCTCCATCGCCCTAGGCGTCGGCCACAGCCTGGGCTACTAGGTCGCCTACTTCTGCCGTCGAATATCCCATTCTCCCCGCGCCCATATCGTCGAGCTTAGTCAGCGTCGAGACGATAGCGCCCTCCAAAATGTTGGCACCCTCGTGCTCGCCAAGCGTATCGAGCATGAGCTGGCAAGCACCGACGGCGGCCATAGGGTTGATGATATTCTGGCCGGTGTACTTGGGGGCTGAACCGCCAATCGGCTCGAACATCGACACGCCTTCGGGGTTGATATTGCCACCCGCGGCAATGCCCATCCCGCCCTGGATCATCGCGCCCAAATCCGTAATGATGTCCCCGAACATGTTGTCGGTAACTACCACGTCGAACCACTCGGGGTTTTTGACCATCCACATGCAGATGGCATCGA
>JAGWBY010000158.1 GCA_021295675.1 Candidatus Latescibacterota bacterium | reverse complement strand
TAATGCTGACGTTGCGCATGCGCTCGAGGATGTCGTCGGGCACCTTGGGGCGGCCGTCGGCAAAGCGCTCGCCCTCCCACTCCGGGGTGTACTCGATCAGCTCTTCTGGAGACATGTTCAAGGGAGCAAATTTTTCCATAGCAGTGCCTTCTCGTCGTTGAAGTTTAGTGGCCTTTTTTGAAACTGTTCGGGGCTGTTGAGGGTGCGCTTGGCGTTCGCAGCTGGGCTATTGCTCAAGACGGCACTTCCACTAGGCTCCCCGATTCGGCGGCCTGTTTCAATGCCTGTAGCGCAGCCACGTTCTTGAGGCCATCTACGGGGGGGAATTCGGGAGCTTTGCCTTGGAGAATGCAGCTAGAGAAGCGCGCTAGCTGCACCTGAAAGCGATCTGGCCCAGAGAAGGTCTCCACGCGCTCGTCGTTGCCGATGGCGATGTGGACCGCGGCCTGCTCGTCGAACATGTTGGGCAAGCGGATCGCGCCGTGGCTGCCGACGACCTCCAATACACAGCGGAACGGCTCCTCCATGCCAGTCGCGATATAGGCGATGTGATCGCCGGGAAAGCGCAACAGCCCGGCCAAGGTTGCATCCACGCCGTTGCGCACATGCTGAAAAGCCTGCGCGACGACCGGCTCGGCATTGAGTACAAAGCGCACGGCGCTGACGCAGTAGCACCCGGCGTCCAAGAGTGCGCCGCCGCCCAAATTTTTTTGCGCCCGGACGTCGGTGGCCCAATCGCGGATGCCAAAGGTCAGCTCGGCCCGCGCTAATTTTACCTCGCCGATCTCTCCCTGTTGCACCAGCCGGCGTGCGCACTGCAATTGCGGATTGAGGCGGTGGGTAAAGGCCTCGACTAAGAGCACCCCGTTGGCTCGGGCTGCGTCGATCATTTGCCGCGCTTGCGCCACGGTCACGGCGAGCGGTTTTTCGCAGAGGATGTGCTTGCCCGCCTGCGCTGCCTTGACCGTCCACTCGCAGTGCATGCTGTTGGGCAAGGGGTTGATGATCGCGTCGATTTCGGGATCGTCTAGCACGGCTTGGTATGAGCCATACGCCTTGGCAATGCCGTATTGAGCCGCGCTTGCTTCGGCCTTGGCTTGATCCCTGCTCGATATGGCCGCGATGTCGGCGTGGCCGATGGCTTGCGCGGCCGGCAGGTGGCGGTTGAGGGCAATCTGGGCGGTGCCCAATACTCCATAGCGCACGATGTCAGTCATGGGGGCTCCTGTACAATCAGGGAATGACGTCCTGTGTGCGCAACGCAGCGATCTCGTCGTCCGCGTACCCGGCCTCGCGCAGCACAGCCTCGGTGTGTTCCCCGGCTAGGGGGGCGGGTGTCGGTGTTGGGGCTGGCGTCCCGGCTAGCCGCAGGGGCGTGCCGACGTGACGCATAGTACCCACCTGCGGATGTTGGACTTCGACTAGCATCTCGTTGACGGCGAGTTGAGGATCAGCTAGGGCCTCGGCGGTCGAGCGCACCGGTGCGACGAGGATGTCCTTGGCCTCCAGCAGCGGAATCCACTCGGCGTTCGTTTTCTCTGCGAAGATCGGTGCTAGCCGCTCCCACAGGGCCTCGCGGTTATCTACGGCTGCGGCGAGCGTGGCAAAGCGCGGGTCCCCGACTAGCCCTTCAATCGCTAGTGCCTCCTGCAAATCGCGCAATAGTTGGTCAAAGGCACGGAAAAGCGCGGTGACCATCAAGAAGCCGTCGGCCGTCTCGAACACCGCGCCGTCGAGCGGGTTGCCGCGCGGGTGTGTTGCTCCGCCGGAGCCATCGTCTTCCCCGTCGTCGCCCAAGTTGAGAATCTTGGTCGTCGCCCAGGCTTGCATACTCATCATGCCGTCGAGGAGCGAGGTTTCCATGTATTGCCCAGTGCCGGTGCGCTCGCGGGCCAACAGCGCGAGGAGAATGCCCTGCGCCAGCAACATGCCGCCGTTGAAGTCGGCAACCGTATAGGGCAGGCGCTGGGGCGTGCCGTGGGGGCCGACGAAGCGGGCCGCCACGCCGCTCAGCGCTTGGGCCATGGACTCGTGGCCGCCCTTGTTGCGCTCGCTGTACGGGCCTTGGGAACCGTAGCCTGAGCCAACGGCGTAGATGAGCCTTGGGTATGGCTCCCGCAGCGTAGCGTAGTCCAGCCCCAGCTTGGCCATGACGGAGTCGGAGCGGAAGTTGTGCACCAGCACGTCCGTGGTTTCTAGCAAGCGGTGGACGATCTGAAGCCCAGCGGACTTCTTGAGATCGACGATTAGGCTTTTCTTGGAGCGGTTGAAGCTGGCAAAAGGCAGGCTTTGCTCCTTTACCCACGGCCCAAAGGCGCGGGCTAGGTCGCCGCCGGGTCGCTCTATCTTGATGACTTCGGCACCGTGCTCGGCCAGAACTTGGGTGGCGGCTGGGCCGAAGATCACTTGGGTAAAGTCGAGGACGCGGATGCCGTCGAGTGCGGGCATGAGAGTGCTGAATTCGGTTTTTAGATTAGATTATCGCCTCAAAGCGCATTGGATATTATATCCGTCCAAGCAGACAATCTCAAGTCTGCCCGATGAGAGAACACGCCTAGACCGAGAGCTTGCCGTCTGCAACAATTAGTATCTACATTGGAAGGCATGCACGCCATGACCCAGCCCCTCGCCCAAGCCGTCCTCACCCCCGAAGATCAAGCATTTTTTGAACAGCAGGGCTATCTCCTCGTCGAAGACGCCCTTTCGCCTGATGCGCTTGCCGAACTCAACGCGGCCACTGACGAGCTCTACGCGCGCGATGCCGACGCCGGCCAACTCGAAAAGAGCGACAAGCTCAACATGCGCAACTGCATCGTCGAGCACCCCGCCTTCCTCCAACTCCTCGACTGGCCCGCCACGGTCCCGCTGGCGTGGCAGCTCCTCGGCTGGAATATCCAGATGCTGACCTCGCACTTGATCGTCCTGCCTTCGGGCGACGAGCCGGCTGAAGACGAGAAAAACAAGCTCGGCTGGCACCGCGACGGCGGCACCTCGCCCCGAGATATGAGCGAGCCGCACCCGCGGATTCTGCTCAAGATTGCCTATGCCCTCAGCGACCAGACCGCCCCGGCCTCGGGGGCCACTTGGATCGTGCCTGGGTCCAATCGCCTGCTCGGACGCCCGGCTACGGACCCCACGACTGGTCTGCCATACGGCGCACAGGCGATGAATATCCGCGCTGGCTCGGCCTTCCTGTTTGAGCAGCGC
>JAGWBY010000157.1:4343-8215 GCA_021295675.1 Candidatus Latescibacterota bacterium | reverse complement strand
TCCAAGGCGTGTGAGAGCACGTCGAGGCCGGTTGAAGCGGCCACCTGCGGCGGCATGGAGCGCGTGTTGTCTGGATCGACGATGCCCAAGGTCGGGCGCATGTAGCGGTGGGCCATGCCGGTCTTGGCCTTCATCTCGACGAGATCGAAGATTGCCACGCCCGTGGTCTCGCTGCCGGTGCCAGCGGTGGTGGGAACGGCGATCAGCGGTTTGAGCGGGCCGGGCACTGGCTCACCCCGGCCAATGGGTGCGTTGACGTAGGTGAGGAAATCGGCCGGGTACGTGGTGTACACGTTGGCGGCTTTGGCCGTGTCCATCACCGACCCTCCGCCGATGGCGACGAACCCGTCAAACCCTTGTTGGGCGAACTCAATCGCCGCCTTGAACGAGGCGTCGGTCGGCTCGACGCGCACTTGGTCGAACAGCGCGTACTCGACGCCCGCCTCTGCAATGGCCGCTAAGGCCGTCTGCACTGGCGCTTGCTCGCGCAAGTTTGGGTCGGTCAATACCATGACCCGCTGCAAGCCCCGGTCCTTGAGATCCATGCCGATCTCCTTGGTGGTGCCAAGGCCGAAGCGGATGTTAGAGGTGGCGATTTCGTAGGCAGTGTCGAGAAGCATAGGGTTTTGTCCTTTCGGGCGGGGAATATAGGCTTGACTTTAAAAGGAGTTTGACAATGGGAGATCGTCGTGGTTGAACGAGCGAATATGACGCATGAGGAAGTGGAGGAAGGGCAGCGGTTGGCCTTGGATTTTGGCAAGTTGCAGAAGGCTGCGGCCTGTGGCGAGGGCTTGGTGCCGGTGGTGGCGCAGGACGTGGATAGCGGCGAGGTGCTGATCGTGGGGTACGCCAATGAAGAGGCGCTGAACTATACGCGGCGCGAGGGCGTGGCCGCATTTTGGAGCACGTCGCGCAACGAGTTGTGGGTGAAGGGCGCGACCTCGGGCAATGTGCTCGAACTGGTCGAAATCCGCGTCAACTGCGAGCAAAATTCGCTGCTGTATCGCGTCCGGCTCAAAGGAGAGGGGGCGTGTCACACTTTGGACGCAGATGGTCGGGCGCGGTTGGGGTGTTACTACCGGCGGCTGGTGGGGGATCGGCTTGAACCGGTTTGAATTGCTCCGTGCGGATTGTATTTTTGCGGATAGAACTGGCATCTGCGTACACGACAGTAGAAGCGGTATGAGATGCTTCGCTGCGCTCAGCATGACAGGAGTTGGTGCGCTGCTTTCCGTGTCATGCTGAGCGCAGCAAAGCGGAGTCGAAGCATCTTAATACCTATGATGCTCATGCGTAACATCCATTGGATGACTGTCGTGTAGCGAGGGCGGTACCTTATAACCGGAGGACTAGGCGATGGCTAATGCCGTGATTGTCGTGGATATGCAGAACGGCTTTATGCGTCCAGACGGAACGCTCTACTGCGGGGACCACGCGCGGGAGATCATCCCGCGAATCGCCGCGCGGGTCGAGCGCGAAAGGGCCGCTGGGGCCTCGCTGTTTTTTACCCAAGACAGCCATACTGCAAACGACCGCGAGTTCGAGATGTTTCCTCCGCACTGCATTGAAGGTAGCGAGGAGGAGCACATTATCGCCGAACTAGCGCCGTTGGCCCAAGACGCGCAGATTGTCAAAAAGCGGCGCTACAGTGCCTTTTTCGAGACCGAGTTGGCCGCGATGTTGGATGAGTTAGCACCGGACAAGGTCGTGGTGATGGGCGATTGCACGGATATTTGCGTCCTGACTATCCGGTCGAGGTCCCGGCCGATTGCGTGGCCAGCTTTGATCCCCAACAGCACGAATGGGCCTTGGGGCATATAGAAAAAATTCTCGGGGCACAGGTCTCCAACCGCTGATGGTAGAGCGCGATCTATACTCGCCCTCGGCGGCGACGCTGGCGGGCGACAATGCGGATATTTACTTCCGCCGCAGTTGCGACATCCTCGCGGCCGAGCAGCTCAATCCGGTCGTGGCGATGGAAGTGTTTACTCGGCGGCGCGCCCTGCTGTGCGGTATGCGCGAGGCGCAGGCCCTCTTGCGGCAGGTGCTCGGCGAGGAAGCGGAGGTGTGGAGCTTGGACGAAGGGAATTGGATTGAGCCGCGCGAAGTCGTATTGCGGATTCGCGCGCCCTACCGGCAGTTCGGGCTGTACGAGACGGCGCTGTTGGGGATGCTCAGCAGCGAGACGGGGTGGGCCACGGCTGCGGCGGAGTGCGTGGCTGCGGCAGATGGGGTGCCGATTATCAGCTTTGGCGCTCGGCACATCCACCCGGAGGTCAGCGCCCGGATGGAATACGCGGCCATCGTCGGGGGATGCGTTGGATGCGCCACTCCGCAAGGGGCCGCTCTCGCTGGCATTGAGGCAACCGGGACCATGCCTCACGCCTTGATCCTGTGCCTTGGCGATACGCTCAAGGCGGCCGAGGCATTTGACCGCCATATCGACGCCGAGGTTGAGCGCATCGCGTTGGTTGACACCTTTAAGGACGAAGCCGAAGAGAGCCTGCGGTTGGCCGAGGCCCTAGGCGAGAAGCTGTGGGGGGTGCGGCTGGATACTCCCAGCGAGCGCGGCCGCGTCACGGCTGAGCTGGTCATGGAGGTGCGCGCACGGCTCGACCAAGCCGGACATAGCCATGTAAAGATCGCGGTCTCTGGCGGCTTGGACGCCGAGCGGATCGGCTATTTCCGGGCGGCAAGGGCACCGGTGGACGCCTTTGGCGTCGGCAGCGCGATCAGTGCGGCCTCGGCGATTGATTTTACTGCGGACATCAAGGAAGTAGATGGCCGGCCCGTGGCCAAGCGGGGACGGATACCGGGGCTTACTGAAAACCCCCGACTCAAGCGATTGGAACTCTAAAAGGAGCGTGTTATGAACAAATACGATTTTGGCAGTGGACGCACAGATCCCGGCTCGTTCCCCACGGAGGCGCTGGCCGAGGCAGCTAGCGAAGCCGTGCATGAGTTGGGCGCGACGCTAGTGAACTATCCCGGCGACATGGGCCACCAGGGCTTGCGCGAGGTCATGGCCATGCGCGAATCCAAGCGCGAGGGCATAGACGTGTCCGCCGACCACATCGCGCTGATGAACGGCTCCATGCAGGCAGTTACGCTGGTAGCTGAGGCGCTGATGGAAGGACCGGGAGACGTGATCGTCACCGAGGAACTGACGTATTCCGGGACGATTGGCGCGTACAAGCGGCTGGGAGCCGAGTTGGTCGGGGTGCCGCTCGACGAGCTGCTGGCCGACACTTTGGCGGATCTGCGCCGCAAGGGTACCCCGCCGCGCTTTATTTATACCTTGGCGACCTACCAGAACCCCACCGGCTCAGTCATGCCGAGGCAGCGCCGTCTCGAACTGCTCGAAGTGGCGCGCTACTACGATGCCATTGTGGTGGAAGACAACTGCTACGGCGACGTGCATTTTGAGGGGCCGGAAGAGCCGGCGCTCTACGCGCTCGACGACAGTCCCAACGTCCTGTACATCGGCTCGCTGTCCAAGATTTTAGGCCCCGGCGTGCGGTTGGGCTATTTGCTGGCTCGGCCACCCATGCTGGGGCGGATCCTCGACCGGCGCTACGACGGGGGCAACAGCTTGCTGACAGCCGCTAGCTGCGCGGCTCTGTTCCGCGACCGGCTGTGGCAGCACTTGGCCGAGACCAACGCCATCCTCAAGGAAAAGCGCGACGCAGTCTTCGCCGGCCTCGAAGAGAACGCGGGCGATTTGTGTACGTGGTCGCGGCCGGTGGGCGGCATGTTCATCTGGATCGAGTTCCCCGAAGAGGTGGATCGCGGTCGCCTCATGGCCCTGTGTGCCGAGCGCGGCATTGTGGTGGCGCGGGGGCAGGGCTTCCACATCCGGCGCGAGGACGTGC
>JAGWBY010000157.1:0-4243 GCA_021295675.1 Candidatus Latescibacterota bacterium | reverse complement strand
CCTTGGTGCAGATGGAGGTCAAGCCCGGGCGACCCGACCTGAATGCGGAGCGGATGCTGGCCTTTATCGCGCAGGCGCGAGAGGCTGGCGCTGAGGTCGCGGTGTTTTCCGAGCTGTGCATCAGCGGCTATATCCTCGGCGACTTGTGGGAGATGGACGCTTACGTGGAGGATTTTGCCGCGTACAGCGATGAGATTTGCCGGGCTAGTACCGAATTAACTGTAGTCTTTGGCAATGTGGCGGTGGACCCAGTCCACAAGGGCCAAGATGGACGGCGGCGCAAGTACAATGCCATCTATGTGTGCGCCGATGGCGAATATGTGGTGCGCGCAGCCGTGCCCGTCGGCCTGCCCTGCGGCGTCCACCCCAAGACCTTGCATCCCAATTACCGATTTTTTGACGACGACCGGCACTTCTTCTCGCTGCGCCACTTGGCTGAGGCCGAGGGCCGGCCGCTAGAGGACTGGCTGCATCCGTACAAGGTGCGGCTCGAGGACGGCCGGTCCTTTAGCTTTGGCGTGCAACTGTGCGAGGACATGTGGTGCGAGGATTATTGCCACAGCGGTGAGCCTCTCGACACGCTGACGCTGTATCGCCGCCGTGGCGCTGAGGCCGTATTCAACCTCTCGTCCTCGCCCTTTACTTGGCAGAAAAGCGACAAGCGCAACCGCGTGGTGCGCCAGATACTGGCGCGCTCGCCCCTGCCGTTCTTCTACGTCAACCAAGTTGGAGCGCAAAACAACGGCAAGGCGACAGCACTGCGTATGCGGCCAGCGGGGACATTGCGTGCCGCGCGCGTCCGTGGCGGGAACAGCTCGTGCTCACGGGCCGCGGCGAAGTCGCGCTGCCCCAAAGCGAAATCGAAGCTCAGTACGCGGGCATCCTCACCGGGCTACGGCACTTGGACGACGTGCGCGGTGCAGAGAGCAAGTTCCTCATTGCGACGAGTGGCGGCGTGGACTCGAGTGTGGTTTGCTGTCTGCTGGAGCGCGCCTTTGGCCCAGAGCGCGTGTTTGCGGTCAACATGCCGACGCGATTCAACGCCGCGGTTACCCAAGACAATGCCCGCTCGCTGTGCGCCGCGCTAGGCGTCGATTACCTTTGCTGCCCAATTGAATCGCTGTACGAGGCTGTAGCCGCGCTCGTGCAGGGCGCGGAATTTTCCGTGGGCCGGGGCGAGTACACGCGGTTGGTAGATGAGAACGTGCAGGCGCGCATCCGCTTTGCCGATGTGCTCTCCGGCCTAGCGGCCAAATACGGACTCGTGTTCACGTCCAACGGCAACAAGACCGAGGTCGCCTTGGGCTACGCCACGCTCTACGGGGATGTCAGCGGCGCAGTGGCTCCGATTGCCGACCTGTACAAGGTGCAGGTCTTTGCGCTGGCGCGCTTTCTCAATGAGGGTGTTTATGGCCGCGTTGTGGTGCCGGAGAATCTGCTCGATGGCTCGGTGGTGCCCAGCGCCGAGTTGTCGGAGGCCCAAGACGTGACGCAGGGCTTGGGCGATCCGATTAAGTACGGATATCACGACGCCGTGCTACGACAGTTCATCGAATACCGGCGGCACAGCAGCGATTTGTTGCAGTGGTTTATAGAAGGCGTGCTGTTAGAGAAATTGGAGTGGGACGACGCGGCGCGCTTTCGCGCGTACTTCCCGGATGCGCGCAGTTGGATCGAAGATCTCGAATGGGTGGAGCGCCAGGTGCGGATCAATTACTTCAAGCGGATTCAAGCGCCGCCGGTCATCGTTTTGAGCAAGCGCGCCTTTGGCTTTGATTTACGCGAGACCCAACAGCCCCCGTACGCGCCGCGTCGCTGCGAACAGTTAAAGGCCGAGGCCCTGAAGGTGCGGATTTGAACGGCATGGATACTTCATCAACAAAGGAGCTTGTCTTATGACCGACCCGATCCTGCTCACCGACGAGCAGATGCGCGAGTTTATCGTCAATGGCTATTTGGTCTTTGAGCCGACCGTGCCCGAGGGGACGCACGAAGCGTGCTATGAGCGGCTCAACCAAATCATCGACTCCGAGCTAAATCCTGGCAACAACATCCTGCCGCGCGTGCCCGCCATGCGCCATGTGCTCAACTCGCCCGAGGTGCGCGGCGCGCTCATCAGCGTGTTAGGCCCGAACTACTTGGAGCATCCGCACCGCTACTGCCATCCGCTCAAGCCAACGGAGGAATCCGTGCCCGCGGCCGAGGCCGAGGAAAGGCTGCGCCGCAACTGCCATCAGGATGGGTACACGCCGATGGGCCATCCGCGTCAGCACTATTTGCGCTATGCGCGAATTATGTACTACCCGCAGGATTCGCCGGTCGAGTTGGGGCCGACGCACGTGATTCCGGGCACGCAGTTTAATCGCGGATTGACCGACGAGGACCGGGCGCGCGCCTTGCCATTGGCTGGCCGGGCTGGTACGGTGTCATTGACGCATTTCGACGTGGGACACGCAGCCGGCGTCAGCCTGCTGCCGATGCATCGGCACATGATCAAGTTCATCTACATGCGAGCTGCCGAGCCGACGGCACCGACTTGGAACTGCAAAAGCATGCACTGGCAAAAGCCCCAACGCATTGACTCCCCCTACGATCTGGAACTGGCTTGGGCGCACACTTGGGACTGGCTGTGCGGCAAGCGGGATCGCTACGATAGCTGGTCGCAGGCCACTGGAGACATGGCGGCACTTATCGCTCGGCTCGATCCAGAGGTGGATTTAGCACAGCGGCTGGCGGCGGCACAGCAATTGGCTGGATTCGGCGTTGATGCGGCGGCAGCCGTGCCAGTGCTCGTCGAGTGCTTGGGCACCGATCACCAAGCCATGCGCACGGCAGCGACCTACGCGCTGGGCGGGATTGGCGAGCCGGCGGTTGCGCCGCTGGCCAAAGCGTTGCGCGCAGCAGGTCGTGAGGCCGACCAACACGAGGCTCCGCCCGCTTGGAACGAGGGAGCGACTAACATGGAAGACGCGGCGCAGGCTTTGGCGGCGGTTGGTGAACCCGCGGTTGAAGCGCTTTGTGAGCTGTTGGAGGACGAGAGCGAGTGGACTCAAGTCAACGCCGCCTTTGCCCTCGGCGAGATGGATTCGCACGCGGTGGCAGCGGTCCCGGCGTTGACGCGGAGCCTCGAAGATGGCTCGCATCGCTTGGTGCGCACGGCGCTCGTCGCGCTGGGCAATATCGCTCAGGGCGTACCAGTGGAAGCCTTGGGGCGAATGCTCTCGGCCGATCGCCCAAATTGGCAGGAGGAAGCCGGTCGCCGCTGGGTGCCGCGCGATCAGGTGCGGACCAACGCCGCGATAGCGTGCGCCCAGCTCGGCCAAGCTGCCGCTCCGTTAGAAGCCCAGCTCTTTAGGGCACTCGACGACTCTTGTGGTCACGTAGGTGCGTTCGCGCTCAGTGCCCTGCAACAGATTGGCTCGCCCACAGCCACGCAGGCCGCGATGGATTATTTGTACTCTCAGCGTTGGGACGCTGCTATTGATGGCGAGCGGCAGTTTTGAGTTGTGGATTGTGGGGGAATTAGGAATGGTGGTGTGTCGGCGGTTGGTGTCGATTGACTTTGAGCATTAATGGAGATCAACCAGCATCGAGACCTCGCCCCCTCTGGTCACCCTCGCGATGAACGGGGGTTGATTCTTTTTGAGGAAACGAGTTATCCGGGGAAGCGCCTTGACGAATATATCGGCCATTTCGCTGCCCTGACAATCCCGGGCAGTAAGTGTAAACATGGCTATGTTGGCAGCTTTGACGGCTAAGCGCTCAGACGTTCGATATCTGATCCTGAGATCCTTGGTGAGAACGACCCATTTTTGATTGCCGACTTCGCGGAGCCAACTTTCGTCTTCGGTGTCAGCGGGGAACAGGTCGTCGTGGACATAGACCTCAGCGCCCTCTTGCTCTAGAGAACGGTCAATAAAGAAAACAAGTGGATCAGGCTGCTCGGGTGTATAACTCACAGCGGATCGCTTCTTCGATCTTGAGCGTCGGGCAGCCATAGTCGTCCGCTAATGCACCGATTGCCTCCCCGGCCTTGTAGCGTTCGGCAATAATAGCTGTAGGAATCCCCGTGCCTGTGAGCACCGGGCGACCAAAAGATATGCGAGGATCAATGACGATCGCCTTGGGTTCTTCTATAAGTTGTTGGCCTAGGCGCTTGCGCGTGAAAGGGTATAGCCTCAGAGCATAACCAGCCGAATCCCTATCAATGCGCCGCAGATGCGCCTGCAATAGTTCCCGAAGT
>JAGWBY010000156.1:4679-12110 GCA_021295675.1 Candidatus Latescibacterota bacterium | reverse complement strand
CGGTTCTTGTTGCAGTGGCTGTAGCAGCCCGTTGAGGCTTTGTTTGGAACTGTGCTAGGCAATCGTTAGTTTGCTTCTATGACGGAGCATTCGCCGCTAGCGGCGAAAAACCTTCACCCCACAAAGGAACCGCCATGGAAGCCCCCCAAGCAGAAATGAGCGTTGGCGACCGCATATTGCGCGTCTTCTACGCTCCATCCGAGACCTTTGAGGCCGTAGCCGAGCAGCGCAGTGCCGCCGACTGGTTGGTGCCGACTATTATAGTCGCGTTGGCGATTTTCTTCTCCACGTATTTAACCTCGCCTATCTACGTGGCCGAGGCGATGGAGCAGATACGGGGACAGACGCCCGCGGAACAGCCTAGTGTGGAGGGCACTGGAGACGCCATACGGATCAGCGGGCTAATTGCCGCGCCGGTTATGACGTTTGTCATGCTCTTTATTGGCGCGGCGATCTACTTGTTGGTAGGTAAATTGCTCGGCGGCTTGCTCGGCTATGGCCAGTGCTTGGCCATCGTCGCGTACACATCGCTGATTGCCATTCTCCAGCACATTGTCGAGACGATGGATGTGCAAATAGGGCTGGGGATGTTCCTCACCGAGGAAGCGCGGAAAACTTTCGGGGGCGCTTTATTGAGCTCCATCGATCCCTTTGTCGTCTGGATGATCGTCATCGCCGGCCTTGGGTTGTCTATCCTCGGGCAAATTGAACGCAGCCGCGCTTATGCGGGCGTTGCGGCCATTACGCTGATATTCCTCGCCATTGGCGCGTTCTTCAGCACCCTTAGCCCCGGAGGTTGAGGTGGCAACCAAGAAGCGCCGCCTGCTGAAGGTCCTCGTGTTCTTGCTGTTGGCCGGTTCGGTTGGGGCTGCAGTCTATTTCAACTTGCGGCAGGAAAAGGCCGAAGAGACCTATCCCACGGCGCTAGTCGAGCAGGGCGCGGTCGTCGATAAGCTAGCGGAAACGGGCCGCATTGAGTTGGTGCGGATTGCCGGCGAAATTCGCGACCTGCCCATCGAGGCCGGCGCGTGGGTGGAGACGGGTGAGCTGATGGCCGTCATCGAGCCGGACCCCAATCAATCGCTGCAATTGTATCAGAAGCGCTCGAGAGTGGAGCAGGGCAAGATTGACCTAGCGGAGCAGGAGCGGAACTTCGAGCGTCAGAAGGCCCTCTTCGAGAGCAAGATGATACCGGCCAAGCAGTTTGAGGAAGCCGAGGTGCGTCTGACGCGCGCGCGCACCAGCCTGCGCTTGGCCCAGCTCGAACTCGACATGCTCGAAGCCAAGGCCAACCTGCAGCGCACCCAGCTCTCAGAAGATCAAGTCTCGCTCGACGAGGTGCGTGTCCTCGCCCCGATCGACGGCATTGTCATTCGTCGCAACGTGGAAATCGGCGAGGTGGTGGCCTCTGGGCTTTCGTCGTATTCCGGCGGGACGATGCTCTTTGCGATCGGCGATCCCAGCCAGATGATCGTGCGCGGCGACATCGCGGAAATCGACATTGGCCGGGTGCAGGTCGGCCAAGACGTGGACATTATCGTGGATGCGTATCCCGACACCACGTATGGCGGCCGGGTGCGCTGGATTGCGCCGGTGGGCCAGCGGAAGCAGGGCAGCACCATCGTCACCTTTGACACGGAGATCGAGATTACTGACCATGCGCCGCGTCTGCGCCAGGGCATGTCCTGCGACATCGACATTCTCTTTGCGCGCCGCGACAGCGCGGTGTACCTGCCGGTCGAGCGGGCGCTGGAGGTCTTTGACGAGGAGGACGAAGGAGACGAGCGCGAGGGCACGCGCGGCCGCTTTGTCGCGTATATCGCCCAGTCGCCGGATTCGCTAGTTGCCGCTCCAGATAGCACGCGCTCGGATAGCACGCGCCCCGACAGCGCCCTGCAACTGCCGCTCAGCGCCTTTGCCGAGGTGACCTCGACCCGCCTCGAAATTCTCTCCGGCCTCGCCAGCGGCGACCGCGTCGCTGAAGATCCGAGTATCATTCGCAGCGAACTGGAGCAGAAGGACGAGGAGCAGGACGAGGATGGGGAGAAGGAATGATGACTACCCTATCGTATCCTCTCATCGTCGAGTGGTCGGAAGAAGATCAAGTCTTTATTGGTTCGTGTCCGGGAATTACAGGGCCTTGTTGCCACGGATCAGACCGCAGAAATGTACTCCGCCAGCTAGTTCTAATCGTGAGTGATTGGCTGGAAGAGGAGGAGACCGAGGTCGCGGTCGGCTGAAAGGGATGACGTTGCTTAGTTCATAACTGGAATTTTAAGTCCACGCCCTAAATACACGACAGTAGAGCGGTATGGGATGCTTCGCTCAGCATGACACCATAGATGTCAGCACCTGTCATGCTGAGCGGAGCAAAGCGGAGTCGAAGCATCTCAGGTCCCCTTGCCTAATGTCCATTGGATTACTGTCGCGTACTTAGGGCCGTTCCTCTAGGTCTAGACGCAACAGGGCTTGGGGCAGGAACTCGACGGGAATATCTCCTATGCTCTCCGGGGTACTCCGGCGAGCGAGAATGCGGCTGTTGGCGTACTTGCCTATCTGTTTGAGCGTCTTGGGCCGCAACTGGCTCGTCCACTTGATTTCCACGGGCCAAAAACGACCGTCTTTTACATAGGCGATATCCACTTCGCCTTCGCCTTTGATATAGTAGGTAGGATAGCGACGGCTATAATGGGCAACGGCGCAGGCTTCTACCAAGGGGCCGGTGCGTTCGGGGTCGGCGAGGAGGGGACGCACTTGGGCGGCGAAAGGGTCTTGCGCCGCGTGTAGCCAGCTTTGCACGGCGTGGAAAATGAAGGGATCGCAAAAGCTGATTTTGCGCGCCTTTTTCGGCGCACCGGTCAGCTTGTCCTCGCGCAAGGCCGGCTGGACGCGGAGGACATCCATAGAGGTGAGCAGGGCGACATAGTCGCTCACGGTAGCAGGATGGTCGATGCTGAGTGTGCGGGCCAAGGCGTTATAAGTGGTCTGAGTGCCGCAGCAGCGGACAATAGCGGCCAGCACTTCGCCCAAATAGTGCTCCTGCTTGCCGCGCTTGAGCATGTCGCCGCGTATCCAGTCGCTGTACGTGGCGAATGTGGCCGGGAGGATGCGGTCGTGGCGGGCCATGTCGTTAATGGCGGTGAGAAAGCCGCCGTGGACTAGATAGGCGAGAAATTCCTCGCGCAGGATTTGCTCGGTTTCTGCGGGTAGTGGCGATCTAGGCTGTGCTAATTGTAGTAACTCTTGGTTGCTCAGCGAGCGCTTTAGACCCACGGCCGCGGCAAAGCTCAGGGGATGGAGGTGAAAGTCAACCTCCGCGGCTTTTCCTCGGCGACCGGGAAAACGCATGCGGGCCTCTTGAATGACCGCCATGTCCGAGCCGGTCGCAATCAGGACGACGCCTTCGAGTAAGCCGGCGTCGGCGAGGTACTTAATTCCCTTGTCCCAACCGGCGATATAGGTCACTTCGTCGAGCAGGATATAGCGCCGACCCTCGGTGGGCATTTCTCGCTGTAGGGACGATACCAAGCGCACTAGCGCATGGTGATCGTCGATGAGTTCGCCGGTAAAGAAGCGCAGACGGGATGGGTCAATGCCAGTTGCAAGCAGATCGGCCATCCACTGTTTGAGCAGGGTAGTTTTGCCAATCTGGCGGCCCCCGCCCACCGTGTAAATGCCCGGCTGGTTGCGCGGCAAGCGGTCGAGGAGGGGAAAGCGATAGATTAGGGGCTGAGCTCGCAGGCGTCTGAGGTGCGGGTCGAGGTCGGAAAAGGCACCTTCGAGATGGCTATTGTGAATCTGAAATTCTTCTAAATTCATTGATATATTATAGTTGCGTTTATTATAAAAATTTAGTCAATAGATAATGAATAAATTTAGTCAATGCACATTGGCGGTGCAAATTAACAGCATCAGAACGCTCGGTGCCGTTTGGATTGTGATTCATCTGGCTTATCTTTGACGCCTTAGTACACGACAGTAACGTTATATATGGATATTGAGGTCTAAGATGCTTCGACTCCGCTTTGCTCCGCTCAGCATGACACGCTGAAGCAGAGCACTCACTTGTCATGCTGAGCGAAGCAAAGCATCTCAGACCTACTTAGCTTCAACGCTTTAATTGCTGCGTCTTCTATCCGCAGGACGAAAAACTCTGATGACCTTTCTCGAACCCCTCTTTGCCGGCTTGGGTCAACTCCGGGCGCACAAGTTGCGTTCGCTGCTGACGCTGTTGGGGATTGTCATTGGTGTGGCGGCTATTATTGCGGTGGTGTCGCTTGGGGAGGGATTGCGCCGCCAAGTGATCTCGCAGTTCGTCTTCAGCGGTGGGGTGGGCATGATCGAGGTGGAGCCGCCGCGCCAGTGGGTGCGCAAGGATGGCCGCTGGGTGCGCCGTCCTTGGGAGGAGTACCTGACCGCAGCCGACATGGCGGCTATGCAGCGGGAAATCGACGGTCTGCACGCTCTCGTGCCCGGGGTCGAGGGTAGTGCCTCCCTACAGCGGGGCAAAACCACCGTGCAGGCGAGCTATACGGGCACTTCCGAGGCGTTCAACGAGGGTTTCAACTGGCCTGTGACCAGCGGCCGGTCGCTGAGCGCGTTAGACTTGCGCCTCGCCCGCAAGGTCTGTTTGATCGGCGACGACGTGCACAAAGACCTCTTTCAGGAGGCCAACCCGCTGGGCAAGGAGATCCTGCTCAACGGCGATCGCTACGTGGTCATTGGCGTGCTCGACGAGCGCGTTCGCTTTGGCCAGAGCGAGGGCAATATAGTGTTGGTTCCGTACACCACGGCCCAAAAGCGGTTGCGCGGAGAGGATCACTTCTCGGAACTCACGCTCTTCGTCGAGGATTTGGATGCTGTCGATCGGGTTGTCGCTGCGGTGCGCCGCGTCCTCCGGCGGCACCACGAGCACGGCGACGAGTTTGAGGTGGAAACCAGCGAGGATCAGATAGACGATGCCAATGAATTCTTCCGCGTCTTGCAGCAAGTGGGCGGTGGGATTGCGGGGATTTCGCTGTTGGTCGGCGGGATTGGCATTATGAACATCTTGCTGGTGTCGGTGGCCGAGCGCACCCGCGAGATTGGCATCCGCAAGGCCCTCGGTCCTCGGCCAGTTCCTCGCCGAGTCCGTGGTCTTGAGCATGGTCGGCGGCCTGTTGGGCATCCTCACCGGCTTCGGTTTTGGCTTGGGGGCGGCCTTCGTCATTCAGCAGCTCGCGCCCGGCGCGCCTTTTACCAGTATTGTCTCGGCTGAGTCCGTGCTCTGGGCCGTTGGTTTTTCATCGGCGGTCGGCATTTTCTTCGGCGTCTATCCCGCCTTTCGCGCTGCCCGGCTCGATCCGGTAGAAGCGCTGCGCCGCACGTGATTTTTCTCGAATCCATCCGCATTGCCCTCGGGCAAATATGGGTCAACAAGTTGCGCACGGCCCTGACCCTGCTGGGCATGATGATTGGGGTCGGCGCAGTTGTCGGCATCGTGTCCATTGGGTCATCGACGAGTTTGGCAAGTTAGGCGGGGCGCAGTTCGTGATGATCTCGCCGCAATTCATGCAGCTCAAGGACGGCCGCTGGGTGCCCAACCCCCGCTCTAAGCCCTTGACTATGGACGACTTGAGCGTAGTTGAGCAATCCTCCGACCGCTTGGCCGCGGTTCTGCCTTCTATGAACAGTGGTGCCAATTTGCGCTATCGCAAGGCCAGCTATCAGAGCAGGGCGGCCGGGACCTTGCCCGAGTTCTCCGAGGTGTACAACTGGCAGGTCGCCGAGGGCCGCTTTCTGCTCAACGCCGACTTGGACAAGCTGCGCCGGGTCTGCGTGATTGGGAAAAAGGTGCGCGAGGAGGTGTTTGGCTTGGCTCCCTTCTTGGGCCGCGAGCTCAAGCTCGACGGCCAGCGCTTTACAGTCGTCGGCCTCATGGAGGATCGCCAGATATTTGGCGAGGACTGGGGCGACCAAGTGCTGGTGCCGGTGACGACGGCCCAGCGCCGCCTCGCCGGCAACAAGTACATCCAAGCCATGGTAGCCCACGCCAAGGAGCAAGAAGACGTTCCCGACATTACTGTTGCCATTGAAAAGGCGCTCAAAAAGCGCCACGGCCCAGAGGCTGGCTATCAGATCGTCAGTGGCCGCAGTATCCTAGAGCAGGTCGAGCAGACCATTTTGCTGTTGAAGTTGGTCGTAGGCGGGATTGCGGGGATTTCGCTGTTGGTCGGCGGCATTGGCATTATGAACATTTTGCTGGTGTCGGTGGCCGAGCGCACCCGCGAGATTGGCATCCGCAAGGCCCTCGGCGCTAAGCCTGTGACGCTGTTGTGGCAGTTCGTGATCGAGGCGATGGCCCTGAGCTTGACGGGGGGAGCGCTCGGGGTGGCTGCGGGCTATGGGTTGGGCGAGGGCATTGCGCGCGTCATTTCCCATTACAGCGAATTGGAGTTTCCCAGCATTGTCTCGCCGGAGGCCACGCTGTTCGTACTGGCCTTGTCTATTGCGATTGGTCTTTTCTTTGGCATCTATCCGGCGGCCCGCGCTGCCCGGCTCGACCCGGTGGATGCGTTGCGCTCGGAGTGATCTCGTGCTGATCGAACTGAATGGCATTAGCAAGGTATATGTGCGCGGCACCGAGGAAGTTCATGCCTTGCGGGAGGTGGATTTGGCAATTGAGGACAACGAATACGTCGCGCTGATGGGGCCTTCTGGCTCGGGCAAATCCACGCTGATGAACATCCTCGGCTGCTTGGATTCGCCCACGGATGGAACGTATCGCTTGGCCGGTACGGATGTGTCGGGCATGAACGCCAACGAGCTGGCCGAAGTGCGCAACAGTCGCATTGGCTTCATCTTCCAGACCTTCAATTTGCTGCCGCGCGCGTCGGCTTTGCAAAACGTCGAGCTACCGCTGATTTACAATGGCCAGCGCCGCAAGGTGCGCCGTGAACGGGCAATTCAGGCGCTGGAGCGGGTTGGTTTGGCCGACCGCATGACGCACCGCCCGACCGAGCTGTCCGGCGGCCAATGTCAGCGGGTGGCCATTGCCCGCGCTTTAGCCAACGGGCCTTCGCTACTGTTGGCCGACGAGCCGACTGGCAATCTCGACTCCAGCACCGGTGAGGAGATCATGATTCTCTTCGATACCTTGCACGCGGAGGGCAACACCGTGCTTTTGGTGACCCACGATCCGGTTATTGCCCTACAGGCCGAGCGGATGATCCGCATCCACGATGGTCGGATTGCTTCTGACGAGAAGTTGGCGTAGTTGAGTTTTGTATCCGCAGATAGACGCAGAATAGTAGAAACAAGACGATCCGCTTCTCGAATCGTTCGAGTATTATGGCCCGGGCCGATACCCGCGAAATTGACACACTTTCCGCGTTCCACTATTCTTGCGCGCCAGAGACCATTGCGGACTGTCCCCAGTCTTGATTGCTGGGG
>JAGWBY010000156.1:4168-4497 GCA_021295675.1 Candidatus Latescibacterota bacterium | reverse complement strand
CGGCGAGTACCCGGGTCGGTATCAAGCCATCCACAGCGGCTCGTACGCGGCCGTGCCGCACCACCCTTTGTTGAATTGCTCCGATGGGTTTACCCTGCGGGCGTGGATTTATCCCACCACGCCGCAAAAGGGCCTGCAAGGGCTGTTGACCAAGCTGTCCGGCCAATCGGGCTATGGCCTCTTTATCGATGAGGACGGGTCGCTGGCCCTGTGGATCGGCGATGGGACGCGGCTGGAAAAAGTGAGCACTGGCGTGCCTCTGCAAGCAGCGCAATGGCACTGTATCGCTGCCAGCTACGACGCGGCCACGGGCGCAGTCTGCCTCTACC
>JAGWBY010000156.1:0-4156 GCA_021295675.1 Candidatus Latescibacterota bacterium | reverse complement strand
CCGCGCCCGAGCAAAGGTCTGCAAAACCATCAGTCCTCTAGCTGTGGGAGAAAACGAGGGGGATTTGCTGATGGCCGCCGCATCGGGACCGGTGGCTACTCATCACTTCAATGGCAAGATCGACAATCCTCGGCTCTATGACCGCGCACTCTCTATAGCGGAAGCCGACGCTGACACTCCGATTGCCAACTGGGACTTTTCCCTCGATATCGGCGCGGAAACAGTGCGCGACACCGGGGCCAACCAACTCCACGGCCGCACGGTCAACCTGCCGACCCGGGCCGCGACCGGGCACAACTGGACCGGCGACGAGTCAGATTTCAAAGTCGCCCCCAGCCAGTACGGGGCCATTCACTTCCACGACGACGATCTCGAAGACGCCCAGTGGGATGCCGCCTTCGAGTGGACCGTGCCCCCAGACTGGCCGAGCGGCGTGTACGCGGCTCACTTGGCCAGCGCCGACGCCGAGGATTATCTGCCCTTTATCGTCGTCCCTGAAAAGGCTCAAGCCCGCATCGCCTTTCTGGTGCCGACCCTCACGTACCTGGTCTATGCCAACCAGCGCTTTAACGATCCGATCCGCGCCATGCTGGACCTGCGCGAAAGCAGCGACGCCGCGCCGCAAGACCAGTACATGCAGGACCAGCGGCTCTTGAGCTGTTACGACCTGCACAGCGACGGCACGGGTGTCTGCTATTCATCGCGCCTCCGGCCGATCCTCAATTTTCGTCCCCTGTACCGCATGCCCTCTCGCTCCTTGGCCGCGGACTGGCCTCGCCTGCTCAACGCCGATCTCCATCTGCTCGACTGGCTGGACACCAAGGGCTTTGCCTACGATGTGATCACTGACGACGAGTTGCACTGCGAAGGCAGCGAGTTGTTGGAGCCGTACCAGGTGATTATTACTGGCACGCATCCAGAGTACTGGACGGCGTCCATGCTCAAAGGGCTGGAGGCGTACCAGGCGGAGGGCGGCCGCTTGATGTACCTAGGCGGCAACGGCTTCTACTGGATTGCCTCCTTCGACCCCCAGCGTCCGCACATCGTCGAAGTCAGGCGCTGGCGGGGCTCGCGCGTCTGGGAGGCCGCTCCCGGCGAGTGCTTTCACAGTACGACTGGCGAGATGGGTGGTCTCTGGCGCTTTCGCAACCGAGCGCCGCAAAAAATGGTCGGCGTTGGTTTTACCTCTCAGGGCGGAGGCCGCAACCGTCCCTATAAACGGCAGCCGGACAGTTTGGACCCGAGAGCGGCCTTTATCTTTGAGGGCCTAGATCCCGAGGAATTGATCGGCGACTTTCCCGCCCTAGTCTTGGAACACGGTGCCAGCGGCTTTGAAATCGACCGGCTCGACCACGGCCAGGGCACGCCCGACCACGCCCTCTTGCTCGCTTCGGCCGAGGGCTTCACCGATCTGTACCAGGTGGCCATTGAAGACCAGTTGGTCTCGGCTCCCAATACCGGCGGCAGTCAGAATCCCTTAGTGCGGTCCGACATGGTGTACTTTGAAGGCCCCAAGGGCGGTGCGGTATTTTCGGTAGGCTCTATCAGTTGGTGCAGTTGCCTTTCGCACAACCACGGCGACAACAATGTCTCCCGTATCACCGAGAACGTGTTGCGCCGCTTTGCAGAAATGGATTGATATACAGCGAATACGACCTGCTCCGCGACGGCGCGGTGCGGGCTTTTTCCATGTACCGAGAGGATGCAGATGACCACTAAAGTTACGGTTGGGATCGCCCGGGAGTTCTTCGACGCGGAGGGGAATTTCGACTTGCCCGGCCCCGGCCTGGAATTATTCGCTGAAATGCCCGAGGTCCAGTAC
The DNA here is from genome assembly GCA_021295675.1 of Candidatus Latescibacterota bacterium. The sequence continues at coordinate 2,334 of JAGWBY010000156.1, read as the reverse complement.
CGGATATTGGCCGAGCGGAGCGCGGAAATCGCCCCCGAGCAAGTGCGCGGCTGCGACGCGGTCATCTCGGCCGGGTCCCGCTGGAGCGAGCGCTCCTTGGTTGGCAACGATCAGCTCGTGGCCGTGCTCTTCACCGGCGTCGGGTACGACCACATTGATGTTGAGGCTCTGACCCGGGCCGATGTAATGCTCTGCACGGCCCCCGACGCCGTGCGCCGGCCCATGGCCTGCACCATTATCACCTTTATTCTGGCCTTGGCCACGCGCCTGATCAACAAGGATCGGATCACCCGCGAGGGGCGCTGGGCCGACCAGCGCCTCTACCGCGGCGAAGGGTTGACCGGCAAGACGCTCGGTTCCATTGGCGTGGGCAATATTGGACACGAGATGTTCCTGCTGGCTAAGCCCTTTGGCATGCGGCATTTGGGCTGCGATCCCAAGCTGAGCGAGGAGGATGTGGCCGATGTAGGTGTGGAACTGGTCGCTAGACTTCGTCAGCATCAGCGTCCCGCTCAGCGAGCAGACGCGCCACCTGATCGGCGAGCGGGAATTGAACTTGATGAAGCAGACGGCGTATCTGATCAATACTTCGCGCGGCCCCGTCGTCGATGAGCAAGCTCTGATACGGGTCCTGCAGAGCGGGCGCATTCGCGGCGCTGGGCTGGATGTATTTGAGCAGGAGCCCGTCGATGCGGACAATCCCCTCCTCCAAATGGATAATGTCGTGGTCGCGCCGCACTCCCTGTGCCACACCGACGAGTACTACATGCAGGCCTGGAGGGGCAGACTGCGGCAGGCAGCGCGAATTGGGCGCGGCGAAATTCCCGAGCACGTGGTCAACAGGGAAGTACTGGAAAAGCCCGAGTTGCAGACAAAGCTCGAGCGGTTGAAAGGCGGTGATTATGATGGACAAAATTAAAATGGGTGTAATCGGCTGCCGAGTTGGCAGGACGTGGGTGGCAGGTGCCCGAGCCGGCGCAGATACCATTGCCTGGGCGGTCGCCGATCTGAATCGAGATTTGGCGCAACAGGTCGCCGAGGAAAACGATGTCCCCAGAATCTATGGCGACTATCGAGAACTGCTCGCCGATGACGAGGTCGAAGCCGTTGGAGTTGCCACCGCACCCGATGTGCGGAAGCCGATGGTCATTGAGGCGCTGGAGGCGGGAAAGCACGTGTTGGTGCAGAAGCCGCACGGTCGCAATGCCGCAGACGTTGAGGAGATCAACGCTGTTGCCGCAAGCACGGGGAAAATGCTCGTGTACTCCTACTTCATGCGGCACCAGGCGGAGAACAAAGAGAGTCGACAAATGATCGCCGCTGGCAGGATTGGGCGCGCGTACCACGCACGCGTCCACTACCACCATCGCGAGCACGGAGCCAATTACGAGCCGCCGCCGGGCAGGAGCTGGCTATATCGGTGGGGTTTTAAGGGCGGTGCGTTGGGCCAACACGGTTCGCACTACCTCGATCAGGCTTGGTTTTTGTTGGGTTGTCCGCAACCCGAATGGGCCTTTGCCGTCAGCCATAGCGCGTTTCCGACGACGCTAGAAGTAGAGCGTCATTCCGAGGATTACATGAGTTTTCTGGTGGGGTGCGCCGGCGGTGTGACAATTCAGATGGATACTTCCTCGGTCATTTCCACTTGGGCGGATCGGGCATGGGATTTGCGCTTGCGCGTCCTCGGTACGAATGGCACCATTGAGGTGGAATCCGCTTCGCTGCCCGAGGGCAAAAGACGTTCGGGGACGCGCCGGTTGCTGGGTGCCATCTACGCGGAAGGCGACGATTCCACGGGTGAATTTGTGGAACACGGCGACGGCGACTTCAACGCGGAGATTCGCGATTTTGCCGGCGCGATTCGCGGTGCCCAGCCGCCCGATGTCGCTCCCGCCGAGGCACTGACCTTCATGAAGTTGCTGGACGCGATTTACGCAAGCGCGGAAACGGGCGCAAAGGTGCAGATCGACCATTGACGCAAGGTGTAGCGGAGGTATAACCTCAACCGAGGAGAGTCTGTCATGCAAAAAGCCACCATCGACGACCGCGACTGGTCCGCCCTCACACTGGGCGAGCGCATCCGCCACGTCGAACTCGAAGGCTATCTGGTCATTCCCGACCTGCTCAGCCCCGAGCACATCGCCCGTCTCAAGGCCCAAGCTGAAACTTGGGAGACCACGCCGCGCGACTACAGTCCGCACCAGCGCGGCAAGTCCCAGATCCAGTTTGAAGGAGGGGCTGTGACCGATCTCATCGCCCATGCGCCGACCGTTGATTTTTTGCGCCAGGTCTTCGGCGACGAGATCGTCTTTCTCAGCTACGGGTACGACCGCT
>JAGWBY010000155.1:8618-11867 GCA_021295675.1 Candidatus Latescibacterota bacterium | reverse complement strand
TGGTCGATCCCTACTACAATGGGCCTAGCTCCTTGGAGATCCGCCGCGAATACGTCGAGCCGGTGGCGCGGGCCTTTCCCGAGGTACAGGTCATTCCCTACATCATCCCCGGACGCACGGGCTGCATGATGCAGGTGGAAGATTTGGCCATCCTCGCCCACCAATATCCCAACGTGGCCCAAGTCAAAGAGGCGACCGGCGACTTGGACAACATGGCCAAGACGCGCCGACTCTGCGGCGACGATTTTACCATCCTCTCGGGCGATGACGACAAGACCGTGGCGATGATGAAGAGCGAAGACATCCGGGCCGCTGGCGTGATCTCGGTGATGTCCAACGTCATTCCGGGTCCCATCCAGCGGCTCACCGAACTGCTCAACGCCGGCCAGGAGGATGAGGCCGATAGTTTGGCTGAGAAGCTGGCCCCGCTTTTTGGCATCGTCGGCGTTGCGACCACCGAACAGAGTGCGTATGGCCCGGTCGAGTGCAAGGCGCGCAACCCCGTGCCAGTCAAGACGCTGATGAATATCCTCGGTATGCCGGCCGGGCCGGTGCGGCAGCCGCTAGGCAAAATGACGCACGCGGGTGTGCAAGTGGTGCTGGACGCCGCGCGCCAAGTAGCAGCCAACGACCCCACAGCTTTTGCGCCGGTCGCCGAGTTTTTCGGGGTGGATGTGGAAGCGCGTCTGCACGACGACTCGCTAGTCGAGCGCGTGGTGTATCCATCGTATTAAGCGAGGATAGAGCGATGACCAAAATTGTAATCTGCGGGGTGGCCGGGCGCATGGGGCAACGGCTGGCTCACTTGATTTTGACAGCGGCTGATTTGGAACTGTGCGGCGGCAAGGAGCGCCCGGACCACGAGGCGGTGGGGCGCGACATCGGCGAGATCGTCGGTGCCCGACACTTGGGCCTAACGGTCAGCGACACGCTGTCGGGTATCGTCGAACCCGACCAAGTAGTAGTCTGTTTTACGACTCCGGAAGCGACTCTCGAAGACGCGGCCCTCTGCGCGGTGCGCGGGGTGCCGATGGTGGTGGGGACTACGGGTTTTACCCCGGAGCAACTCGCGGAATTCGAGCGGACGGTGGCGGACATTACCTGCGTGTTTGCGTCGAATTTCAGCACGGCTATGAACGTGCTCTTCAAGCTGGTCGAAGAAGCGGCGCGGATCTTGGGCGACGACTACGATGTGGAAGTCATTGAGGCGCATCACCGGCACAAGGTCGATGCGCCCTCTGGGTCGGCGCTGACGCTGGCTGAGCGGGCCGCGGATGGATTGGGCCGCAACTTGCGCGAGGTCGCCGTACACGGGCGGTCGGGCGTGGTCGGCGAGCGCTCTCGCCAAGAGATTGGCATGCACGCGATCCGCGCCGGCGACTTGGCGGGCGAACACACGGTGCTCTACGCGGCCCCAGGCGAATGCCTCGAACTGCAGCACCGCGCTACGAGCCGCGATTCCTTTGCTTTGGGTGCGCTGCGCGCCGCGCGCTTTGCAGCACAGGCCGCGCCGGGGATGTACTCGATGGGAGACGTGTTGGGGCTGGGCTGACAGCTCAGTGCTTGGGGCGGTGGAGGTGCTGCGGCGTCGGCCACAGGGTCTGGATCTGGTCGCGGAGCCGCGCGGCTTCCTCAAAGTTGTCCGCTTCCACGGCCGTCTGTAGATCGCGCTCTAATTTTTCGCGCTCGGACAGCGGGCGCTCCTGCTCTAATTCCTCGTACCATTAATCCTCTTCTAGCTCGGATTCCCATTCTTCGACAAAGCTCTCGATGTGGGCAATGCCTTCTTGCACGGCGCGCATGGCTGTTGGATAGTCGTCGCTTTGCAGCGCTAGCATGGCGTGCGCCCGGGTCTGCATCATAATTGCGTGTGGGTAGTACTGCTCAAAGTACCAGCGGATCTCGTCGTTGGGCGCGCACTGATCGACCAATTCAAAAATCTGTAGGGTGTGCTCAGTATCGGTGACGACTCCTTCGTAGTCCTCTAGGTTGAACAGACTTAAATAGCGGTGGTAGTACTGCCATGCCTCTTGGAAGAGTTCTTCGCACTCGTCCTCGTTTAGCACGAAGCCTTCCGGGGTGTCGCGCGATTCGATGAGGTCTTGGTAGTAGTCGAGCAGCGAGGGGCAGCCGTGCGGTTGTTGGCCGTCGGGGCGGCCATCCAATTCGAGCTGAAGAAGCCCCATGTCGATGCGAATCTGAAGTTTTTCCTCGCCCTTGCTGGTGCGGATGCGCCGGGCGAGGAACTCGTCGGGCTTGAATTCCCAACTGTTGAGCAAGTCGCCGATATCGTAATTCATGGGCGCGCTCTCTGCGAGAAAATAGAGTGAAGAAACTCAGGCCCAAGGAGGCTGAGGGAACGCAAGGGACAATATAGGACAGAACCTAGCACTGCGCTACTAATCGACGCATTTCTCGTCAAATGGCTTGTCCATACAAAAAAGCGCCGGACCACAGGCCCCGCGCTTAACGTGCTATATAATATACGGAAAAAGAAAGAATATGTCAAAAAATATTATTTAAGTATAATATAAATAATGAGTTAAAACAAATTTTTATTGACACGATTTGCCACCTAATTTACCTTAAGACCGCCCCCATCCAATTCATTCCACACAGGAGGACCGATGTCCCAGCACGAGAACGATGCTCTGCAAGTGCAGGGCGACCAGGTGGTGCTAGGGGAGTGGTCGGGCGATCTGGGAGAATTGATCGCCAAGAACGTCACTTTGCGCCAGATGCTGCGCGAAGGGCGCGCCGACGAGGCCCGCGCGCTGCTCAAGGCGCAGGCGGTGGAGGAACAAGCTGCGCTGGTGGCTATAGACGAAAACCCCGAGGAGGTGCTCTCGCTGACTGGCATGGACGCCCAAGGCCGCCCGGGGTACTTACCCGCTGTCGTCGATAAGCTGCCGTCGGAAGTCATCGCCGAGTTGGTCGCCCCCGGCGAGTACAAGCTGGCGAGGTTTAACACCGCGCTGTTGCAAACTATGTCCGCGGAGTCGTTTGCGCGCGCGGTAGAAGACACGCTCGATCCAGTTTACTTTCACGGCAACCGCACTAAGGTGTCGTGGGAATGGCTCGAAGCGGTCGCGGCGCTAGACGATCACAACAAGCGCGCCGCGCTCTTGTACAAGGTAGATCAGAGCCTGCTAGAGGACGCCTTCCTCGACAAGGTCGATAGCATCGACATGCACGCCGAGATCGATGCAGGCCGTTATGGCACTGTTTCGGCTTATCGCCTGCTGTCGG
>JAGWBY010000155.1:0-8397 GCA_021295675.1 Candidatus Latescibacterota bacterium | reverse complement strand
ATGGATTCGCTGCGGGCTTATCTGCGGATCCGCGGGTTGGGTTTTGCCCAGCGCAACCGCACTGGCATCGCTCTTGGCCGCGACCAGTTGCGCCAAGGCATGGAGCAGGGTTTGGCGTGCATGGACTTGGCGCTGGAGGAGGAAAGCGATGGCGACCTCAACGCCGCCGTCGCCAAGCTGACCAGCGACCCGTTTGACGCGCTCTACAAGCAGGGCTGGGAGCGCGCCTGCCAGCGTTTGGAAGAGATGCGTCAGCAAGCTCGCGCCTTGGTCGGCTGTCCCGAACTGGGCTTTTGGCCCGGTCTGCAGCCCAAAGTCGCAGCTATAGTGAAGATCGTGCCCGAGACGTGGACCGGTCCTAGCGCCATTGACCTGCGCGCCGATGGCCAAATGCTGCAAGAGCTAACCGGCAAGGTGGACTTTGTGCGCTCGTTGCCGCAGCCGTCAGTGGCCGCTTTGCTTGAGCAGGTCGATGTGGATTTTGCTGGCGTGCTGCACCGCGTCATTTTGGCGTTGGCATTGGGGCGCGCCGAACTAGTGGCCAAAAAGGAGCACGTGTCGCGCTTTTGCGCTGAATGTTTTGACGCGGGTGGGCTGTGTCCTCACGTGCGTCGGCAGGTGTTGGACCAGTTCGTCGGGCACTTGGAAGATACTGTGGAGGATGCGGACGTGCGGGTGTGGATTGCCGACGAGTTGGGTACGGAAATTGAGGTGTTAGAACAAGCCGCGGATCGGGGCGACTTAGCCGCATTCTTTCTGTCGCCTTTTTCCGCTTTGGAAATTTGAGTAGCTTTGCACGCTCTTAGCTAACAGTTTTTCCGTGCACTCCACATCTTCTGCGAGGTCTTATGGCTCATCACGAATTCACTCCCACCCACTACCACAATACCATCGGCTGGCACGAGCCCGTGCTGGCTATTGCCCCCGGCGATACGGTTTCTACCACGACCGTTGACGCCCGCGGCCAGGACCAGCACGGCGAGCGGGTCGCTGAGCGCGGGAACCCGATGACGGGTCCTTTCTACATAGAGGGAGCCGAGCCGGGCGACACCTTGGTGGTTCACTTCGACAAACTCTATCCCAACCGCGACTGGGGCTGGACGGGTTGGGCAATCGCGCCCAATGTGCTGGACCCGGGTTTTACGACCGGGATTAAGCGCGAAGATCAGCCGCTGCGGTGGCCGATTGACCTAGCGGCCGGTACGACAACGCAGCCGGATGTTCTGCCGGGCGTGGTGCTGCCCCTCAACCCGATGGTCGGCTGTTTTGGGGTGGCCCCGCCGCGCGGTCAGGCCATTTCCACGGCGACCTCTGCGACCCACGGCGGCAACATGGACTACCGGGGCTTTGTCACCGGCGTGACCGTCTATCTGCCGGTCGAGGCTCCGGGGGCGCTCTTCCACCTAGGCGACGGGCACGCCGTCCAAGGCGACGGCGAGATCGTCGGCACGGGCGTGGAAATTTCCTTTGACACGACGTTTAGCGTAGATGTGATCAAGGGCAAGCAGATCGGCTGGCCCCGCGCTGAAAACGACACGCACATTCTCGCGGTCGGCAATGCGCGTCCCTTGGACCAATGTGTACAGCACGCCACCAGCGAACTGATCAACTGGCTTACCGAGGACTACGGCCTCAGCGAGTTGGCAGTGCGTGGAATACGATATGGGGAATGTGTACGACCCGGCCTATACGATGGTCTGCAAGGTCGCCAAGTCGCTGCTCGCGGCTATGGGAGCCGAGCGCTCATAGGTCGGCGATGGAGTCGAGGCCCTCGGGCTGAGGCAGGACATAGCGGACGGGTTGGATGGTGCCGTCGCGGCGGCGCACCTGTTCGACTCGTTTGCACTTGATGACGGAGTGCTCGATGAGCAGATCGTCGTCGATTTGGCAGCCGTAGAGGTAGCTGGTGCCTTTGATGGTTACGCGCTCGCCCACGCGCATGGGATGCTCGTCGCTGCCGGTCAGGAGCACGCCCGATTCGATGCGGCTGTGCGCGCCAATCCGCAGGTTGCCCTTGATGATATTGCGACTGAGCACTTCGACCTCGTCGTCAAGAGCGAGGGTTTGATCTGGGTATGTGCTCATTTCGACGCCGACGCCAATTTGTACTCCCTCACCGAGCACTATGTGGCCGCTCAGATGGCTGCGGTCGCCGATGGTGACTCGACGGTTGAGTTGGACCTCGGGGCCGATGTAGGTGCCCTTGCCGATGACGATGTCCAAGGGGCCGCACTCCGCGTCCATGTTGAGTATCTGCTCGATGACCTCGTCGGCGATGAAGAAGTCCTCCTCGTCGGCAATGGTGATGGTGTCCTTGAGTTTGTCGTAGGCCCAGCGGCGAGCTATGGCCTCCATCTGACGCCAGACGCTTTTGACGTTGAAGGCGAGGAGCTCTTCTTCGCTGTCGGCTGTGGCGGCTCGCACTACGAGTTGGTGCTGATTGAAAATTTGCACTAGGTCGGTCAGCACATTGTCGGTGTTGAGATGCTGGATGTACGTGCGCAGCGCATGTTCTCTGAAGGCGACGACGCCGGTGTTGATCTCGCGTGTTTCCAACAGTTCTTGGCGCGTGAAGGCGTAGGTGCGGCCATTGTAAACGGCCTCGTAGGGCGTGGCCGCATCGAGGCTGAGGATGTCCTTGTGCTCCCTGATCTCAATGACCTTGTCGCGGTCTGCGCCCGCTGACTGCCCCAAGGCGTCGGTGGCTGGCACGCGCACGATGCGGCCATAGGAGTTGCTCTCGGCCGGGCCGCTGTACAGGCCGGTGAGCACCATCATGTCGCAGTCGGCGTTTTCAAAGCTGGCGCGGAATTGAGCTACTACCTGCCCGGTCAACAGCCCCATGTCCCCTAAAAAGATGTACACGTCGCGGTCGGCAGCCGCTGCGGGAAAGGCTTGGAGGCCGACGCGCACGGCGTCGCCGGTTCCGGCTGGCTGGCCGAGGACCGGGTTTTCTTGGTACGCGAAAAGACGCCCCGGTTGGGGGCCGGCTGCGCGGGCGACGTCCTCGCCCTTGATGCCCACGACGATGACCTGATTGGGGCTGTCGAGGCCCTCTTGCACAGCGCGGGCCACGCGCACGGCCGTTGGCTGGCCCCAAATTTCGTGCAGCATCTTGGAGGTTTCCGAGCGGATGCGCATACCGTGGCCAGCCGCCAAAACGATGCCGATGCGATGGATGTCGTCTAAAATTGGCGAATTGATTTCTGCGAGTAGGTCGTGCATTGAGTCTCTTTCTTTTAATTGGTAGGGGGCCGGTCGCCCTTACAGAACGCAACGGTCGGGCGTCGGGTTCCTGTTCATGTAGGGAAGTAGGGGCGGTTTGCAAACCGCCCCCTACCGGTTCGACATAGATGCCTCTAAGACGTCGATATCCTCGCCGAGGGCCGTGTGCATGAGCAGATCCTGCATGCTGTGGCCCGGGGCATCGCACTCGGGTTGGCGGCGGACGTACGTGCCGTCTGGGCGCATCTGCCGAGATTTGGCGCGGTCAGCCAGCGCGAATGCGAGCAGCTCGCGATAGACGCGCCGCTTCAGGCTTTGGTCCAAGATGGGGAAGACGACCTCGACCCGGGCGCGCAGGTTGCGATTCATCCAGTCTGCGCTGCCGAGCCAGACTTCTTCGTCACCGCCGTTGGCAAAGTAAAAGACGCGGCTGTGCTCTAAGAAGCGGCCAATGATGCTGTACACGCGGATGTTTTCGCTGATGCCGTCGAGGCCGGCGCGCAAGCAGCAAATGCCGCGCACGATCAGATCGATTTCGACGCCAGCCTGTGATGCCGCGTACAGGGCCTTGATGATCGCCGGGTCCATGAGGCCGTTCATCTTGGCGATAATGGCAGCCGGCCGACCAGCGCGGGCGTGTTCGCTTTCGCGCTCGATGCGGTCGAGCATACCCTGCATCAGCCCGGAGGGCGCGACTAGCAGTTTTTCAAATTGACTGATGCGGCTGTGGGCGGTGAGCATGTTGAAAACTTCGGCCACCTCCGCGGTAATCGTTGGCTCGGCGGTAATCAGCCCCAGATCCGTGTAGAGCCGCGCGGTGGTGTGGTTGTAATTGCCGGTGCCCAAGTGGGCATAGCGGCGCAGGCGATCTTGATCGCGGCGCACCAGCATGGAGAGCTTGCAATGGGTCTTCAGGCCCATGATGCCATAGATCACGTGGATGCCGCTGTCTTCGAGGCGCTTGGCCCATTCGATGTTAGCCGCTTCGTCGCCGCGGGCCTTTAGCTCGACGAGCACGGTCACTTCCTTGCCGCGCTCGGCTGCGTCGATGAGCGCCTGCCCTACCTCTGAATCGTCGCCCGTGCGGTAGATGGTCTGTTTGATGGCCAGCACTTTGGGGTCGTTGGCCGCCATGCGAATGAAGTCGGTGACTGTGGCAAACGACTCGTAGGGGTGGTGCAGGAGAATATCGCCGGCGCGGATGGAGTCGAAGAAGGCGTCGGGGTCTGCGGGGAAATCGCGCTCGACGGGTGTGAAGGGGGAGTCCTTGAGGGCGGGGCGCGAGACGAGGCCGTAAAGGGTCATAACCCGATGGAGGTTGACCGGCCCATTGACCCGAAAGACTAGGCTGTCGTCGAGATTGAACTGCTGTTGCAAAAGCGATACTAGCTGGTCGGGTGCGCCCAGAGCGATCTCTAGCCGCACGGCATCGGCTTGGCGCTGCTTGGTGACCTGCTCCTCGATTTCTTCCAGCAAATTGTCGGCGTCTTCTTCGTTGACGTACAGCTCGCTGTTGCGGGTGATGCGGAATGGGGCTGAGCCGATGACTTTGTAGCCGAAGAACAGTTCGTTGACTTGCAAGTCCATGATTCCGGCCAAGGTCACAAAATGGAGGCCGTCGCCTTGGTCGGGCAGGCGCAAGATGCGCGGCAACACTCGCGGCACGGTAGCCACGCCCATCATCGTCTGCCCCTGTTCTTCGAGCAAGGCACCGATGCACAGGGCTTTGTTGAGTACGTGGGGGAAGGGATGGGCCGGATCGACGACGATGGGCGTGAGGATCGGTTCGAGCTCTTCCTCCCAGTACTGGCGCACGAAGTCGAGGTGCTCGTCTTTGAGTCGGCGCGCCTCCCAGAAGTAAATGCCCTCGGCGGCTAGGGCCGGGATGAGGTCCTCGTTCCAGCAGCGGTACTGTTCAGCTACCTGCTCGTGGGCTTGTTGGGTGATGCGCTCGAGTTGTTCGGCGGGGGTTAGGCCGTCGGGACGACTGGGATTGGCTCCCGACTCGTGCAATTGCAGCAGACCGGCTACCCGGATTTCGTAGAACTCGTCGAGATTGCTGGCGACAATGGCCATGAACTTGACGCGCTCTAACAGGGGATTGCGCGGGTCTTGGGCTTCTTCGAGCACGCGGGCGTTGAAGTCGAGCCAAGAGAGTTCGCGGTTGATGTAGAGCTCGGGGCGCTCGTACGTGGGCGGGGAGGCGGTTTCGCTCATGTCAGTCGAGTTGGGCGATGGTTTCTCGCACGAATTGCACCGATTTTGTCAGTGCGTCTTTGGGTTCGCCTTCGATGCCGCACTCGTAGGCTAAATACCCGCTAAAGCCGATGTCTTTGAGGGCCTGTAAGCCGGCGCGCCAATCGATGTCGCCGGTGCCCGGCTGCATGCGCGTGTTGTCGGCCATGTGGACGTGGGCTACGTGTTTGCCCGCACGGCGGAAGGCGGCGGGGGTGTCGGTTTCTTCGATGTGCATGTGGAAGAAGTCGCTGGGCTGCCGGCGCGCTCGATGATTTCGACGCCGTCGGCTTGGCGGCGCAAGAGGTGTTGCTCGTAGCGGTTGAGGGGTTCGAGCAGGAGTAGGGTGCCTTGGCTAGCGGCATGGGCGGCGAGGTCTTTGACCAGTTCGACGAGCAGGGCCTTCTCTAGGGAAATGGCGTCTTGGAGCGGCGAAAGGTCGGGGATGCGCGGCGGCCCAAAGATGGGGGGGACGATCTGGCCGACGGCTTGGAAGTGACCACAGGCTTCTAGCTGGCGGCGAGTCTCGGCGAGGCTGTTGGCGCGCTTACCCGGGTTTGGGTCGAGCCAGTCGAAGGTCTCTTGGCCGCAGATGGAAGCGATCTTGATGGAGCGGCCGGCGAGGGCTTTTTCGTACTGTTCGATGTGGTCGTATAGGCGCGAGCGGCCGCCGACTTCTAGGCCTTCGATGGCGAGCGATTCGGCAAAATCGAGCTTTTCTGTGAGGCTTTCTCCGGGCAGCAGCCCTTCCTGTAAGGCGATTTTCATGGCGTCCTTTCTTCTGGCAGTCCAGCGTTAAAACTGGACGCCGAGCTTGATGTTTGCTTCGGGTTGGGTGGCAATTTTGGGGTACGCGTCGAGCAGGTCGTCAAAGGGTACGATGGGCTGCACGATGGGCAGGCAATCGACTTGGCCCGCAGCGAGCATGCGCCAGCAGACGTCGTAGATGCGGGTGTTGTCCCAATTGGGGTGGTCGGGGTTTGGTTCGCTATTGGCGCGCGAAAATACGATATGTGGTCGGTTCATGTGGGCTTCGGCACCCAAGTCTATTCCCGTCGTCCACGCTCCGGGATACGCACCGGCTACGATCGTGCCTTGGTAGGCGACTCCGCGCAGGGCTTGCTGCATGGCCGCGGGGTGGCCGCTGTAGTCAATGATCACGTCCGCGCCTCGGTTGGCGGTGGCCTTCTTGATCTCTGCGCCAGCGTCGCATTGGGTGGGGTCGAGGACGAGGTCGGCTCCACAGGCGCGGGCTGCTTCGCGCCGGTTGGCCAATGGGTCGAGGGCGATAATGGGGTGGGCATTGCACGACCATCAGGCTGATGGCCCCGAGGCCCGAGACGGCTACGGCGTCGCCGATGCGGACGTGTCCGTCGCGCACGGCGCCGAGGGCAAAATCCGCTGGGTCGAGACAGACGGCGGCTTGCCAAGGGACGTCTGCGGGTAAGCGGCGCGCGGTTTCGGGCCAGACGTGTTCTTCGCGGAACGGCCCGTAGGCGAAGATGCGGTCGCCTTCTTTGAGTTGGGTGACGCCCGGACCCAATTCGACGACTTCGCCGACGCCCATGTTGCCCAGCGGCACGGGGTATTGGACACCCTCGCCCTGATAGTCGAAGATGCGCCGCTCGGAGTCGAAGCGGCCGCGCGGGCTGGCGTACCCCTTAAACTGCGACATTTCAGTGCCGTGCTTGGCGGCCGCGTACAGGCTTTTGACGCGGACTTGGCCTTCTGATAGCGGTGGCGATTCATATTCTTGGAAGGCCACTTGCTCGGCGGCCGGGGCGATGAGTGCTCGGGGCATGGGGCGACTCGCTTGACGTTAGGCGCGTTTTTTGGGTTTATAGCGGGCCAAAATATACACTTCTCAGCGAGGATATGCCATGTCAGAACGCGTACCAATTCAGATCGCCGGTTCGCCGCATTTAGAGCGGCTCGCTCCCTATGGAGATGTCACGCTCTTCGAGGATACGCCGCAGAGCGCGGACGAGAAAATCGCGCGGGCCGCGGGCGCGCAAATCATTATCAACACGCGCGGAGTAGTAACGTGGCGCGAGGAAATGCGCCGCTTGCCCGCGCTCAAGATGATTGCCACCTGCTCCATCGGCACGGACATGATCGATTTGGCGATTGCCAAGGAGTGCGGGATCGTGGTGTCGAATCAGCCCGGCCGCACCGCGCCGGTGGTGGCCGAGCACATGTTCGGGCTGATGTTCGCCCTGTCTAAGCGCGCCTATTTCCAGACCGCCGAGCTGAAGGCTGGCCGCTGGACGCGCGAGATGAACACTATGCTGCAGGGCAAGGTGTTAGGCGTGGTGGGGACGGGAGATGGCGCGGTTGGGGCGGGCCATCGGCATGGAGGTCATTGCGTGGACTTTCAATCCGTCGCCGGAGCGCGCGGCCGAGTACGGGGTGCGCTTTGTCGAACTCGACGAGCTGTTGCAGACTGCGGATGTGGTCAGTCTGCACGTGAAGTTGACCGAGGATACTCGGCACTTGCTCGGGGCGCGCGAGTTTGGCCTGATGAAGGAAGGGGCGCTGGTGTTGAATGGCGCGCGCGGCGACGTGCTGGACATCAGCGCCTTGCGCGCTGCCCTGTTGTCCGGGCATTTGGGTGGGGCGGGGCTGGACGTGTTTCCCGAGGAGCCGTTGCCGAGCGATGATCCCATTCTCGATTGCGATCAGGTGGTGCTGACGCCGCATGCGGCGGATCAGACGCCCGAGGGGGTGGATTTGTTGAACGAGGGCGCGGTGGATAATGTGATTGCGTTTTTGGAGGGGCGGCCGCGGAACAATGTGGCGGTGTGAGATTGGGCGAGGAAGGAAACAATAGGAGAAACTTTGTGCCTGAAGGAGGTGCGCCCATGAGCAAACGCAGACTACCCATCGGCATTCAGACTTTCCGCAAAATTCGGGCAGAGGACTGCTACTACGTCGATA
>JAGWBY010000154.1:10049-11661 GCA_021295675.1 Candidatus Latescibacterota bacterium | reverse complement strand
AGTGTTGAAGAAACGCATGGTTGTTGTCGTCATGTTGCGACTCCTTGCTGGTAAGGGTCCTGCCGGCTGTCGGGCCACCTGTGCCGCCAAAACCGCTTACCTCACAATTTCCCCTATGAGTTTGATTCGTGCAATCACTCGGCTGCCTCTATAACATCCCTTGGGTTGATAATGTAGGCGATAGACTCGCGGCTCCTGACGAGCAGCTTGGCAAATGGGTCGCGCACCCGCACCAAACGCGGGTTAGACGTGGCGCAGTCAAAGACGACGTAGAGCCAGTATTCGTCGCGGAGATTGCAAGCCTTAGCCCATTCATTATCACTCATTTCAATGCCGCCGGTACCAGCCCTTCCCTTAACTTCTATGCGGCGGGAAAGCAGATCGAAGCCCGGCCAGTCGGTTAGTCCGGCGCGCCGCGCCAGTTCGGGCCGCGAAACATCCTGCACCTCAGCGCCGAAGCGCTTCTCATAATCGGTAGCTACCTCCACGGCAATAGCTTCGACATCGGCATCGTAGCGCTCGGTCTCCTCGGTATCTTGGGTCGGCACCACGAGGGCGTGAACGAGGAACTTAGTCTCACCGGCTTGGATGAGATCTGGTTCGGCTCGCAGTTCGGCGAGGCGATGATTGCGGGAATCCGTCAAGCTCCGCTGCCGTTCCTTGACCTTGGAGAGTTCCCCTTGGGCGCGGCGATTACCATCGCGGACCATTTTGCTAAGGTGGGATCGGGCCGCCGCAAGTTCAGCAGCCTGAAAGCCGAAGCCGCGATTGACGAACTCCAGGCGTGCAGGCAGATCGTCGAGGCGACGCTGGCGATGGGCTTGCACGACGCGCTCGCTCACGTCCTCGCGGACGAACTGGGCAGCATTAGCGACCATGTCGCGAGCTAGGGTAGCCAGTGGCACCCGGCTCGGCGCGAAGCCGTGGGCACCTCTGAGCAGAAGCAGATGCTCGACCGGACATTCCTCTACCGTGCCGTCGCTCGATTGGCGCAGCCCGATCAGGCGCGATTCGAGGGGCTGCGGGGCGGGCGGTCCTGCGTTGTCTTGGCTATGCTGTTCGACGGAAATCAGTGCGATGTGGAATAGATATGCCTCGGTCGCATAAGGGTCAGTGAATACGGCCCCCTTGAGCCCGTCGCGCCCGAAGCGACTCAGGATCGCGGCTGAGAGGCCGTCGAACACCGGCTCGCCGGGGTGCATCCAGACAGCGTCTTCGCGGTCCGCTGGTTTGTACACTGTCAGCCGTTCGCGTGCTTCCTCGGAATAGACCTCAAGTGCGGGCAACAAGGCATCGGCCGCGCGGGGCCGGTCGGGTACCAGCGCAAAAGTGGCTCCTAAGTCGCCCTCGATGCGCAAGTCGAGCAGCGGCACGGCTCGCTCCACAAAACGGCGCACGTATCCGGGCAGTAGCCGGCGATAGTTTTCCTGCTCTGCCTCGTCGTTGAGATGCGCCAGTCGCCGATGCACCTCGCCGCCTTCCCCAAAGATCACGCGCTCTCGCTCCGCAAGAGCTTGGACTTGTTGCTCCGTAAGGTCGCCCTCCAAGCGCTCGGCAACGGTGTCGGCGTCTCCAGTGACCGCCTGCTCCAGATAGTCCCGCATGGACAGCC
>JAGWBY010000154.1:9171-9948 GCA_021295675.1 Candidatus Latescibacterota bacterium | reverse complement strand
CGATGACCACTGGATCGTGTTTCTGGCCATAGCGATGGATGCGGCCCATCCGCTGTTCGAGCCGCGCCGGGTTCCAGGGGATGTCGTAGTTCACCATCAGCCAACAGAACTGTAGGTTGATTCCCTCACCAGCAGCGTCAGTGGCCACTAGATAGTTGGCCCCACCTTCCGCTGCTGGTCGGCGAAAAAACTCGACTTGACGCTCGCGTTCTTGGTAGGGCAGGCCGCCGTGGATCAGAGCAACTTGACCAGTAAAGCCGAGCCCTTCGAGCCGACGGACCAAAAACTCCGCAGTGTCGCGGTGCTCGGTAAAGATGATGAACTTCTCGTCGAGGTATTGCGGATCGCTGAGCACCTCGCGTAGCTTCTCAAACTTGGATTCCTCGCTGGTGTTGAACAGGTCCCGAGTCTTGTTGAGCAGTGCTTCGACCGTGCGACGCTCTACTTCTAGTTCGATGGTGCCGCCTAGGGCCTTGTCTTCAAACTCCTCGTGTTGCTCGCCTCCGTCCTCGCTTGCAGTCTCTTCATCGGCGGTCTGCGTTTCAAAGACATCGTTGAGCTTGTCCAAGCCTCGTTGCTGGCGAATGAGTTGTTCCTCGATGAGCCTCCCGTTCCGAATGTCGTCAATCAGCCCTGCGAGCTTCTCTTGGCGACGCTCGAAGGAGCGCATAAGGGCGTAGGTAGAACTGGCGAGACGTCGCTGGAAGACGCTCATCGCCAACTGGGCAGCGGAGCGATTCAACACTCCGGCGCGGTTGTAGTAATACCGGATGTATT
>JAGWBY010000154.1:0-9158 GCA_021295675.1 Candidatus Latescibacterota bacterium | reverse complement strand
CTGGCCCCTGCGAGAGCTCATAGCTCAGGGTGTCGCAGTTTCGCTGTGGATACAGGGGAGAACCGTCGAAGCGGACCATCTCCTCCTTGGTCCGGCGGATGAAGTGCCTTTCCCGAGATTCGCGGGGAAAATCATTGAAAGCGTCGTAGGTCGAGAGCGCGTCCGGCAACAGCAGACGCCACAGGAAGTAGTAAGGATAGTCCTTGCCCATGTGCGGCGTGGCCGTTAGCAACAGCAGGTGTTGGGCCGACCAAGGAAGCTCCCAGCTTTCATCCTCTACCTCGGCACCAGCTAAGGCTTCCGCCAGCTTATACCGATCCGTCTTGCGCACCCGAAAATCCGGCTGGCGATTCGCAGACAGCTTGTGCGCTTCGTCGAAGACGACGAGGTCGTAGGCATCGGTTTGCGGGTCTTTGAGGTGGCCAAACATGCGCTCTCCGGCCAAAGTGTCGATGCTGACGATAACTTGGTCGCTCTCTGGGCCGAGGAAGGGATTGCCGGCGCGTGCGTCTGAGCCGCTGACGATGCGGAAAGGCAGGCGGAACAGGGTGCGCATTTCCCGCTCCCAGTTGCCGACCAACCCAGCCGGCGGCACGATCAGCACGCGACGGATGAGGCGGCGGGACAGCATCTCGCGTACGTATAGGCCCGTCATGATGGTCTTGCCGGCCCCTGCGTCGTCGGCTAGCAAGAATCGCAGAGGGGCCCGTTGCAACATTTGCTCGTACACGGCAATGCGCTGATGCGGGAGCGGATCAATTAGCGACGTTTCTGCGGCGAACGCCGAGTTAAAAAGGTGTCCGTAGGCGAGACGATGTGCTTCGGCGACGGCTGAGACAGCATCCGGATCGGCAGAGAAGTCCATACTCGGTGGCACCAATAGCCCCTCGTCAGCAACAGCTAGTACTTCTTCAGGCACGTATTCGTCCAACGATTTTTCGATCTCGACGATGCGCTGCCAAGCCAGATTATTGGGACGTGCTTGGCCATTCTCCCAACGATTGACGGAGGCATAGGAGACGCCAAGGAGTTCGGCGAACTCCGCTTGGGTCAGCCCTTTGGTGTCCCGCGTGTTCTTGATCCTCCAGGAGTAATCGCTGGGGAGATCGGCTGAATTAATAGAAGATGACATTTTCTCGTTATCTCATAATATAAAATCAGCCATAGTGTATTTCGTGATCGGGTGATTGTCAAATAGAGTATAGCAGATGTTATACAGGCCGAGCGACAACAGTAATTAAGCTCTGCTTGGAAAGCTACGAACAGCCAGATTTCACCGACGCCCCTATTCCTTCACTGCACCAGCCGTCAGCCCCTGCGTGAAAACCGTCGGCACCAAGGCGATGATCGAGGCCGCTGAAATGTAGCGCCAGTTGACGCCGAAGACGCCTTGGAGGCTGGCCAGTCCCAATTGCAGGGTGTACAGTTCGCGGCTTTTGAGCACCACCAGCGGCCACAGGAAGTCGTTCCACTGGGCCACGAACGTGAAGGCTGCCTGCGCGGCGAGGGCTGGTTTGACGAGAGGCATCATAATGCGCGCATAGATGGTCCACGGTCCGCAGCCGTCGATGCGCGCGGCGTCCTCTAAGTCGGTGGGGATGGTGGTGAAGGCTTGGCGCAGGAGGAAGATCCCAAAGGCGTTGACCGCCACCGGCAGGATGACGCCGGCGTACGAATCCACGAGGCCGAGCTTCAAGGTGACGATGAAGAGCGGGATTAAGAGGACTTGGAACGGCACCATGGTCGTGGCCAAGATGCAGTAGAAAATGGCTTGGCGGCCGCGGAAGCTCATGCGGGCGAGGGCGTAGCCGGCCAGCGAGCAGCACGTCAAGTTGAGCAGGACCGTGGCGATGGCAATGTAGAAGGTATTGAAGAGGTAGCGCATAAACGGGAGGATGTTCCAAGCCTTGGCGAAGTTGCCCCAGACGATGGGATCGGGAATCCACTGCGGCGGATGGGCGAACAGGTCGGCCGACTCGGCTTTGAGCGCGGTGGATAGCAGCCAGGCGAAAGGAGCCAGCAAGACCGCGCCGACCGCGCACAGGATCGCGTAGAGCAGAATGCGCTGGACCATTACACCCCGCCTCCGGTATTGTCGCCTCCGGCGAGGCGAAAGTTGAGCAGGGCAAAGATCAATATGACGACCAGCAAGCACAGCGAGACGGCCGCGGCGTACCCTACTTCGAGGTATTTGAACCCGAGCGTGTAGATGTAATAGGCCAATAGGTTGGTGCGGTGGAAGGGGCCGCCGCCGGTCATCACGTACACTTCGCCGAAGGTGCGCAAGGCGGCGATGGTGGCAATGATGGAGACTACGAGCGTATAGGGCTTGATCGTCGGGATGATGACGTGGCGCACGACTTGCCACCAACCGGCGCCATCGACGCGGGCGGCTTCTTTGAGTTGGGCCGGGATGCCCTGCAAGCCGGCCAGATAGATGATCATGTAGTACGGCGCGGCTTTCCACACGGTGACCATGGCCACGGCAAACAGGGCAATCGCTGGCTCGGTCAACCACGCGGTTTGGGTCTCCACGCCCAGCAGGCCCAAGAATGCCTCGGGGACGCCGCGCACATCGGCCAGCCACGGCGGGCCGCTGACGCCCAGCCCCTTGAGGAAGGCGTTGAGCAGGCCATCGGCGTTGTACAGCCATTTCCAGACGATGCCGGCGACGACGATGGAGGTGACGACCGGAAACACCTTGATCAGCCGCAGCGAGTTGTCGAGCAGGAGCGCCATGAAAAACGACAGCACGACGAGCGCGGGCACGACGATGATCGCGTAGAGCAGGGTATTGGCCAAGACCCGCCAAAACAGCTCGTCGCCCCAAGCGCGGCGAAAGTTGTCGAGGCCGACGAAGGTGGCCGGCGAGAAGATGTTGTAGCGGTGTAGGCTGAGATAGAGCGTGTCGAGCAAGGGATAGGCGAAGAACACGGCTAGCAGCAACAGCCCGGGGGCGACGAAAAAATAAGGTGCGTAGCGTCCGTACATGGTCAATTGCGAATTAGGAATTAGGAATTGATTGGGCGACTCAGTAATAAGGTCATGGTTGGGGTTCAGTGGAAGCGCGACAGGTGGTTCCACTTGGATTCGATGCGGCTCAGGGCTGCGTCCGCGCTCTGCTGGCCGGCCAGTGCCTTGGCGAATTCCTCGTGGAGAATGTCCTCCATCCGGCTCCAGCTTTTGACGTCGGGCGGGGCCATGACAAAGGAGTGGGCGATGTCGGCCGCGGAAAGCTGGTTGGCGGCGTCGGCCAGCGTAGCGGGTGGGCGGCGGAAGTAGGGGTCGGCGGCTGCTTGGATGGTCGAGGGCAGGATGGCGACGCGGCGGCAGAATTCGAGTTGGTTGGCGTCGTTGGTCGGCTTGCTCTACGTGGGGCGAGGCTTTGGGCACGACCAAGACTTGGCTGGTGGCCGGCACTTGGCCGAGGCGGCCGCGCGGCATGGGCGCTGGCACCGCCTTTTTGGCAAAGGAGTCGTCGAAGTAGCGGGTGATCCAGCCGCCGGAAAAGGGCAGCATGGCCGCGCGCCCTTCGATGAACCAATTGACTTCGTCGCGGTGGGAGGCGGCGAGGGCCTCGGGCGGCACGATCTCCTGCTGATAGGCGTCGATCCACTGTTGAAAGATCGCCTTGGCCTCGGGGTGGTTGATGCGGGTGCGGCGGGCGTTGGGAACGAAGAGAGGCCAGAAGCCGTCTAGACGCAACAGCGCCCAAGGCGGGGCTATGAGCGAGGGATGCAGCCGCCAAGAAACGCCGTATTTGCTGGTGCGCTCGCGGATTTGGCGGCCCATGGCGAGCATCTCGTCGATGGTGGCGGGTGGGCGCTCGGGGTCGAGGCCAGCCTGGGCGAAGAGGTCCTTGTTGTACCAGAGCATGGTGACGCCGACGTACCAGGGGATGGCGTAGTTGCTGCCTTGGAAGTAGCCGACGCCGCGCCAGAAGTTTTCGAGTCGTTTGGCCTTTTCGGCTGGCGCGACCGCTTCGTCCATGTTGACGAGAATGTCGTATTGCAGGAAGCGGGGCAGGTCGTAGATGTTGGCCAAGTCTGGGGGCGCGTCGCCGACCAAGGCGGCGAGGAACTTCTCGGCCACTTCGCCACCGCTGACATCGACCCATTTGACTTTTACGCCGGGATGCGCCTGCTCGTACTCGTCAATCATGCCCAAGATGTAGTCGGCGAATGCATCGCCGAGGGCAATGGTCCAGAACTCGAGGGTGACGGTGGCGTCTTGGCGCGGCTCAGGGCTGCAGGACGAAAGGGCGAGGAGGAGCGAAAGGACTAATGGCATCGAGAATTAAGAATTACGAATTAGGAATTACGAATTGGGGATAAAGGGTGGAGTTCATGGAAGGGTGCAGGGCCTTGTTCACAGAAATAGAATTGGTCATTATCGCACGGCGGTGCTGTTGACAAACTACGTTTAGGCGCATCTGCAAGCAATGCGCCAGTCCCGAAAGGATATTCTATGCGTCTGTTTTTCTTGTTTCTGCTAAGCGCGGCTTTTTTCGCCTGCGCGGATAATCCGCTCGCGGAGCGAGTGGATGAATTAGAGCAGCGGCTCGACGAAGTTGAAGCCGACCAAGAGGAGGACCGGCTGGGCCTGTTGGTGCGGCTCGATGCCCTCGCACTAACGGCGGACAATGCCGAAGAGATCGGCGCAGTCCGTGCCAAACTGAACCAGACGAGTATTACGCGGCGGGAGTTTGAGGATCTGCAAGATCGCGTGGACGAGTTGGAAGGCCAGATTGGGGATTGGAGCGGGGTTGTTCATTCTTTGCAGAGATCGGTATATGCCGTGATCGTCTCTATAATACCAATGGACAGTTTAGAAGACGATGCTCTCTTCATATTCGTCGGCACAGGCTTTGCCGTAGATAGCAGTACGCTAGTCACCAATGGGCACATCATAGATGCCTTGATTCTCATAAATGACGTTGTCAAGCTCATCAACGACTCAGAAAATATGCAACTCGCGTCTGTATGGTTCGTGGTGCAAAACCTGACGACTTCAATCGATATTGGAACGAATACCTTCATTATTGATACTTATCTGCAACACCCTGAATGGGATGGTGATGTCAGCTCGCCCGATATAGGTACGCTGCACATCTCAGAGGGATACATTTCGCGACGCGTCACCTTGGCGACGAGCAGCGCAGCTCGCCGATTGAGAGTCGGTGTTCCCATAGCGACTGTGGGATTCCCCGGGGAACTCCAAGGCGGTGATATTTCCAATTTTTTTCCCATTGCCACCTTTAAGAATGGCGCAATCAGTGCTTTGCGTCCGCCCTTCCGAGATGAGCCGTACACCACGTTGGACACCTACATTATCCAACACAATTTCGACATCACCGGCGGCACCAGCGGCAGCCCCATTTTCGACGCCTCGGGCCAAGTGGTGGCCATCAACAACGCGAGCATGGAGGCGGATTTCAGTGGTATGGGTATAGACGGAGATTGGCCCCGAATCGGACAAGGCTCCCTCGGCTTCGGCATTCGCGCTGACAAAATTCACGAATTGCTCGACCAAGCGAGTGTAGCGGCTAAGCCGACGACGGACGTTAATTTCAGCGAATTAGCCAGCCGCTTGGATGGGCGGGACATTAGCTCACTCGACATTGTGACGACGCAGGAGGACTTGGCGGAGCGGCTGGGTGGGATGGAGTAAGGATCAATCGGTCTGGATCTTGAACGACTGTTCGACGATATGCTCGTGATCCGACATCCGCGCTTTTTTTATGGCGTGTTCGGTCAGCGGCAGGTGGTAATGGGTCTCGGCGTTGGCTTTGATAAAGCCCTCGGCGTACGCGCACCCGGCGGCTGTGCCGAAGGCCCCATCGCTGGTCTCGATCCGCTTGCGCGCATACGCCCCGCCGTAGCCCTGGCTTTCCAAGCAATCTAGCGCTGCCAGCTTTTTGGTAACTACGTCGGTAATGTCGATAAAGACATCGTTGTAGTAGCCGCCCTCCGAATCCCACACACTGCGCGGAATTGACGCAGCTCCGGTGCCGAAATAGAAAACTTGAGCGACCCGATGCGGTGGGTGGCTGTCGCCGGGATCTACTCCATTGGCCAGCGCGAGCGCGTGAAGGACGATTTGTCCGCAGATGGCATGGGCGTTAGTCAGCCCGTCGCCCTCCTTGGGAAAGTGGGTCAACACTACATCCGGCCGCAGTTGACGCACCAGCCGCGCCAGGCGGCGCACGGCTTCCTCGGTAACTCGCAACACGGCGTCGTCGGCTCCGAAAAAGTGGATTTCCTCGACGCCGAGCAGGGCACAGGCCCGCCGCACTTCGTCGGCTTTGACGTCGGCGCGCTCGGCCATCAGGGCCGTTAGTTGGTCGGCTTGCGGGACTTCTGCCCGGTGGAACATCTCGTCGCTGATCACCTTGTCGTGGACCCTCGCTCCGTGCGTGAGCACCACGCAGCCGACCCAGTCGCCGCGAGCCACGTGATGGGCCATGGTGCCGCCCGATTGGTCGAAGATGTCGGCTGGATGCGCGCCGATGGACAATAGCCGCAGATTATCGCTCATGGTTGGTTCCTTTCGCGTTTGGTCTGCACTCACGCCGAGACCACGACTGGCACTCGGTGAATGACGTTGCAAGGCTGGCGGAAAGGCTGGGCGTTGCCCGCATCGTCAAACGCCCGCGCCCAGATTTCGTAGTAGCCCTTGCTCGCAAAAGTTAGCTCGGTGCTCCAACCATACCAAGCGTATTTATTGGCTGGCGGGATCAACTCGGCCTCTTGCCACTGGATGCCGAGGTCGGTGGAGACGAGTACCTTAGCCACGCGGCGCTCGCCGGCCCAAGCGTGCCCGCTAGCGCTGAGCGGAACGCCCGCTTGGACGGTCGCGTTGGCTTGCGGCGCGGTGATGAGCGACTTGACGACCCACGAGGTGGCAATGGCCATATCCGCTTCTGGCGGCTGGTCGCCGGGGGCGATCGGATAGGATGGGACGCGGTACGAATAGCCGCTCATTTGCGCGGAATCGTGGACGGCGTCGCGCACCCAGATGCGGTTGAGCCACTTCTGCATGGAACTGCCGATCCAACCTGGAACGAGCAACCGCGCTGGGAATCCGTGGGCTGCCGGCAGCGGCTCGCCGTTCATTTTGAGCGCGATTAAGGTGTGCTCGTCCATGGCTTTCTGAATGGAAATGCCCCGGAAAACGGGGGGGCGTCCTCGCCGTAGTTGGCTAGGTACACGGCCTTCTCGGTTACTTCGGCCGCTTGCAACACATCGCGCAAGCGCACGCCCGTCCACTCGCTACAGGCCACGGCCCCGCGAATCCACTGCGTACCGCCCACGGTGGGCGCGAATGAGCTACGACCATTCCCGGCGCATTCCAGCACGACCTGCAGGGTGACTTGCGGCAGGCTGTGCAAATCGTCCAGCGAGAAGGCGCGTTGGCTGCGGACCTCGCCGTCAACGGTCAGGCTCCAGCCGCGCTCGGGGATGCTGCCGTTGTTGCGCACGAAATGGCGCGCAGTCGGCGTGACGTCCGCGGCGAGCAGATGCGGGGGAAACTCGCCGTTGAACGGGTGTTGCGAGTGGACGATCATGTCCGGCTTGGGCAACCCAATCACGGTTGGGTCAATCCCACCGGCCGCTGGCTGAACAGGTCCCCCGCTACAGCTTGGGCCAGCGCCAAAGACACCTAGGCCCGCCAGCGCCGCCCCCTTGCCTACGGTCGCTAGGAAGTGCCGCCGGGAAGTGATCCGGTCGAAATGCGCCAATTCGTCCGCACGTGTCCCGTTTTCCGCTAGCGGGTAGTTTTGTCCGTAATTCGATTCAGGCATGATGACCTCTTTTACTTCACTTATGTTACGCACGGGCTTCTTAGGTCTAGGATGCTTCGCTTGCGCTCAGCATGACCGCCTCTGTCATGCTGAGCGGAGCGAAGCATCTCATACCCGGGCCTGTACGTAACATCACTTACTTCAATCTATGGCGCGACCTCACCAGCGAAAACGTTGGTCTCTGCCTCCATCCTCACTTGAACAAGCTCTTCCGACCTATCCTGCTGCACAACAGGCACTCGGCCGGCTGATGCCCGCGCGCTGGGCAATGCTCGCGGCCAAAGTAGATGATTTGCAGGTGCAGGTCGTTCCAGCGCTCTTGGGGGAAAAGGCGCTTGCAGTCCCGTTCTGTCTGCTCAACGTTCTTGCCGGTGGACAGCCCCCAGCGGTAGATCAGCCGATGGATGTGGGTATCCACGGGAAAGGTCGGCACGCCGAAGTTTTGCGCGAGTACGACTTGTGCGGTCTTGTGTCCCACCCCAGGCAGGCGTTGGACTTGGCCGCCGTGTTCGGCGAGCAGGATTTGCGACAGCTCCCAGATGGCCTTGGACTTGCGCGGAGCTAGTCCGCAGGGGCGAATGATCTGCTCGATCTCTGCCACGGCCAACTCGATCATGCGCTCGGGCCGGTCGGCGCGGGCAAAGAGCGCGGGCGTTACTTGGTTGACGCGCACATCCGTGCACTGCGCCGAAAGCAACACGGCAATCAGATGCGTGTAGGGGTCTCGACGCTTGAGCGGCACTGAGGGATTGGGATAGAGCCGCTGGAGTACGTCGAGGACGATCTGAACTTTGGCCGTGGTTATTAGCCTAGCACTCACTGGTTCCAAACTGCCGCCCATTGAGTTTTCATCTGCTCCATTTCCGCATTGGGGCGAATTTTTCTACTGGTGATTTGATTCTCTGGATCGTACAACCACTGGCCTTGGTCGTCGCGCAAGACGGGCATGCGCTGGGCGACGGCGGGGGGTTCGGCCACGCGGGTGGGTTCGGCGGCGTACCAGTAGGCGACGCTGCTCATCTCGTTGCAGAGGTGATTGCCGTGGCCGTGTTCGATGGTGGCCTTGATTTCCCGCTGGAAGTGGACGGGGTTTTCGAGGTGGTGGACGTACGAAGTTTGGTAGCCGTTGGTGTTGTTTTCGTGGATGGAGGAACCGTTGTGCAAAAAGGCGTTGTCCTGCATGCCCCACGCTTGGTTGAGATAATCTTCGCTGCCGGTGCCGTGTAGCTCGGGGGGCCATTTGTAGCCATCGACCCAGATCATGTCGTCGCCCTCACCCCACCAAGTGCCCTGGAAGTTGGTGACGCTGATGTTGCAGCCGATGTAGTGGCCGCGGCCTTGGGTCTCCAAGATG
>JAGWBY010000153.1:8501-10289 GCA_021295675.1 Candidatus Latescibacterota bacterium | reverse complement strand
CATATCCAAATGTATCAAGCCTTTGTCAATGTCGCCTGTCTGATGATTACACTCAGACGGTTATGAAACCACTTCTAGGGCCTTTTTATGTTGTCAATCCTTAAAAGGCAAGTTGGGTTCGCCATCCTTCGCGTCGAACGTACTCAAATCATTGCAGCAGAAGCCGTGGTGGTCGCTGACTGTGATTAGACCGATTCTATCGACGTTGTTGACTGCAAAAGCCGCTTCGTCGTGTCGATGAGTGCCCGCACGAGGGTTGCGTCGAAATCAGGCGGGGCAAAACCGTGGACTAGTGCGTTGCGGTGCCTCAGTATTTGGAGCAGCAAGCGGTAATCCCCTCTTGAAACCACGCCGTTCATCACAGCCTGCTTGAACATGTAGCGAGGCGTAGGCTGATCGGTCAACAAGCCCTCTTCCTCCACGAGCAGTCTCACGGTTGCTTCTGCCGATGACCATGCCCGCAACAATGCGGCTTCTGCAAACTCGAATGAAAGTAGTTGTTCAGCTTCTGCGATACCGCGCAGAATGTCTTCCCTTGTGAAGGGATGTACATCCTCGATAGCCTCGAGTTGTTCCCCCTCATCTACCACGACCAACTCGAAGCTCCATTTAGGTTGGGTTCGCAGCAACCGGGCCAACTCTCTGACCTGAGACTCTTTAGCCAGAGACGTTCGGGATTTTACTTCGACAACAACCCCTTCACTTGCTTTACGCAACAGCAAGTCAGGGTGATAGCCAGTCAAAAAGGACGGCAGTTGCTCCTGCGATGGCTCTTCGATCACTTCATAGCCTTGGCTACGGTATTCCTCGGCGAGAGCACGGACATGCTGTTTTTCCAGAGCAATGGTTGTTTCCATCAGTTAATCACCTCTTGATCGGGTGCTTCCTCGACGACAATGTAGAGAAATTCGTTCCCTCGACTTAGACCTTCAGCAAGAACGCTTGAAGGATTCAGAATACGGAATTTTCTACGAAGACTGCGCTTGCGACATAGTAGATCCGTTACTTGACCATCGTCTAGAAAAACGAGTCCTTTTAAAGCATCAATGATTGGTTTAGGCAGGTTGTCAACATCCATCGATGAGCCATCGTAGAAGTACGTGATGGTGATAATGATCGAACTACCAACAGGCAACTCTTCTGTTGACCAATACTGCTCTGCTACACGTCTTACCTCTCGTCCCCATTGGTGTACGCGCTCTCTGCGACGTGCCTGTTGTGAAACAGGAGGACCATCTATAATACATTCAAACGGTAAGGCCAACTTTCGATCCGATGCAGCCTTCGAGGATTTTTCTAAAAACCACGGTGAAATTCATATTGGAACCTACTCGTGATGGTAACGATCTGGTAAGAACAAAGGATAAAATCAACCTAGCACAATGGTACGTCGGCGTCAAGAAGGTCATAAGCCCTCTACTTCGGTGACCTCCACTTCGGTAAGCCCATGACCAGAGCGCGAATCGAGGCCGCCTCAGCGACGACCACCTACGCCGTTCGCCCGTTCTTCATGGGGGCGATCCTCGGCCAGTTTGCCAGCGCCGGGGTCTGGCTGGTCATCGACGCCTGTACCGGCATGACCGATAACCGCATCTTTAGCTGGTGATTGTCAGGGGCGTTACCAGCGATAGCGCAAGGCGAAATTGGGAATGGGGCGGATGGCAAAGCCATCGTCAGACACGAGGAAGATGGCGATTGGGACATCCATAGAAACGGCGATGTTTTTGGTGCCGATCTCTAACCCCACGCCCGGCCCCGCTACGACATCTAGCTTCTCGTCGATCCCTT
>JAGWBY010000153.1:0-8399 GCA_021295675.1 Candidatus Latescibacterota bacterium | reverse complement strand
CCCACTCGCCTTGATGCAAGGTCTTGAACAAGGTAAGGCCCCCAAAGAGATAGCGTTCCTCTTGGGACCAATACGGAAACCCCGACACCTGCCAGCCGTTGCCGGTAGTGGGATTTTGGCGACCGTAACTGAGTCCTAGACCGTAGGTTGGCCCGGCCACGAACCCAACGCTGTGGCCCGCGCCATCTGCGGCCAGCATGGCCGGTGCTAGCAAAGTCGCCAGTGCGATACTGCGCAAAATTAGCATGGTACCTCCTACATGTCGCGCAATAGCACTATGAACAACCCCATGTCCTCTTGTTCGTCACCCTGCAAATTCAAGCTGACTCCTGCGTTCAGTACCATGCCATCGCCGAGGCCGATGTCGAAATTCGGCTCTAAGCGGACGCTGAGGTCGCCTTCCAAGTCGGAGGTATTGGACGTGAGGAGCAGGTCGAGGTACGCGCTTAGTTTTTCGCTGAATACGTGGGCTGGTTCGAGCAAGAGATCGACGACGAGGCCCTCGTTGGTGTAGCCTTTGAGTGCGGCGACCTGCAACCGAGTGTTGAAGCGGAAGGCGGGGCCAATGCGCATGGTCTGCATGAGACCGACGGCCAAGCCGGGATTGTCGATGTCTCCGGCGGGCAGCACAATGTTAGCGGTTGCCGCGCGGTTGGTGCCGAGTTGGTACTTGCTGCCGACGACGAGCGACGAAAAGTTGGAACTGTGGTCCTTGAAAAAGCCAAAGGTGAGATGCGCGCCCACTTCAACGCGAGCGTGAGGATTGAATTTGGCCATGGCCACGATGTTGCTCACATCCTTGAGTTCCTTGAACGTGGACGGAGAGGTGCGGACGCCAATATCGACGCTAGTATAGCCAAGGCCGCCCGGCAGGACGTAGTAGGGGTCGTAGCTGAGGGGGGCATGGACGGCAGGGGCCTCGGTCTCAAGCGCGACCGTTTCCTCGGCTGGAGCGTCGTCTTCGGGTTGAGCATGGACGGCAGTGCCCACGAACGCGACCACGCCGATCAGTACGCAAAACAGGTGCATAAATAAGGTCTCCTAGAATTGTGAGGGAATGTTCAGAAGCCGCAGCGCTTGCAGGCGCGGAAGAAAGGCTCGGCCATGGCGTAGGCCCCGCGAAAGACCATGTCGCTGGTGAGGGGATGCACGCAAATTAGGCGTGCGCCGTTGTCGATGGCCTCGACCATGCCGTCTTCGATGTCTTGGGGGTCTTCCATGGCACCGTGCCCCACGACGCGGCCCGTGTGGATGCCGCGCTCGGCCGCAGCGCGGAAGAGAGCGTTGACTGCGTTGTTGACTTCGGGGAGGTCGCCCTCGCGCAGGATGGCGTCGAAGGGACCGACGAAACCACATGCCTTGTTGCGCCCTTGGGCAGCCATTAGGTCGAGGACGCGGTCGCGGATCTCAACGTCGATGATGTATTCCTTGGTCTCGAACTGGATCCAGCCCTGGGTCTCGGTCTCGGTGCCGCGCAGTTCGTCGGGCGTGAACATCATGGTCCGCTCGCCGTCGCGCACCGGATACCCGCCGCGGTCGTCTGGGGTGGCTTGGCCGGGAACGGGGAAGTTGATGGCGCGGAAATAGCGTTCGGCTTCCTCATAGGTGGTGCCATAGGGACGCATGGTCGCTCGCGCCCCGAGTTGGAAGGCGTCGCCGTGTTCGGAGCGGGCCTCGCGGGCTAGACGCTGGACTGGTAGGATGCCGTGGCGCGCGGCCGTACCAGCCTTCCCACTGGCTGTGCTCGGCGTCGTTGACTATCCACGACCAGCCGGCCTTGGCCCAGGCGTGGACCTCGGCGTCGCGCAGCTTGTGCCACGGCACGTCGTTGAAGCCGCCCAGCAGGGGTGGGGTTTTGGCCACGGACTCGCACTGGTCGAGGGTTTCCTTGAGCGGGTTGCGAGCGGGATTGAGGGCGTAATTGTAAGCGCGGCGGGCGAATTCCTCTGCTTTGAGGGGTCGGCTGCCGCCGATGGCTGCGATGGCGTCCACTTAGGTGCCTCCTTGTTTCTCGTTGTAGGTCAAATTTGTCGCGCTCTAAGTTCTAATAATTGATGTTACTCATAGGAGGCCTTTTGGGTATGAGATGCTTCGCTACGCTCAGCATGACAGCGATGGGAGCATTCCTGTCTTGTCATGCTGAGCGTAGCGAAGCGGAGTCGAAGCATCTCATACCGTGGGGCCTGTGCGTAACGTCACTTCTACAATATATAAAGAGCTGCAATGTCCGTTGCTTCTAGCCAGTCGGGAGCATGCTGGACAACAGCGTCGCTAAGCCCAAAAACGAAAGGAAGCCCACTATGTCGGTCGCGGTCGTGAGAATGATCGAGGCCGCGGTCGCCGGGTCGTGGCCCAGCTTGACCAGTACGACTGGGATGGCTGCGCCGGCTATGGACGCGAGTATCATGGACATCAACATGGCGCACAACATGACGAGGGCCAGCCCGAAGCTCTGGCTCCAGATGAAGACGCCGATCGCGGTCACCGCGGCAATGGCTAGCCCGTTGCAAAAGCCGATTGCTAGCTCCTTGGTGAGGACGCGGGTCGCGTGCGAGGTGCGGATTTCGCGCAGTGCGAGTCCCCGCATGGTCACGGCGAGGGCCTGCGCGCCGGTGTTGCCGGACTGACCCGCGACTACGGGCAGTAGGACTGCGAGCGCGGTAAACTTGGCAATGGTGTCTTCGAAGAGGCCGACGACCGCAGCCGCGAGAAAGGCGGTTACGAGGTTGATGTGGAGCCAGGGCAGCCGGCTGCGAATGCCCACCCACGGCTTGGACAGAGCGCGCTCTTCCGCGGATACACCGACCATCTCTTGGACATCGCTCGCCAAGTCTTGCTGCGCCGCGTTCACGAGGCCGTCGTGGCGAATGACGCCTACTACTTGTCCGGCGAAATCGACCACCGGCAGGCTTGTGAGGCGATAGGTGTTGAGGAGTTCGACGACTTCCTCTCGCGGCGTCATGGGCTGCACTTGCACGGCCGCGCCATCGCGGAGGTCGCCAAGGGACAACTCCGGGTCGGCGGCGACCAGGTCTGGTAGCCGCACTAGGCCCGCATAGCGATCGCTCTCGTCGCGCAGCACGAGAGCCATGGCGCGGCGATTGCCTAGCCGGCGCACCCGCTCCAGCGCGGTGGCTACCGTACAATCCAGCGCAAAAGTGCTGACCTGAGTGTCCATCAGGGAGCCTGCCGTGCCCGGGGGATAGGAGAGAATCTCTTGGATTTCTCGGCCGCGATTCGCACCCGCTAGCGCGAGGATCCGAGCGCGCTCTGACTCATCGAGATGCGCAACTAGCCTTGCAGTAATGGCCGGGTCGAGTTGGGTGAGAAGGCGACCCAAGTAAGCGTCGTCCAAGTGAACTAAAATGCGCGCGCCGTGGTCCAGTTCCATCCGCTGCAAGACGTTTGCCGCGACCGCGTCGTCCACGCGTTGCAGTACGCCGACGGCCTCGTCTATGCTGGCATCGCCTAGCTGGAGTGCCACTTCCTCGGGATAGCGTTCGACGAACTGCTGGATGAGGACATGATTCGGAGTTGGTTGTTCCATCACGACTCCCGCTCGCTTGAACCATCGGTGGTCCCAGAGGTCGGCCAGTGAAATACGCCGCGCAGGCCGAGACCAAATAGTTCGCCGAGGGCCGAGGCCGTTTGCAGGCCGCTGTCTGCCAAGGTATCGCTAGCTTGGCGTCGTTCCAAAGCCCGCACGATTTCGTAGCGGAGGACGCCGACGAACTGGCCAGCTCTGTCCACCACGGGCAGCGCGTGGACGCTTTTCCACGCTGGGTGCTCCACCACGGTTTGCCAAGTGGCGCTGGCGGCAATGGACGCGACGCGGCGCGTGCAGACCGACGCGAGCGAGGCATCGGGCCGTGCGCCCATTAACTCTCGCATATTGACGACGCCGACGAGTCGCTGATCGTCGGCTACTACGTAGAGGTAGTAGAGGGCGTGCGCGGGATTGCGCTGGAGCCGCGCGAGCACTTGGCGCACCGGTTCCTGCTCGAATGCGGTCAGCACTGACGGGTCCATGAGTGCTCCGGCCGTATCTTCGGCGTAGATGAGCAAGTTTGCAATGACTGCTTGGCGGCGCTCGGGAAAACACTCGACGACTGCGGCTCGACGCTCGTTCGGAGTCGCGCGCAAGATGGACGCGGCGATATCCGGGCGCACGGCGATTAGTATGGCGGCAGCTTCTTCAATGGATAGCTGCGCTAGGGCTAGGGCCGCAGAAAGCGACGGCAGGTAGTGCAAGAGGCCCGCTGCCGCCGTTGGCGCGAGATCGCCGAGCACTAGCGCTGCTTCTCGGTGTGGCATGGCCGCTAGGGCGGACGCGACTTCCGCCGGATGATCGGTTGCAAATTGCGCGAGGAGTTGTTGCTCAAGGTTCACTGGACACTCCCCTGCTGATGCGGAGGCAGCGTTCCTCGAAGAACTGCTGGCCGGGGATGCCCAACTCGCCCTCGGCGTGCTCGACAAACGATGCGCCCGTTGTCGTCGCCGAGGCGAATCTGCTGTCCTATGTCGTAGGACTTGTTGACGTAGTGCATGGCGAGAATATTGGCGATAACGCTGCGGGCACCCAGTCCGAACGCAAAGGCCGCGCCGGCGAGGAGTGCGGCGAGCACGATCAAGAAGATGTTCGTCAGCAGCGATACATCTACGCCGAGTTGCTTGATCGCCACGAGAATGGCTGCGCCGATGATGATCCCCCGGACGAGGCGGGCCAATTGCTGCCCCTGATGCGGCAGTAAGCGAAAGGCCGTGCTCATTGCCGCATTGCTGACGAGGCGACCTCCGACGACACCGACGAATAAGACTGCGACCGCTGCGATGACCCTAGGCAGGTAGTGTGCTAGAGCAGCTAGATAAGTGGTCAAAACCGGGAGGCCGACGACTTCGCTTGCCACCGTGATTGCGACCAACAAGACGAGCCAGTAGATGCTGCTCGAGACGATGCGCCCGAGTCCCTTGTCAGCCAAGACCTGCTGCCAAGCGGCTGCGGTCGTTCCCACGGAAATACGCTTGGAAAAACGCTCGACCACTCGGCGCACGAGCGCGCGGAGCGACCACGCCACTAGCCACCCGACGAACAGGACGATTAGGGCGACGACCAACTTGGGCAGCAGGTGGAAGAAGCTCTCTTTAATGGAACCGAGGACGGCGAGTATCTCAGCGGATGGGCTGGGCTCCATAAGACCTCTCCAGTTACTTTTTTTGTTTAATCACCATTAAGACGATGGCCAGCCAATAGAGGTTCTGCACGACGGCGAAATAATAGACGACCCCCATGAGGTGGTCAAACACCGCGCCTAGGGCGAAAACCATCAAATAGACGTCGATGCCGCTGCGCAGATAGTTGCGCAATTTCAGCGGCGGTACGCGCAACAAATCGGCCAAGCGACCAAACAGGCCGTGGCTCGCGGATTCCGCTAGCTGCCCCTTGCCAAAGGCCGCGGCGTTCATCAGGGTGGCGATGTGGGTCATGGCCAGCGAAGCGAAGACGACAAATGAGTAGAGGTAGGCGTGTGGATCGCCGCTTTGGCGCTCTAACGCGTGTCCCAACGCAAGGCAGAGCGCCAGTTCGGCGATGCGGTCCAGCAAGCCGTCGAGCCAAGCACCAAACGGCGAACTGAGGCCGCGCAAACGGGCGAGTTCGCCGTCGCAGCAATCGAGCGTAAAGGATAGTTGGATGAGGAGGCCGGCCCCGATGAGGGCCATGCGTTCGCCCGTGGAGAGCAGGTACACACCGGGTAGGATGACGAGAAAGGAAAGGACCGTTACTTGGTTGGGGCTGAGGGGGGTGTGGACCAACAGGCGGGTGAGCAGGGTGGAGAGGCGGCGGTTGAACAGGACTTCGACTAGTCCCATGACCTCGGGCTTGCTGGCCTTGAAGTCCGCGGCCGTGTACGGGGATTTGCGCACAGGTGCTCCTATCCTACACCACAAAGGTACGGGGCCAAGAATGCCGCTGGCAAAAGGCAGCGCAGTAGAGCATGGGTACTCATCGATTTATTCTTCATTCCTAGAAATTAACGGCAGGGTTGGAGCGCGGCAATGAGCCGTGCTGCGGTTGCCGCCGCTGGGGCTAGCGGCTATTTTGCGGCCATGCAAACGGAGGAATTGATTTGGAGGTGACGCGGCGCGCCCTCGTATTGGGCGCGGGGGCGGCTCTCTTCTTGAATCTAGCTTGTCCCTACTCAGTACTCGTCCTGCAAAACGCCGGTCTGACCTCGGATTACATTGCGGCCGGCGCGATGATGGTCTTTTTGGTTCTCGTCGGGCTGATCAACCCCCTGTTGAAAGCCACCGTCAAGTCTTGGGCGCTGCGCACGAGCGAGTTGGTGGTCGTGTACGCGATGATGGTCGTGGCGTCGGCGATTCCCACGTGGGGATTGGTGACCAACCTGTGCCACATCCTCACCCGTCCCTTTTACTACGCCACGCCAGAAAACCGCTGGACCGAACTGATTCAACCGCTGATTCCCGCTTGGCTTGCGCCGCACGAAGCCGAGGCCGCGCGCTTCTTTTACGAAGGGCTGCCTGCGGGGATGGGCATTCCGTGGGGCGCTTGGCTGGTGCCGCTTATGGCGTGGGGCAGCGCGATGCTAGCGGTTTATCTGCTGATGATCGCCACGATGGTCGTCTTCCGGCGGCCTTGGGTCGAACAAGAGCGGCTGGTCTTTCCGCTGGCGCAAGTGCCTTTGGAGATGCTGCGCGGCAACGACGAGGGCATTTTCCCGCAGTTGTTTCGCAACCCGCTGATGTGGGTTGGGTTTTCGTTGCCCTTTGCCATCCAAGTGCTAGACGGGCTGAACCACTACTTCTTTTACGTGCCCGAGATACAGCTAATGTTCGACCCGCTGACGCTGTTCCGCGATAGCGTGCGGCTGAACATCTTCGTCAATTTCGCCATCATTGGCGTGGCGTACTTCCTCAACCTCAATGTGGCTTTCTCGGTGTGGTTTTTCCATTTATTGAGCCGCTGTCAGACTGGGATTTTCAACGTCATCGGCTTTCAGATCAAAGGGCACAACGAGGCGCTAACGGGTTCTTCGATAGCCCTGTCGCACCAGGGAATGGGGGCGATGCTGGTGCTGGTGGGGGCGATTTTGTGGACGGCGCGGGGCCATTTGCGCCAAGTGTTCAGCGCGGCGTTCAGGCGCGACGTGCAAGCCGACGATGGAGACGAGATTCTCTCGTACCGGGCAGCCGTGTGGCTGTGGATTGCCTGCGCGATCTACTTCCTCGGCTGGCTGCTGTTGAGTGGGGTGCCGGTGGTGGCGGCGGTGGTGTTTTTCTTTGGGGCATTTGCCATTTTCCTGGCCATTGCGCGAGTCATCGCCCAAGGCGGCGTGGGCTTTACTTCTTCGACCATGCTACCGCAGCCCTTTGCGGTCTATACTTTGGGCACGGACGCGATCGGCTGGAAGGGGCTGGCATCGATTAGCCTGAGCTATTCGTGGGCCGCTGAAATGCGCACTACGGTCATGGCTTCCACCGCCAACGCACTCAAGCTGGCGCACGGGCATGGAGCCAATCACCGCCGCCTGTTTTGGGGGCTGGTCATCGCGGTTGTCGTCGGCATGATGGGGGCCTTCTGGATCACCCTCTATTTGAACTACACGCACGGCGGGATCAATCTGCGCCAATTCGGAGTGCCGACGCTGGCCTATCGCTTTTTGGAGGACAAAATTCACAATCCCGTCGGCTGGGATCACATCCGCCCGCGGCTGGGCGCGGCCTTGATGGGTGGGCTGATTTACATGCAGCACCACTTCCCGTGGTGGCCGCTGCACTACATCGGCCTGCCAGTGAGCGACAGTTGGGTCATGGGCGTGGCGTGGTTTTCGGTGTTTTTGGGCTGGTTGTGCAAGGCTGTGATCTTCAAATTCACTGGCACGCGCGGCTACCTCACGTACAAGCCGCTCTTCGTCGGGCTGATCGCCGGGCAGCTCCTAGGCGCGGCCATGTGGATGGTGATCGACTTTTGCCTCGGGGAAATGGGGAATGTGGTGTACGTGGGGGTGCGTTAGGGTCAGGATCTTCACAACAGGCGTCCGCATAGGACGCCGACACAAGGAGGACTAGATATGAGCGACAAGATGTACCGAGCAGCGGCTATAGGCCGGACCGGGCGGGGCAATTGGGGACACGGGTTGCACTTGGGGTTGAAGAATCACCCGCGCATTGAGGTGGTGGCCGTCGCCGATGAGGACGCGCAAGAACGGCAGGCCAAGCAGGAGGAGTTGGCTGCTTCCCGCGCGTACGCCGATTGGCGCGAGATGTTAGAGGCCGAGCAGCCAGAGGTGGTGACGGTTGGCCCGCGCTGGACCGATTGCCACTTGGAGATGGTGCTGGCCTGTTTGGAGGTGGGAGCGCACGTGTACTGCGAAAAGCCC
>JAGWBY010000152.1:9180-11492 GCA_021295675.1 Candidatus Latescibacterota bacterium | reverse complement strand
TGCCATAGACCATCGGCAGCACGATCGGCATCAGGTTGAGGATGGTGGTAAAGGCGGTCATCAGGATGGGCCGGAGCCGATGCTGGCCGCCGAGGCAGATCGCCTCGCGCCGCGATAGCCCGCTCGCCCGCAGATGGTTGATATGGGAGATCAGCACGATGCCGTTGTTGACGACAATGCCGAAGAGGATCAAAAGCCCCAAGGCTCCGTTGTTGTCAAAGGGCACGTCGAGGACATACAGCCCCAAGGCCACGCCGATGAGGGAGAAGGGAATGGCGAAGATGATGACGAAGGGATGGATCAGAGACTCGAAGAGCGAGGCCATAATCAGGTAGATCAGCAGGATGGCAAAAATGGCAGTGAAGTTGTTGTCGCTGGCCTCCTCCTGCTCCCAGCGCGCTGCCCGACCCAAATCCCAGGTATAGCCGGGGGGTAGCTGCATCCCCTCCATCATCTGGGTGATTGGTCCCATCATCGCGCGAGCGGCGTTGCGGTCTTCGGTGTTGGCGAAAACGGTGACGTTGAGCATTCGATTCTCGCGCCTGAGATCGCGGGGGCCGCGGCCAAGCTGGAAGTCGGCCAACGACGCGAGTTGGACCGCGTTGCCGTCGCGCGTTTCGTAGCGGCTGTTTTTGAGTTGGTCGAGGGTGGCGCGGTCGCCTTCGTTGAGCTGCATGACGATGTCGATTTCGCGGTCGTCGCTTTTGAAGCCGCTGGTGCGGCGGGTGCCCAAGGCCGATGAGATACCCTGGGCGACCTCGCGCGGCGACAGCCCATAGCCGAGCGCTTGGGCGCGGTTGATCTCGACGCGGACTTCATCTTCGCCGTCTTCGAGGCTGCTATCGACGTCTTGGACGCCGGGTAGTTGTTCGAGACCGGCTTTGACGTCCTCCATTAGCACGGCTAGGACTTCTGGGTCGCGGCCGTGGAGCTGGACTTCGACGCCGAGTTGGTTGCCGGTCCAACTGCGCGAGCGGCCCATTTTGTACGTGTATCCCACCTTCTCTGGCAGCAGTTCCTTGACGGCGTTGCCTGCCTCCATGGACGAGAGCCGACCCTCGTCGGCATCGACGAGATAGGCGCGAATGCTGCCTCGGCGCTGGCTGAAGCGCGTCATGAGAGATTGAATGTCGAGCGAATCCTTTTTCGCTAGCAGGATTTTTTCTATTTGATAGAAATGCTCGCGGACTTCTTCGAGGCTGTAGCTGCGATCGATGACCACCGTCATATCCACCCGGCGCTCTGGGGTCCAGGGGGTGCCGCGTTGCTCGATCTGGTCGTAGAGGTAATAGCCGGTGCCGGTCAGCATCACCGTGGCGAGCAGGGCGACCCAGCGGTGGTCGAGCGTCCAGTTGAGCAAGCGGCCATACGAGGAGCGCAGACCGTGGCGGGAGCAGTACCAACCGAGCGCGGCCCCGGCCAGCGCCATGAGCGCGCAGCCGAGGATGGTCTGCCATTGCATTCCACCGATTGAGGTAGCGATCAGCCCGGACCAGCGTTCCCACCAAGCCTGCAAGCCGCTCCAGCCGAGGTCGCTAATCTGCCAATAGGCAATGCCTATCACGACGGCGACGACTAGCAGCTTGAGCCAACGGTCGAAGCGCTCGACCCCAGCGCGTAGTAGCCGCGAGGACACCAGCGGAATCAGCGACAACGAGACGATCATCGACACCATCACGGCGAGGCAAATCGCGATTCCGGCGTCCTTCATCCACATGGCCGAGCGGCCATCGGTGAGGAAGAAGAAGGGCACGAAAACGCAGATCGTCGTCAGCGCCGAGGCTAGCACTGCCATGCCGACTTCGCGGCTGCCGGCGTGGGCGGCCTCATCGGCGTCGAGCCCGTCTTCTTGGCGGCGGCGGAAAATGCTTTCTAGCACCACCACTGCCGGATCGACCAACATCCCCACCGCCAGCATCAGCCCCATCATTGAGACCATGTTGAGGGTAATGG
Organism: Candidatus Latescibacterota bacterium; assembly: GCA_021295675.1. Next base: position 9,539 of record JAGWBY010000152.1, on the reverse strand, counting down.
TCGATCCAAAGACCTCGCGGGCGACGTACATGCCGATAAAGACGCATAGGGCCGAGGTGGGGATGGCGAGGGCGATGACGATGGTCGAGCGGATGTTGCGCAGGAAGAGGAAGATGATAGTCATCGCCAAAAACGCGCCGAGCAGTGCTGAGTTGAAGAGCGTACCGGCTTCTTTGAGTACGGCCTCGGCGCGATTGCGGTCGATGAAGACTCCGAGTTCGCCATCGTATTCGTCCTCAATCGCCTGCAACTCAGCGACGACGGCCTCGCCGACATCGACGACATTGGCGGTGGAGGCTTTGAAAATTTCTAGCTCCAGCGCGTCGGTGCCGTTGAGCCGCTCGTAGCGGCGCTTTTCG
>JAGWBY010000152.1:0-8937 GCA_021295675.1 Candidatus Latescibacterota bacterium | reverse complement strand
CGACGCCATTGATCCGCAACAGCCGTGGTTCAATGACCTTCTGGATCAGGTCGAGTAGGCGGTCGCCGTCGCCGCGCCAAGCCAGATTGGCGTCTATAATGGCGCGCTGATCGGACTGCCAACGGCGCAGGCTGACGCGATCGACGTCTGAGGGCAGGAGGGCGCGGGCTTGGTCGAGTTTTTCGCGCATCTCCATGTTGGCCAAATCCATATCGGTGCCGGCCTTAAAGTCAACGCGCACCTCGCCCTCATTGCGCTCCGAACTCGAACTAATGCGGTCGATGTTGTTAAGCGTGCCCAGCGTCTGCTCCAGCGGCAGGATCACCAAGCGCTCGATCTCTTCGGGAGAAGAGTTGTTGTACTGGACGCGGGCCGTGATCCCAGAAGAGGAAATGCTCGGCAACTGCTCCATAGGCAAGCGGTCTAAGGCGACCACCCCCACCACCAAGGCGCAGATGGTAAGCATCAGGGTGGTCACGGGCCGTTTGAGCGAAAATTCCGACAGGTTCATAAAACCGCTGCGATCCATCAGGGTATAGACCACGGGAATGAGCACCAGAGTCAGCAGGGTGGATACCAAAAGCCCGCCGATGACAGTAATGGCCATGGGCGTGCGGATCTCGGCCCCCTCGCCCAGCCCCAAAGCCATGGGCAACAGCCCGAGGGCGGTGGTCGAGGTCGTCATCAGAATGGGCCGAAAGCGCACCTCGCCAGCGCGCAGCACCGCGGCGAATTTTTCCATCCCTTCGTCGCGGCGCAGACGGTTGATGTAATCGACGAGGACGATGGCATTGTTGACGACAATACCGGCGAGCATGATTAGGCCAATGAGCACCACCACGCTGATGGTGGTACCCGTCGCGAGCAGGCCGAGGGCGCTGCCGATTAGCCCGAGGGGAATGGTGAACATGATGACCAGCGGGTGCAACAGCGATTCAAATTGCGAGGCCATCACTAAAGGGCGAATTTCATGCTGTCGAAGGAGCGGACCATTTCCTCGTTCTGGCCGCCGATCGACACGGTGAAGCCCTCGGGCAGAGGCAAGTCGGCGAGGGTGGCTTCGATTTCCTCTGCTACGCCGCCGAGGTCGCGCCCGTCGAGGTTGGCCGAGATGACGGCGACGCGCTCTTGGTCGAGGCGGCGGATCTCGGCGGGGCCATCAACAGCTCGCACGTCGGCGACCGATTCGAGTGCGACCGGCACAGGGTAGGAAGCTGGGCTGACGACCATCTGCTTGAGGTCGGCGACGGTCTGGCGCTCCTCGTCGAGCGCACGGACCCGGATATCGACCTTGCGGTCGCGGCGCGCCAGCTCGGTGGCGACGTCGCCTTGCAGCTTGTTGCGCAACAGTTCGCCGATATTCTGCACGGTGGTGCCCAGCTCGGCGACGCGCCGGCGGTCGAAGAAGATCTGGACTTCGGGTTGGCCGCCGGCCGTGCTCGAACGGATGTCGGTCAGCCCGGGGATGGTGTGCATCCGCTCGACCGCTTCGTCGGCCAACAGATCGAGCGTGCTCAGACCGTAGCCGCGGATTTCCACCTCTACCGGGGTGCGGAAGGAAAAATAAGCGGGCCGCGAAAATTTGAACTTCAGTTCGGGGATGTCGCCGAGGAGGCCGCGCACTGCTTCGATGGCCGTCTCTTCGCTGACTTCTGGCTCTAGTCGCACGTGGAGATGGGCGGTGTGTTCCTTTTTGTCGGCAGCCGTGCCACCGGCTTGGGCGCTGCTGCCGACGAGGGCAAAGACCGAGGCGATGCCATCGAGGCCGCGCACCTGTCGGTCAATGGCGGCGACTTGGACGGCGGTCTGCTCCAGCGGGGTGCCAGCGCGCCATTCCAGATCGACGAGGAATTCGCCTTGGCTCATCTCTGGGATCAGCTCCAGCCCTAGGCCGCGCGACCGTTCGAGTACTAAGGCCCCTATTACAATAAAGATGGCGATGACGATCAGACGCCGACGCAGCGCCCAGCTCAAAAGGAGCGGATACGCTTTGTTGAGCGCGTTGAAGACGAGGTCGAAGAGCCAATACAGCGGGAAGAGCAGGATGGAGAAGACGCGACCAGCACCGTGCGCTATGGCGCGGATCAGGCGGATGAGCAGCGCAGGCCCTTGGAGGCCGCGTTTGGGGCCGATTTCTTCCCGCTCGGCAATCATGCTTTCGAGGTTCAGCGACGAGAGCATGGGGATTAGCATCAAGGCGACCACGAGGGAGGCGACCAGTGAATAGGTGACGGTCAGGGCCTGATCGCGGAAGAGTTGGCCAGCGACGCCTTCGACGAAGACGATGGGCAAAAACACGCAGATGGTGGTGGTAGTGGCGGCGATGACGGCGCGGCCGACCTCGCTGGCACCGCGCACGGCCGCGGCCAAGACGTTAAGCCCTTGGTCGCGGTAGCGCTGCACGCTTTCCAAGACCACAATGGAGTTGTCAACCAGCATCCCAACCCCCAAAGCCAGCCCGCCCAGCGACATGATATTGAGGCTCACGTCCGAGCCGAACATTAAGAAAAAGGTCGCTACCACGGAGAGGGGGATCGAGAGGCTGATGATGGCGGTGCTTTTGAGGTCGCGGAGGAAGAGGAAGAGCACGATGACGGCGAGGATGCCGCCAATGATGGCGGTATTGAGCACCTCGTCAACGGCCTGCTGGACCATGCCGCTGTCTTGGAGCAGCGTGGCATTCTCGGCGAGAAATTCGTCCAAGCGCTCCTGGACCGCGGCGCTGACTTGAACGGTGTTGGCGTCGCCTTCCTTGAAGACCGAGACTTCGACGCCTTCGCGGCCGTTAATGCGGGTGACGAGGTCGCGCTCGCGGTGGCCGCGGAAGACGCGACCTACGTCCTTGAGCTTGATCGGCGCGCGGTCGATTTGACCGACGACGATTTCGCCGATCTCGTCGATGCCTTGGAACTCGTTGAGGGTGCGGACGAGGAACTCGGCCTCGCCATCCTTGAGCATCCCACCGGTCAGGTTGACGTTTTCCGCGGCGAGGCGGCTGGTGACTTGGTTGATGGAGATGCCGAGGTAAGCGAGGCGCTGGGCTTCGACTTCGACTTGGATTTCTTCTTCGAGGCCGCCGTTGATGCGGACGGCCGCTACGCCTTCGAGGCTTTCGAGGTCGGGGCGCAGCCGCTCTTCGGCGACGCGCCGCATCTCCATCAGGCTCAAATTGCCGTAAAGAGCCAAGCGCATTATGGGGTCGAGCGAGGGGTCGAAGCGCAAGAGGATGGGCTTGTCGGCGTCGCGCGGCAGGTTGGATAAATCGAGCTTTTCGCGAATGTCGAGCGAGGCAAAGTCCATGTTGGTGCCCCAGCCGAACTCGACGACCACGTCACGAGACGCGGACCACGTTGCTGACCACGCCGACCAAGCCTTCGACCGGCTCGGAAATGAGGCGCTCGATTTCGAGGGGAGCTACACCCTCGTATTCGGTGCGGACGGTGATGGTGGGATAGGTGATGTCCGGCAGGAGGTTGACGGCTAGGCGCGAAAAGCCCACGCCGCCGAAGGCGATGATCGCCACCATCAGCATCGCCACCGTGACGCGGCGACGCGTGGAAAATTCGACGAGTTTCACTGGCCTCTACCTCTACCTTCGCCCCTACCCCTACCTTCACCCCTACCTTGCCCACGCCCGCCGCCCTGCTCGCGCATTGCGCGCAATACTTGGCGCAAGCTGTCGGGCAAAGGTTTGCCCTGGCGGCGGTACTCGGCGATGACTTGGCGCAAGCTGTCGGGGAGGCCACCGCCGCCCCAGCCGCCCCTAGCTCCGGGCGGACCGAAGCCTCCGCCTTGGGGGCCAGCGGACTCTGAGGCGGCCAATTCTTCCGCAGTCGGTAGGCCCTCACCGGCCAGCCGCACGGCCGCACCGTCCTTGAGGCCCTCGTGGCCAATGGTTACTACTTGGTCGCCTTCTTGGAGGCCGGAGATGATCTCGACTTGATCGCCTTCGACAAAGCCCAACTCGACGGCAACCCGGCGCACCTTGCCGTCCTCGATGAGGAAGACGTCGTCCTCGTCGGTTTCGAGGATTAGGGCCTTCTTGGGGACGATCAAGGTCTGGGGCCGCCGCTCGGTAATAATGCGCACGGTGGCGAACATCCCCGGTTTGAGTAAGCCGTTGCTGGCGACTTCGAGGGTGACCTTGACGGTGCCGCTGGCGGGATCGACCTCTGGACTAATCATGCGAATGTGGCCGCGGAAGCTGGTGTCGGGCAGGGCTTCGACCGCGATGGTCGCCTCTTGGCCGGGGTGCAACTGGTACATGCGCTGCTCGGGCGCGAAGATGCGCACCAACAGCGGGTCGCGGTCGGCGATGACGAAGACTTCTTGATTGCCGCGGACTAGGTCGCCCACTTCGACCAAGCGCTGGGTGACGACGCCGGCAATCGGCGCGGTAACGTCTGCGTACGCGAGATTGAGTTGGGCTTCTTCGAGGGAGATCTTGGCGTTGTCCAAGCGGAGGTGAGCCGCGTCGTATTCGGATTGGCTGACCATGGTGCGCTCGTACAGCGTCTTGATGCGGTCGTAGTTGGTACTGGCGTCGGCGAAAGCCTGTTGGGCTTGGCGCAAGTTTAGGCTCAGTTCGTCCTTGTTGAGGCGCACCATCACTTGGCCTTGGCGCACTAGGTCACCCTCTTCGGCCGCGAGTTCCTCGACTAGGCCGGTCGTGCGCGCCAAGACGCTGACTCGGCGCTCGGCTTCGAGGCGGGAGTACGTCTCAATGTAGGCGCTCATGTCGCCGCGCGTGACCTTTTCGCCTTTGACTGGAATGGCTGCCGCTTCGCGCCCGCCCCAACCGCCGCGCTGGAAACCCTGTGCGGATTCCTCTTCCTCGCCGCAGCCTAGTGCGAGGAGCAAGACGCCGCCGATGTACAGCGCATATTGGCGAGTTATCATCTGGAGCAGGTCCTAGTTGTATGTGTTTTGTCCACGGGGTTCCTTTCTTTGGCGTGTGTCGTCAAGAGAGTATAGACGAGGCTTCGACCTTTGTCAATAAAACTGACTGGTCAGTTCTGTTTAGCTATATCATCATATTATATTAGACCATCGGTAGATTCTATTCATTCCCGTTCGTTTTTATTTTTTTCTCTTGCATGCCGTTCATGCCAATAGTAAACGCTCGTACTAGCATCCCTACTGCGGACTGCTGTAAAGCGTCCCGTTCACCTTTGCAGGCCGCAGCCACAGCCCCTATAATTGGGCCGTGTGCAAAAGACTCAAACCGAAACAGGAGCAATATAATGAAACGGCTCCTCGTAGTCTTGGCGGCCCTAGCGCTAGTAGCCTGTGGCCGAGAACCCCCTGCGGATCTCATCCCCGCCAAAATTGTCGATGTGCGCGACTTTGGTGCCGATGGAGTGGCGGTAGTGCTCAAAGGGGACGACGTGCCGCCGTTGCCCATCATCATCGGCCACTGCGAGGCGCGGGCGTTAGTCAGAGCCATGCGGGAAGAGGATTTCCCGCGCCCGCTGGCGTACGATCTGTTGGAAGCGATGCTGGAGAAGCTGCAAGGCGAGGTGCGGCACCTCGTCGTCCACAGCATCGAGGACGACACCTTTCACGCCAACTTGTACATTGAAACCGAGGCTGGCGAGTGGGTGCTCGATTGCCGGCCCAGCGACGGCATGGTGCTGGTGACGCGCCTCGGCGCGCCCATCTACCTGCGGCCGCAACTTTTTGAACCCAAAGATCTAAGCCCACAGATATAACCATCGCAAGGAGGATGCCGTGGCCTATCGCGTCGGCCTCGTGGGGACGGGTGGTATCGCCCGCGCTCACGGCACGGCCTGCCAGCAGATTGCCGAAGCCGAACTCGTCGCCATTTGCGACGTGTCCGCCGAGCAGCTAGTGCGCTACGGCGAGGAGTTTGGCGTTGCAGCGCGTTATACCGAACTCGACGCCATGCTCCGCGAGGCCGAGTTGGACATTGCCATCATCTGCACTTGGGGCGCTTTTCACGCGGAGACCGGGATTCGGATCTGCGATTCGGGGCGGGTAAAAGCCGTGCTCTGCGAAAAGCCCTTCACCCAAAACGCGGCCGAGGCAGCGGCCTTTGTCGCGGCTGGCAGGAGAAACCGCGTCCTCGTGGCCGAGGCGTTTAAGTTCCGCCATCATCCCATGCACTTGCGGGCTAAGGCCATGCTCGACGCTGGCGCAATCGGCGACTTGGTCGGCGTGCGGAGCACGTTTTGCACCAGTTCGGGTGCCGCGCTCCAACAGCGCACGCCCGAGTCGAATTGGCGCTTCAACAAGGCCAAAGGCGGCGGCAGTATCTACGACTTGGCCTGTTACAACGTTCACCACGCGCGGTTCATATTTGGCGAGGAGCCGGAGCGGGTGTTTGCCGCGCAGCAGTTGGGCTTGGAGACCGATGATGCCGCGTCGATTGTGCTGGTCTTTTCCGGGGGCCGCACCGCGCAGATCGCCGTGGGTTTTAATACGTTCAACTCGCAGTACGCGGAAATTTCCGGGCATCGCGGGATGCTGCGGCTAGATCAGGTGTGGAACAATGAGAATCGGGCCGTGACCATAGAGCATCGCACGCTGGGCGGGGTGGAGGTCGTCGAATTCCCGCCGTGCTTTCAGTTTGCATTGCAGTTGCAGCACCTGTGCGAGTGCTTTCACGCCGGAGCACAGCGTCGCGCAGATGCGGGTGTTAGACGCGGTGAAGGAGTCTATGGAGACGGGGCGGGCAGTGGAATTGTCCAACAAATAAAGAGGAGGTAGCGCGTGAAAGTTGGAATAATTGGGCACACGGGCCGCGGCAACTACGGCCACTATCTCGACATGGCGTTTGTCGGGGTAGAAGGCGCGGAGATTGTGGCGTTGGCCGATCCCGACGAGGCGGGACGCCAAGCCGCTGTCGCCAAGACCGGAGCACCCAAGGGATACGTCGATTACGTGGAGATGTTAGAGCAGGAGCAGCCGGATATTGCGGTGGTGGCGTCGCGGGAGATCGGCGATCACTTAGCGTTGGTGCTCAATTGCGTGGAGCGCGGGGCGCATGTGTACCTCGAGAAGCCAGTGGCGGCTTCGGTTGCCGAAGTGGACCAGATGATTGCAGCGCGCCATAAGGCCGGAGTGACGGTGGTGGTGGCGCATCCGTGGCGGGGGCATCCGCCGATCCAGCGGGTGGCGATTCCGGCGATTAAGGCGGGGAAGATCGGCCAGCCGCGGCTGTGTCGGATCTATGGGATGGGCGGCGCGCACGGTGGAGATCAACTGTTTTTGGACTTGTATCCGCATTTCTTTGACTTTCTCTGGCAAGCGTTTGGTGCGCCGCTGTGGTGCCATGCGCATCTGACGCAGGATGGACGGAGTGCGACGCCGGCGGATCTAAAGGAAGGTGTCGAAGGAATGGGTTTGGTGGCTGGAGACGGGATCAAGGCGTACTACGAGTTTCCGGGCGGAGTGGCTGCTGATTTTGAGTCGTACCGAGGCGATGGGAAGGAGAATCCCTACCGGATCGACATTCACGGGACGGAAGGAACCTTGTCGCTGCCTGGGCCGATGGTCAATCTGCCGGACATTTACTACCACCCGCTGGTCAATCCTGGGCTGATCGGCGATTCGCGCTGGGAGGTCGTGCCTTCGTCGCCGCCGCCGGACGAGCACAAGTGGCTCAACGCGCATCGCCGCATGGCGCGGTCTATGATTGACATGATCGAAGGTAAGGAGCCGGAATGGGAGTTGGTAGAGTTGGAGAATGCGCGGCTCTATCTGGAGATGGCGATGATGGCCCACGCCTCGCATATGGTCGGCGCGCGGGTTGGGCTGCCGCTGGCGAGTACGGCGAATCCGTTTGACGAGTGGAAGTGATGGAGGCCTGAATTGGCGGAGCGCACGGATAGACGCAAGCTGCCCATCGGCATTCAGACCTTCCGCGAGATTCGCGAGGAGGACTACTACTACGTAGATAAGACTGCTTACATTCGTCGGATGATGGACGAGGGTAAGCATTATTTTTTGTCGCGTCCGCGGCGCTTTGGCAAAAGCCTGTTTCTGGACACCTTGAAAGAACTGTTTGAGGGCAACGAGCCGCTGTTTGAGGGGCTGCACATCCACGACCGCTGGGACTGGTCGGTGCGCCATCCGGTGGTGCGCTTGAGCTTTGGCAGCGGCAATTTCAAAGAGCCGGGCTACCTGCAAGCGAACCTTCCAGAGAAATTGGCCGCCATCGAACGCCGGGCCGGGGTGGTCGTCGAGTCCGCGACGGCGTCGGGGCGTTTCGCCCATCTGCTGGAGGCACTGTACGACCAAGCCGGACAGCCGGTGGCGGTGCTGATTGACGAGTACGATAAGCCGATTCTGGACGCGCTCGAGGTGCCAGAGGTCGCACGCGCCAACCGCGACTTTCTGCGTGGCCTGTACGCGACAATCAAGGATAGCGACGCGCACATCAAGTTCACGTTTCTTACCGGGGTGAGCAAATTCTCCAAAGTCAGCCTGTTTTCCGGCCTCAACAATCTCAAGGACATCACGCTGGATCCTCGCTACTCAGCCATCTGCGGCTACACCGATGCGGACTTGGACGCGGTGTTCGCGCCGGAACTTCCCGGCTTGGACCGGGGCGAGATCCGCCGCTGGTACAACGGCTATAGCTGGCTGGGAGAGGAGAAGGTGTACAACCCGTTCGACATCCTCTTGCTCTTCGACAGGCGTCGTTTCGGCGCGTGGTGGTTCGAGACGGGTACGCCGACGTTCTTGGTTGAGACGCTGATCTCACGCGGAGTCGGTGCGTTGAGCTTGGACAACATGCTGGGCAGCGATGACTTGCTGTCAGCCTTCGACGTTGACCACATCGCCACCGAGGCCCTGCTGTTCCAGACCGGCTACCTGACCATTCGCCAAACCGAGCCACGCGGCGGGGAGCTGTACTATCGGCTGTCCTACCCCAACCAAGAGGTGCGCCAGAGCCTGAACCGGAGCCTACTG
>JAGWBY010000151.1 GCA_021295675.1 Candidatus Latescibacterota bacterium | reverse complement strand
CATCGTGTGGACCGACCACGGCTTCCTGCTCAGCGAGCACGACCTGTGGGCCAAGATACAGATGCCTTGGTACCGCGAGCTGTCCAACACGCCGTTCTTCGTCTGGGATCCTCGCTGCGGCCAAGCGGGTCAGCGGCGGCAGAGTCTAGTGCAGCCGTCGATCGACTTGGGGCCGACCTTGCTGGATCTCTTTGAGATGGAACCGACCGCAGACATGCTGGGCCAGAGCCTGCGCGAAGTCTGCGCAAGCGACACCCCCGTGCGCGAGGCCGCGATTTTCGGCAACCACGGCGGGCAGGTAAACGTTACCGACGGCCGCTACGTGTACATGCGCGCACCCACCCAGCCCGACAACCAGCCCCTGTACAACTACACGCTCATGCCCACGCACATGCGCGACCCCTTCTCAGTCGATGAATTTGCCAACGTGGAGCTCGCCGAGCCGTTTGGTTTCAGCAAGGGCTGCCGGCTGCTGCGGACGCAAGGACACACGCGCAGCAAACAGCACGAGTACGGGACCCTGCTCTTTGACCTAGAGCAAGACCCGCGCCAAGAAAACCCGCTCTCTGACCCAACCTTGGAGCAGCGAATGCAGGGACTGTTGCGGGGGGTGATGGAAGAATGTGAAGCTCCATCAGAGCAGTACGAACGCTTGGGAATCTAACACAGGAGAACACTATGCAGAGTCCGGCGCAAAAAGCCATCGTCATTGGCATGGACGGAGCCGCCATGGAGTTGGTGCAACACATGGTGGATCAAGGTCACATGCCCCACTTGGGTCAGCTCATGGCGCAGGGCGTCAAGCGGCCCATGATCGGCGTCTTTCCAACCCTGACCCCACCCGGTTGGACGGCCACTTCGACCGGAGCTTGGGCGGGAACCCACCAAGTCATGGACTTCAACATCCGCAAGCTCGGCGGACGTCTCGACGAGACCGTGTGGGGCATCAACACCGAGCTTTCGCAGGCCGAGTACATGTGGAACACGGTCGAGCGGGCTGGTAAAAAACCGATCTTGGTCAAGTGGGAAATGTCTTGGCCGCCGACCGTGCAAACCGGCATCCAAGTCGAGGGCACCGGCCCTGGCGTGTCCAACGTGCATCAGATCACCGGATACCATCTCTTTGTCGGCGGCGGCTGGACGCCCCGGCCAATCGGCGGGCCACGCGACCCTGAGACTTTGGACCCGAGCGCCCTGCAAAAGGTGCGCAACGTCGATCCAGTGGAGATCGTCCCGGCGGAAGGATGGCAAGACGCGCCCACATCTGCGCTGCCGCCCAAAGAAGTGGCGCTGGTCATCGAACCGCTCAAACGCGGTCGGGCTGACATGCGCCGACAAAACCGGGAGGGAACGCCTAAGCATTTCTACGGCCTGATATACGCCTCAGCCGACAAGGGCTACGACCGGCTGCTCATTTGCCGCAGCCGCAATGCGAGTGACCGAGTCGCCGAGCTAGCGGTGGGCCAATGGACCGAGTGGTGGAAGGACGACTTTGAGATTGACGGCCAAGCGCTTGACGGCTACGTGCGCATGAAGCTCGTTAGCCTGAGCGCAGCAGGCGATATCTTCGAGCTTTTTGTGCCGCAGGTCTGGCCAGCGAGCGGGTACACGCAGCCGGAGGAAGTGGCGCATCGGCAATTTCCTGCAGAATCCGGCACGCGACGCTTTGGGCGTAGTCGATGACGACACCTATTTCGAGCTGTTGGACTTTCACCACCAGCGGCTGGCCGAGGTCGCTGCTTACCTAACGGAGAGCAACGACTGGGACGTGCTGTTCATCGAAACCCACGCCTCGGATTACACCAGCCACTTCTTCCTCTCGCAGGCCGACGAGTGCAGCGGAGCCGACCCACACACGCTGGCGCGCTGCCAAGCCGGCGTCGCCGAGACCTACGCCTCCATAGACCGCATGATCGGCCGCGTCGTCGAGCTGGCCGATGACGACACCGTCGTCGCAGTCGTCGCCGACCACGGCGGCACCCCCAACCAGCACCGGCCAGTCGATATCGCCGAGGTGCTGGAACAGGCCGGCTTTTTGGTCTATGCGGACGCCGAAAAAAAGCAGATCGACTGGCAGCGGACGCGGGCGGCCAACGTGGGGCTGGTCCACATCTTCGTCAATCTCAAGGGACGCGAGCCTACGGGGATCGTCGATCCTAGCGACTACGAGCAAACGCGGCTCGACCTCATCGAAGCCCTCCACGCCTATCGCCATCCGCAGACCGGGCGCGGTCCCTTTGCCCTCGCGCTGACGCGGGAAGACGCCGAGATGGTCAATCTGGAGGGCGAACTCGTCGGCGATGTGGTCTATGCGCTGCGGCCCGAATACGACGGCGCGCACGGCAAGCAGCTCCCCTCGGCAACCCTCGGTATCGGCGGCCAGCACTGCACGTTCGTGCTGGCCGGTGCCGGCGTAAAGCAAGGGCTGGCGCTCGAACGTCAGGTGCGAGCGGTGGACGTCGCGCCGACGCTGTGCTACTTGCTCGGCATCCCCATGCCCGCGCAGGTAGAGGGCGGCGTGATTTACGAGGCACTCGAAGACGCGGACTGGCATCTGCGATGAAGGCAGCCTACTACTGCGGCGACCGCACCGTCGAAATCGGCGAGTGCCGAGTGCAATCCCCTAGCGCAGATCAGGTGCGGATCGAAGTGGCCTATTGCGGCGTATGCGGCACGGACATCCACATTTACCTAGGCCATCAGGACCGCCGGATTGACATGTCCCAAGTCATTGGGCACGAGATGTCGGGACGGATCGCAGAAGTCGGGGCCGATGTCGAAGGCTGGGCCGTGGGCGATCCGGTCGTCGTGCGCCCCTTAGAGGCTTGCGGCGCGTGCGCGGCCTGCAGCGCCGACAATGGCCACATCTGCCAAAACCTCAACTTCATCGGCATCGACAGTCCGGGGGCCTTTCAGGGGTCGTGGACAGTGCCGGCCCATACACTGCACCGCCTGCCGGACGACATGCCGCTGACACTGGGTGCTCTAGTTGAGCCGCTAGCAGTTGCCTGCCACGACGTGCGCTTGGGCGAGGTGGTGCCGGGCGAGAAGGTGGTGGTGATTGGCGGCGGGCCAATCGGCCTACTCAATGCGCTGGTGGCGCAACACGCGGGGGCCGAGGTGCGAGTGGCCGAGGTCAATGCCTTTCGGCTGCAAGCGGCGCACGCGCTGGGACTGGAAACCGTCCATCCGCTGGAGGAGGACTTAGTCTCCTACGTCGAGACCTGGACCAAAGGCGCGGGAGCCGACGCAGTCTTCGAGGTCTCCGGCTCGTCGGCCGGAGCCGAGGTAATGACTAAACTCGCCAAAGTCCGAGGCCGGATCGTGGTAGTAGCGATTTTCGCTGACGCACCCAAAGTCGATCTCTTTCAATTTTTTTGGCGCGAGTTAAAAATGTGCGGCGTGCGCGTGTACGAACCCGAAGACTACGACCGCGCCATCGAACTGGCAGCCAGCGGCACGCTGCCGCTCAACGAGCTGATTACCGAACACCTTCCCTTAGACGCACTCCCCGACGCCTTCGCCCGACTGGCGGCGGGCACCGATGCGGTCAAAATTTTAATCGACACCCAAGGGGGGAGGATGTATGACTGAAAGTGAACGCTACGAAGCAGGGCGCAGAGTCCTCTCGACGATGCTCGGAGAGGCCGCTGCAGAGGCCGCTGCCAAGAAGATGCGCACACTTCATCCCGAGTTTGAGCGACTCGTGATGGAGCACGTGATGCATGACCTGTACGGACGGGACGGGCTGGACATTAAGACCCGTCTGCTGTGCACAATCGCAGCCTTGACGGTTCTCGGCCGGCCGGAACAGCTTGCTGTTCACATCGACCGAGCCCTCGGTTGTGGAGCCACAAGGACGGAGATTGAGGAGGTCATGTTGCAGATGAGCGCTTTCGGCGGATTTCCGGCGACCTGGGATGCACTGACCGTTCTTCAAGGACAGAACCAAGGGGAATAGCATGGGGATTTTGGGTCCGTCGGACCGGTTGACATCCTCATCAATATCAACAAAGTATAATAGAGGTACGTGTGGAGATGGCGGATTTGCAGGTCGGTCGTAAAGCGGTCTTGGTGGTGCTTTTTATACCAAGCGTCGAACGGGACGGGATTACATCGGTAAACCAAGATTACTGGGTAACGGAGGCACTCAGAACCTTTGGACACTTATATGGAGGAGCTACGGCATTCCCACGAGCTAGAGGGGTATGGCGCGATGATGAAATGGGGGCAGTACTAGTCGAGGATGAGCCGATCATCATTCACTGTTATACGACACCCGATGATCTCAATGATCCTGAGCGTCTTGCCCAGCTCGGGAGTTTCTGCCGAAGAATGGGACGTGAGGCTCGTCAAGGAGAAGTGGGGCTCGTGATTGGAGACGAGTACCTAGCGTTCCGAAATTTTTCAGAGGAGTGAGCTATGAGTACGACGCTAGACATGGAACGCATAGCAAAGGGATTGGGGGCCGAGCGGCGTGGAAAAGTCTCTGCTCATGGGGGGTACTTTGGAGCACTTCAGCTAGCAGCCGAAGTGGCGGCATCGCGCTCCCGCGTGTCAGAAGGCTCACCATCTCCGAATGAGATAATTAAAAAAAGAAATAACTTCATGTACGCTCATAAAGCGCAGCAAAAGCTACTAGACAAGTTGGACTATGAGCTTTGGCTGCTCAATCAACTGGCAGAATACCAGATATTTGACGGAGGCACAGACATAGCGACGCTCAAGATCAGGAGCGGTGAGCTAGGAACCGAAGTCATTCTGGATTCTGGGGAAGAATTCTATACTCCTCCCCACATGACCTCTCTCGTTTTTACAATGACCCCTCTCGTTTTTATAGCTTCCTATAAGGTACTAGATATGATCTTCGAATGGATACTCGAAGAGAATCACAGCGCGGGGAAAATCAAGGAGATTCCTTGGCGTTTTACGGATAAGTTAGATCTCCTCAAGGACAAATCCAAACTCCAATATCCCCCTCTATTCACCACCCAAAAATACCTACACTCTCACTCCCATATCGCAATGAGATCGTACATAACAAGGCCTTCTCCATATGCAAAGACAAATTAATCCTTTCGAGTTCAAGAAATCAGAACATCCGATTAACCTTGAGCCGCGTACAGATCGGCTGCCTAGTGCGTTTTGTGGTCGCTCTCGCTCGTGCCTTGGCAGGAGTCATTGAAGTCGATACTCATAGGGACAGGCTGCTTAGATACCACCTCGGCTCTCTCACGACAGCACATGGGCTAAAGGCTTTCAAACAGCAAAAGCCACCTTTCGTAAATGTCGAATTTGAGGTACCTAAACGATGCGGTTCCTTCCTAGGAAACCTGAAGCAAGTGCGAGACAAAATTAGGACCATATTTCCAAACCAAGACGTGTCCTTCGACCTTACAGTGCAAGCAGTGGATGGCGAAAATCTCATTGCAAAGTGGTACTTTAAGAAAGAAGAAGTCCCAGCTTTGGACGAAGTGGCCTTTGACGAGGAATCTTATAAGGCTCACCGCGTAGATTGAACCGCTTTAATCGACACTCAAGGAACATAGCATGAGCATATTGGATCTTTTTAAGCTCGACGGCCAGACGGCCCTCGTCACCGGGTGCCGCCGAGGCATCGGGCGCGGGTTCGCGCAAGCATTGGCCGAGGCGGGAGCAGATATCGTCGGCGTCAGCGCCTCGCTGGAAGCAGACTCCGAGGTCGGCCAAGACATTGCAGCACGCGGTAAACGGTTCACAGGCTACGCTTGTGATTTCAGCGACCGGCAGGCAGTCCGCGCCTTCGTCGAGCAGGTCAACGCCGAGGTCGGCCCAATCGACATCCTCATCAACAACGCCGGTACCATTCGACGCGCCCCGGCTGAGGAACATGGAGACGAAGACTGGGACCACGTCATCGAGGTCAACTTAAACGCACAATTCGTACTGGCGCGAGAATTCGGCAAGCAGATGCTCGCGCGCGGCCGGGGCAAGATCGTCTTTACCGCGTCGGTGCTGACCTTCCAAGGCGGGATCACCGTGCCGGGCTATGCCGCGGCCAAGGGTGGGATCGGACAGTTGACGATG
>JAGWBY010000021.1:19346-19705 GCA_021295675.1 Candidatus Latescibacterota bacterium | reverse complement strand
GATGCTCGACTTCGGCGATGCTCTCGTCGGCAATTTCCCAGTCGAGGGCGTATTCTTCGTCTTCGTCTGGGGTGAAGAGATCGCCGTCTTCGGCGATAAAGCGCACGGCAAGCAGAGCGGTTTCCTTGCCGTGGCCAACCTCAATATCGCCGGTCACTTGGCCGCTTTCAACGCGGACGATTTCAGCGCCGCTATCGCGCACGATCAGGCCGACGGCCTCGGCATGTTCATCATGGTAGTCAGGATCGACGGGATTATCGTCGTCGCCGCAGCTAGCAACAAAGAGGGCCAAGGCGAAAATGCTCAACGCAGACATACTTCTTTTAAACATGGTACTAGTCTCCAATGGTTTGATCGTC
>JAGWBY010000021.1:0-19262 GCA_021295675.1 Candidatus Latescibacterota bacterium | reverse complement strand
GGATGCACTAGCACCGGGGCGGGCCTCGGTTGAGATGGGTAAAGCGAGGGGAAAAAAGAGGTAGTGGTACTGTGCGCGGCGCGGACGGATTGGGCTCAGAGGCATTCAGCGCCACGAGCACGAGCACCAAGCCCCCAAAAAGGAGCGATAGGCTGCTCTGCAACAGGCAAGCCGGGCAGTTCTCAGGCTCGACGTGGCCCTCGTGGCAAAGCTCGTGGCCGAAAGGTAAGCCACAGCTTACAGCCGCAAAGAGCACGGTCAGCACCAGCAGGGCCAGCGAGTACGCCGAGCCTATCGAGATGTCCGTTTTGCGCGTTAGCATGATCTTTGATTTTAGTGGAAGTGCGCGGGACCGGACGGAGGTACCGGTCCCGCGTCGCTCTTGCCTATGAAGAGTTTAACCGCTTTACCCTTCCTCGTCGTGGTCCTCATCGGCGTGGGAGTCCTCAGAGCCAGGACCGCCTTCTTCGACGTGGATCTCGATTTCCTTAGAAACAAAGTCGGCGTGGCCTTCGTGGCTGATTTTGATGAGGATGGTGGTCTGGCCTTCCTCCAAGCCGACGATGTGAAAAGCCCAAGCACCGTCTTCCTCGTGATGCCCAACCTCGGCGATGCTCTCGTCGGCAATTTCCCAGTCGAGGGCAAAGCCCTCGTCTTCGTCTGGAGTGAAGAGGTCGCCGTCTTCGGCGATAAAGCGCACGGACAGCAGGGCCGTTTCTAGGCCGTGGCCCACTTCGATTTCGCCTTCGACTTCGCCGTTTTCGTAGCGGACGATCTCCTCGCCGCTGTTGCGAATAATCAGGCCGACGGCCTCAGCGTGTTCTTCTTCGTGCTCGGTATCGACGGGATTGTTGTCGTCGCCGCAGCTAGCGATAAAGAAGGCTAGGGCGAAGATACTCAACGCGGATATGCTTTTAAACATGGTGCTAGTCTCCAATGGTTTGACCGCCCACGCGCACACCTATAGGCGTTGCGCACGGACGGGAGTTTAATGGTACGCGAAATGGATATGGAGAGGGCACCCACGCACTAAGCGGTTTACCAGCGTGGATGCACTAGCACCGGGGCGGGCCTCGGTTGAGATGGGTAAAGCGAGGGGTAAAAAGGGATAACGGTACTGTGCGCGGAGCGGACGGACTTAGCTCAGCGGCATTCAGCGCCACGAGCACGAGCGCCAAGCCCCAAAAAAGGAGCGATAGACTGCTCTGCAACAGGTAAGCCGGGCAGTTCTCAGGCTCGACGAGGCTCTCGTGGAAAAGCTGGTGGCTGAAGGGCAGCCCGCCGATTACAGCCACAAAGAGCACTGTCAGCGCCAGCAGGGCCAGCGAGTACGCCGAGCCTATCGGAACGTCCGTTTTGCGAGTTAGCATGACCTTGGATTTTAGTAGGTCCCCCTAAAAAAAGCAAATTCAAAAAACTCGGGCGGCAGAGATTTAGTGTGTCGTCGCACAGAATCGTTCGGGAATGCTCAGCGTACTGTTGTAAAGGATTTCGGCGCGTTTCAGAGGTCAACCTGATGCTTCCGCCACCCGTCCTCGGTAGCAGCGCTACTGCGGAGGGTGGACGCCTGGACCTGCGCCATTTTCCGAGCCAGATCCCCCTTGCCTGGGAACGAGAAAACGCCTTTTATTTTCTCTATCCGCAGGCTTGCAACGGTTCCAGAAGGTTGCGCCATACTCAGAACATTTCACGGGAGGGACGAAATGACTTCCAATGAACCTGAAGATGGCCCTGCGCACATGGAACCGAAAAAGCGGGTAGCTATTCAGTCAGAGCTCGTTCGTTGGCTCATCGTTATCGCGTCTATATACGTGCTGCTCGTGGCCGTTGGCCTGATCGGCAAGGGCTTTCGCATGGAATTCGGCGATGCGGAGGGCGTCGAATCCCTGTTCGCACTTGCGACGAACCCGTTCGTCGGACTGGTTCTCGGCATACTAGCGACTGCATTGCTCCAATCTTCCAGCACCGTTACATCCATCATCGTCGGTCTTGTAGCAGGAGGAATGCCCATTGCCATGGCGATACCTATGGTAATGGGTGCCAATGTCGGGACAACGATTACCAACACGCTCGTCAGTTTCGGTCACGTAGGTCGATCAGGGGAGTTCCGCAATGCGTTTGCGGCCGCCACCGTGCACGATTTTTTCAATCTTCTGAGCATCCTGATATTTCTGCCGTTGGAATTCGCATTCGGTTTTCTTGAAAAACTGAGCGGCGTGTTAACCCATATCATTGAGAACATTGGGTCTGTTGATGCAGGGGGAAAGGGCATAGTCAAGGTCGTCATCGGTTTCGGTACCGGGCTTGTAGAGTCGCTGACGTCCTCGCTCCCCGACGTGTGGGAGGGTCTGGTTCTGATCACCGCAGGAATCGCGCTCATTCTGCTCTCGATCATGTATCTTGGAACTGCGCTGAAAAGCGTATTCGTAGGTAGGGCCCAGAAGCTCCTGCAGACAGCCGTCGGCAGGGGTCCGATAACCGGCATATTTTCCGGCACTGTCGTTACAGTGCTTGTGCAGTCGTCCTCGACTACCACAAGCCTCATCGTGCCTTTGGCCGGGTCTGGCGTGATCGGGCTTCGTCATGTCTATCCGTTCACGCTCGGAGCCAACATCGGGACGACGATCACTGCGCTTCTCGCCGCGACCGCGATCACGGGCGCTACCCATGCCGTCGCGCACCAGATCGCGATTGCACACTTTCTCTACAATCTGCTAGGCGTTATTGTCATCTATGGCATCCCTTGGCTGCGGGAGATTCCGATCGCGGGAGCCGAGTGGATTGCACGTCTGGGAAGTGAACGGAAATGGTTGGCCATCATCTACATCCTCGGTGCATTTTTCGGCATTCCGGGAGCGCTCGTGTTTGCCAGTGCATGGCTGTCCTAAACGCCGCATGCAAGAGAGGTCACATCATGCCGATGCGCCCCTGTCACCCCAGCCGCCAACGGCACCCCTTGGGCATCGGTGATTATTGCTGCCTAGTTTGCCGCAATCGGTCGGATTAGCCCTGGTGTGCGCCCCCCCAACCGCCCGCACTGAAGCATTAGCGATCACCGCCCGAGACCAGTCGATCCGGTCGGTCGAAGAATCCAAAACCCTATAAAAAGGGTTTGTTAGAGACTCTAAGGCCCTATTGGTAAGAGAGTATCCATGTCTATCACTAAATCACCTAGCAGGTACATCTTCCCATTCCTGCTGCTAGCCCTTTCAGCAGGGCTGATTCCGCTGGGACGCGCACACGCCGAGGCCATGTTGCGGATTGAGGCTATCCGCTTGGTCGTCGAGCGCAATCCGCAAGTGGAAGCCGCCCGCAATGCCTATGAAGCCGCCCGCGCCCGGGCACGGCAGGCCGGTGCTCTACCCAATCCAGAGTTCGAGTTCGAAGAGCTACCTAAATTGGGAAGTTCGGGCGATCATGGTGAGCACACGATCGGAGTCAGCCAACGGGTTGAATTCCCCCTGAAGTGGTGGCACCGCTTCCAGGCCGGTCGCCAGCACGCCGAAGCGGCTCGTCTCGCTGTCTTTGAGATGGCCAAGCTCGATATAAGCCTACAGGCAAAGCAGGCTTATGACCGGATCGCCCTGCAAAAGTCCCTACTCCAGCATGCCCGTCAGGACCTCGACTTGGCACAGAATATTCTGCGCCAAGCCCACATTCGCTTCAAAGCGGGCGATGTATCCCAATTGGACGTCATGCGGGCCAGCGTCGAAGTAGGCCGAGCCACCAATCGCCGGACCGCAGCACAAAACGATCTATCCGTGGCTAAGACTGCGCTCAATGCACTCCTAGCCCGGCCGCTGCAAACCCCATTCGCGCTAGCCGACAGTTTGGTCTATCAGCCCGTTGAGACCCACCTCGACCAATTGACTGCAGCAGCCCTAAAGCAACGGCCCGATCTGGCGGGAACCGAACTACAGCTAAAAGCCCTACAGAGCCAGCAGGCGGCGGCAACGGCGGCCTATTGGCCGGATTTGAATGTGGGTTTGGCTCTCCAACAGCAGCATGGAGGCCACGAGGAAGATTCTTGGCTTTTGCGTTTCAGCATGGAGGTACCGCTGTGGGCCTTTTCTCGCCAGCGCGGTGAACGAGCCGAAGCCAAGGCCGAAGTGGCCAAAGTCGCTGCCGAACGCGATGTGGTCCGCTATCAAGTCCTTTTGGAAACAGAACAGGCATATTTGGACCTCAAGACTGCCGAAGAACAAGTGATCTTGTTCCAAGGCCAGATCCTACCCGAGGCAAAACGGGCATTCGCGGTAGCCGGTCGCAGCTACGACGAAGGCAAATTGACCTACCTAGAACTACTCGAAGCCCAGCGCACCTATATCGAGACGCAGATAGAATACGCCCAGGCCCTGTTCGAGTATCGCATGGCCACGGCTGCGTTGGAACGGGCCATTGCCGGTCCCCTGTCCGCTAATTTTGGAGAATGAGCATGCGTACCTACACGACGAGCTTGGGAATTATTGGCCTGCTGGTAGCTCTCTTCGCGTTAGGAGATAGTGCGGCCTTTTCTTTAAACCAGCCGGTTTGGGCTGCCGAGGAGGACCACGACGAGGAAGAAGAAGACCACGCCGAAGAAGAAGGGCTACGGCTCAGCGCGGCGGAGCGGGCCGAATTTGGCATCAAGGTCGCCAAAGCGGCTGCAGGCCAGTTGGCAATTCAAGTGAATACGCCCGGAGAAGTGCAGGTCAATCCCAATTTGCTGGCCCACATCGTGCCCCGCGTCTCGGGCGTGGCGCGCCAAATCCACGCCAATATCGGCAACCAAGTGGAGCAGGACCAAGTGCTGGCCGTTTTGGAAAGCCAAGAGCTATCCGAAATGAAGTCGGCCTATTTAGTGGCCCAAGAGCGTTTGGAACTCGCTCAGGCAAATTTTGACCGAGAAGAGACGCTGTGGAACCAGTCCATCTCTTCGGAGCGGGTTTTTCTGGAGGCCAAAACCAAGCTGGCCGAAGCGCGTATTGAACTGCGGGTGGCCGAACAAAAGCTCCTCGCGCTGGGCTTTTCGGCCCCCGACCTCGAAAAGCTGTCCTTCGACAACGACGACCGCTTTACCCACTACGAAATAAGAGCCCCGTTTACTGGGACCATCATCTACAAACACATAACCCAAGGCGAATTACTCAAGGACGATTCCGAAGCCTTCATCGTGGCTGACCTGCGTTCCGTATGGGTCTTATTGACGGCCTATCAGAAAGACTTGCCCTTCCTCCGCGTCGGCCAACCCGTCCACATCCAATCCAGCCAAGGCGGCCCAGAGACAACGGGGACCGTGGACTATATCAGCCCCATCATAAACGAGGCGCTGCGGACAGCTTCGATCCGCGTGGTGCTCTCCAACCCGGACGGCCAATGGCGGCCCGGGTCCTTTGTTACGGCCACGATTGATATAGAGGGCGTCGAGGTGCCTCTCTTAGTGCCCCGATCAGCGATCCAGATTATGGAAGACGACTCCGTCGTCTTTGTCGAGACCGACGAGGGATTTGTGCCCCAACCCGTCCAAGTCGGCCGCACCAA
The DNA here is from genome assembly GCA_021295675.1 of Candidatus Latescibacterota bacterium. The sequence goes on along the minus strand of JAGWBY010000021.1, from coordinate 13,742 downwards.
CCCCACCCACGCCGAGATCCTCGATGGGCTGGAGGAGGGACAGCCTTACGTCGCCCAAGGTGCCTTCATCCTAAAAGCTCAGTTGGCCAAAGGCGCTTTTGGGGATGGCCACGCCCATTAACCAGCGGAGAGAATCAACCTGATGATAGACCGCATTATTCAACTGGCGTTGAACAACCGGTTGCTCATGCTGGTTTTGGGAGCAGTGGTCGTGGTGAGCGGTTACTACAGCTACCGGCAGTTGCCTGTCGATGCCTTTCCCGATGTCTCGCCCAACCTAGTCCAAGTCTTTACCGTCACCGAAGGCCTAGCGCCCGAAGAAATTGAAACCTACGTCACCTACCCCATTGAGACGGTGATGAACGGCCTGCCGAGCATTGAGAACATCCGCTCCGTATCCAACTTCGGCCTCTCGGTTGTCAACATCTACTTTGCCGACGGAATAGATATCTACTTTGCCCGCCAGTTGGTCAACGAACGGCTCCAAGAGGCCCGGGAACAGATCCCGGAAGGCTTTGGTGAACCTGAGTTGGGGCCGATTTCGACCGGCATGGGCTTGGTCCTGTTCTACTACCTCGAAGACGCGACCGGCGAGCACTCGCTCGAAGAGCTGCGCACGATCCAGGATTGGCTGGTCAAGTTCCACCTGCAAACCGTGCCCGGCGTCACCGAGATTTTGGGCATCGGCGGCTATGAAAAACAGTTCCACGTGGTGGTCGATCCCCACGCCTTGCTGCGCTACGGAGTGACGGTACACAATGTCATCGAACAAATCGAAGCCAACAATCTCAACGTCGGCGCGCAATTCATTGAAAAGGACGCCGAGGAATACGTCGTGCGCTCGGTGGGTCTGGCCTCTACGATCGAGGACATCGAAAACATCGTCATCAAAGCCGCCGATGGAACGCCCATCTTTCTCAACCAAGTAGCCGAGGTGGGCATTGGCGGGGCCATCCGGCGTGGCGTGCAGACCCGCAACGGCGTGGAAGAAGTAGTGGCCGGCATGGTGATAAAGCTCTTCGGCACCAATTCCTCGACCGTGATCGAGCGGGTTGAAGCCAAGATGGAAGAGATCAATCGCATTTTGCCCGCCGGGGTGCGCCTAGTGCCTTACTACGAGCAAAAGACCCTAGTGGCCGCCTGCGTGGCCACAGTCACCAATGCCTTAATTCAGGGCATCGTCCTAGTCACACTCGTGTTGGTCCTCTTCATGGGCAGCGTCCGGCCCAGCCTAGTAGTAGCCCTGGCCATCCCCTTTTCGGTGTTGTTCGCCACCCTCGGCATGCACTATTTCGGCCTCTCGGCCAACCTCATGTCCCTCGGCGGCCTGGCCATCGCCATCGGCATGATGGTGGACGGCACCATTGTCGTGGTCGAAAACGTGGACCGCATCCTGCGGCAGGCCGAACCGGACGAGGGACGCATCCAAGTCGTAGCCCGCGCCTGCGTGGAAGTTGGCCGTCCCATTGTCTTCGCCATCATAATCATCATTCTCGTGTTCCTACCCTTGTTCACCTTGCAAGGAGTAGAGGGCAAAACGTTCCGCCCCCTCGCCTACACCGTGGCTATGGCCATGTTGGGGTCATTGATTTTTGCCCTGTTCCTGGCCCCGGTGTTGTCGAACCTGCTGCTGCGGGCACCAAAATCTACGGACGCAGGCACCCAAGCCAGCGAAGGCTGGATGATGCGCCGCTTGGTGGCCGCCTATCGACCCATTGTCACGCGCTTCGTCGCCCACCGCTTCTGGGCGCTCGGCTCAGCGGGCGGTCTCCTGCTCATCGGGTTGGTGATTTTCCCGCGCCTCGGATCGGAGTTTACCCCAGCCCTGCAGGAAGGCACCCTAGTCCTGCGGCTGACCATGGCCCCCTCCATCTCGCTCAAGGAAAGCACCCGCCTCACCATGCTGGTCGAGCGCCGTCTATTGCAGATCCCCGAGGTTACCGGCGCGGTTTCGCGCATTGGTCGCGGCGAAGTTGGCGCTCATACCGACCCCATCAACAGCGCCGAGATGTTTCTCCTGCTCAAACCCAAGGATCAGTGGCGCGAGGCTCGTGACCAAGAAGAGCTGCGCGAGATCATTCGCGCCGAATTGGGGGAAGTTCCCGGTGTGCTGACCAACTTCACCCAACCTATTGCCATGACCGTGGATGAGCTGCTTGAAGGAGTGCGGGCCGAACTGGCGGTCAAGCTCTTTGGCGACGATCTAGACGTATTAAAACAAAAGGCCGACGAAATCGCCCAAGTGGTCAACGCGGTTACTGGTGCGGCCGATGTCCAAGTGGACCAGATCAGCGGCACGCCCCAGCTACTCATTCGGGTGGACCGGCAGACCATTGCCCGTTACGGCGTCAACGTGGCCGATGTGCAAAAGGTGGTGCAGGCGGCCGTGGGCGGCGAGACCGTGGGACAAGTATTCGAAGGAACGCGCCGCTTCGACATTGTAGTGCGCTTCGCCCCACAATTCCGCAGCAGCCCCGAGGACATTGCCCAAATCCTGGTCCAGTCCCCCATAGGCGTCCAGATCCCCCTAATTCAGCTAGCCCAGATCGAAGAAGTGGTCGGGCCGCGCCAGATCACCCGCGAAAAGAGCCAGCGCTTCATCACGGTTCAGTGCAACGTCACCGATCGGGACATTGGCTCCTTTGTCGCGGACGCGCAACAGGCCATTGCAGACCAAGTGGACCTGCCGCCGGGCTATCTGGTGACCTGGGGCGGCCAGTTCCGCCTGCAGCAAGAAGCCAACAAGCGGCTGGCCATTGTCGTGCCCATCACCCTCTTCGTGCTCTTCTTGCTGCTGTTTTCCAGCTTCAATTCGCTCAAAAACGCGACCCTGATCTTGCTCAATATCCCGCTGGCGCTAGTGGGCGGAGTGGTGGCTTTGTGGCTGACCGGACAAAACCTGTCCGTGCCGTCCTCGGTCGGCTTCATCGCTTTGTTTGGCATTGCCTTGGAAAACAGCATGGTACTGGTGACTTACTTCAACCAGCTCGTCCGCGATGGCGTGGACTTGGATGAAGCCTCAATCCAAGGAGCCTGCCTGCGGGTGCGGCCGGTGCTGATGACTGCCCTGACGACCGCTCTTGGACTGATTCCGCTGTTGTTTTCCAGCGGCACCGGCAGCGAAGTACAGCGACCGCTGGCTACGGTAGTAGTCGGTGGCTTGGTCAGTTCCACCGTGTTGACCTTGCTAGTGCTGCCGGCGCTCTACAAGTGGTTTGCCGTGCAACTGAATCGCGGAGAAGCGGAAGAGCTAGTGGCCTAAGCGGAAAGAAGTAACCTTCTAACTCTTCCCGTTTACGTCTCCAACCCCAAAAACTGCCGCAGGTACTCGCCTTTCGGCGTCAGCAACGTCGTAACATCAATCACATTGGGCACTCGATCCATGATCCGCTCGCGGATCTGTTTCATGACCGCGTAGCCCTCTGTTATCGTCATATCCGGGTCGGTTTCCGCGGTTAATTCGACATATAGAGCACCACCCATAGAGCGGATGCGAATATTGTGCGTAAACGTCACTCCTTGTACGCCGTCGGCCATCTCTTCGACCAAGGCTATCGTCTCCAAGGAGGGCGCGAAATCGATCAGCTCTTTGACCGCTTTGCTCCCAACCTCCCAAGCACTGTGCAGAATCAGGCTCGCAATCACGACCGTGGTGATTTGATCGACCAACTCAAGGTGGGGGAAAAAGGATGAAATGCACAGGCTCACGAGGACGGCCAAGGCACTGATGGCATCGGCCCGATGATGCCACGCTTTCGCAATCAGCATGGGGCTGTTCAGGCGTATGCCCCTGCGCCGAGTTGCGTGGAAAAGTATTTCCTTGGCAATCACTGAAACGAGGATTGCCCCGCTGATGAGAAAGAAAAAATGGCCTAAGCCCTCTTCATCCTCCTCGTGCTCCTGACCGTGATCATCGTCGTCGTGGTCTTCTACACCATGTGTTTCCGCTTCCTCCACACTGGTTGTGGACACCCCATGCCCGTGCTCGTGGTAGCCAAACGCATCCAAGATCAGCTCCACGCTCACAAACGCGATAAGAAACGCCGCAAAAAGCGCCAAGAGGGTTTCGACGCGACGGCGGCCGTAGTGAAACCTCGAACTCTCCCCCTGTTTGGCCGACTCCGCTCCCATCAGCACGGCAACCCAGGCGATGAGATCGGATACAATGTCCGACAGCGAGTGGACTCCCGAAGCTGTCAATGGCAGGTATCCGGTAAAGCTGCCGAGGACGACTTTTGCGGTTCCCAGTACGCCGTTTGTGACGCCACCTACCGTAATAATGGCCGTGGCTTCCCGGAGCCTCTTTTTTTCTTTTTGCTCCTCTATATGTACGTGCATGCGCTTTTTCTCCCCTGTAAAATGCCGTAGGCGCCCTTACGATATACATACGATTTCTATCCTGCAACGAGGAGATGCTTTTCCCGATTATCTGGCGGTCCCAGCCCGGCACCCTGCCGATCAATATCCGGCTCCAGTCGATATGTGGACCCCTCAGTCTATATATAGACCGCATCTATACGCCTTTTCTTGACCTATTTGTAATCTTTCATTATGCTTACCGCCCAAAGCGGTGAACTCACCACATCATCTCAAAGCACAGGAGGCTGTTGAGTGGCCGATTTCCTTGGGATAGTGACCGGTTTTTTCGATTTCCTCTGGTCCTCCTTCCTGCTGCTAGCCCCCATGCTTCTGCTGGGGTTGTTCCTCTCCGGCCTGATTCACGTATTCATCTCCCGTCAGGCCATACTCCGCTGGCTCCGCGACGATAGCCTGAAATCCGTAACCATGAGTTCGGCCATCGGCGTCCCCGTGCCGCTGTGCAGTTGTTCAGTCGTACCCGTAGTGGCCGAAATGCGCAATAAGGGGGCGTCCCGTTCGTCCTGCATGTCTTTCCTTATAACTGCGCCGGAGACAGGTGCGGATTCGATCTTGGTCACCAACGCCTTTTTCGGCCCCATCGTTGCCATTGTCCGACCCATCATCAGCTTCATCACCGCGGTCGTCGCCGGAATCTTCTGCATCGGTCTCATAAGAAAAGACCACGACCACGACCATGGGCACGAGCCGCTCATATCCGACGCTGACGACTGCTACGTCAGCCCCTCGCAACTGAAGATCCTCGCCATCGAGTGGTTGAAGCGAGTCGCCACGGCGGCCGGCCGGTGGAGATTCGGCTCATGGGTAAAACCGGACTTTTATCGCGAAGAAGCGCTGTTATCGGAAAAGGCCGGAGAAGCTCCTTCAGGCGACGCACCAGCGAATCAGGAGCTAGACTTTAAGCGGATCGTCAAGCACATCTTTCGCTACGGTTTCGTCGAAATAGCCGACGACATTCTCTTTGCGCTACTGGTGGGCGTCGCGCTGGGAGGCGTGCTCTTTTTGGCGATTCCGAGCGATTTAATGTCGAACGAATATGCGCGTTGGCTGTCCTATCCGGTCATGATATTGATCGGCATTCCCCTTTATATCTGCGCATCCGCCAGCACTCCAATCGCCGCCGCGCTAGTCGCCAGGGGATTCAGCCCCGGCGCGGCGCTGATTTTCCTCATGACCGGACCAGCCACCAACACAGGAACCATCGCAATCATCGTCAGCCAGTTCGGCGCTCGCTTCGCATCCATCTACGTCGCTTCGGTCATCGTGGTTACGGCCCTCCTCGGCATCGCGATTGACGCCTTGCTTTTGGCCTTCGGCTTGACGATCTCGGTAAACCTCTCCGCCTCGGATTCGCCGGCCATCCAGTTTGTGCAATGGGGCGGCGCTTTTCTCCTCATCGCCCTGATCATCTGGCGCTTCCGGGCCGGTGCCTTGAAAAGCGGCTGGGAGGATTTGCTGCTCAATCTCCGGCCCGTGTCCAAGAGCTGGCGGCAGACATGGGGAAGCCTAACTCGCGGCCGTTCCTTCTCCGTCCGGGGCCTCATCTCCCCCACCGCGCCAATGGGCCTGATGCTCTGGGCTTTGGCCCTCGTCCTCTTTCTCGGCAGCGGTTTCACGACCGTGCCTCCCGGCTACGTCGGCTACGGCCGCCTGTTCGGCGAGGTGTACTGGCGCGACCTGTCGCCGGGGCTGCACTACCTCGCCCCCCGGCCCTTGGTCCAAGTTGACAAGTGGCCAGTGCGGGAGGTGAAGTCCATCCTGTGCGACACGCCCCAGGATTACGTGTCTGGCGACCTCAACCTCATTAGCTTGACCGTCAATGTGCAATACCGGGTCGAGGACCCGTACAACTACCATTACCGGACGACGAATCCAGAAGAGATCATCTCGGACGTCGTTCAGGCCCATATCCGTTCCTTCGTATCCGCCCGGGACCTGGAGAAATTGCTCAACGTCCATCGCGTAACCCTCGAACAGTATATCAGTGAGTCGTTCCCGAGCGACGTCCACCCGGAGAACCCGGTCCTCAATACAGTCGATCTGGTCAAGATAAACCTATTGGCCATCACGCCTGTGGCGGAAACCATGAGCGCGTTCCGGGACGTATCGAGCGCCCAAGAAGACCGGGAGCGGATCATCGTCAATGCGCAGCGTTTCTTGGTATCACTGACTCCCCAAGCGCACGGCAATGCCGCCTGGGAAGTGGAGCAAGCAGACGGCGAGGCCTATCGCAAAGTGACGACATCCGCCGCGGAGGCCAAGGCGATTTCGCTGGTGTCCGAGGCCGTGCGGAGCGCGCCCGATGTTCTACAGAACATGCTGTGGCGAGAAAAGTTGGAGATTGCGTTGTCCGGCAATGCCAAGGTTATAGTGCCCAACAAGGAGAGCCTCAATAAGGTCGCGTTGTGGAAGAGGAACGGATCCACAGCGGGCAAAGGGGCCCATCACTAGGGGAAAAGGCAATGAAGTTGAAGGGAAAAACGATCGGCGTAACCATCGCCGTGATCATCGGCGCGATCATCTACGACAGCTTTTACATCATCAATGAAACCCAACAGGGCGTACTGACCCACTTCGGCAAAATCTCGCCGCCCGTGCGGCAGCCCGGATTCCACCTGAAGTGGCCCCGCCCTATCTCAAAAATCTACAAGGTCGATCGCCGCCTTCACACGCTGAGCAACATCCCCCATGAACTGATCACCGAAGATCAGAAGAGCATCCTCGTCGACGGGTACCTACTCTGGCGCACCGTGGATCCGATTCTCTTCGTCGAGGCGATCCGCACCGGTCAGAACGCAGTCGAGCGGTTGCAGGATCTCTACCTTTCGAGCAGCGGAATCATCATCAGCAACAAATCCCTCGACGCCTTCATCGGTCTGGGCCTAGAACACGAGGACTTGAACGAGGCGTCCCAGGAGATTCTCGACAGAATCGCGCCGATTGCCAAGGAAAGCTACGGAATCGAGGTGATCGAGGCTGGGATCGTCGAATACACCCTGCCGGTAGAAAACCGGCCCAGCGTCATTCAGCGCATGATCGCCGAGCGCGCGCGCATCGCTGCCCGCTATCGCAGCGAGGGAGAAGAGCGGGCCTTGCGCATTGAGGCCCTAGCCATCAACGAGCACGAGAAGTTGATCGCCGACGCCCACGCCGAGGCGACGACCATTCTTGGCGAGGCCGAGGCCGAGGCCATGGCCATCCTCGGCCAAGCATATAAGAAGGATCCAGAATTCTACAAGTTCATCCGCGCGCTCGATAGCTACGATCGGATCATCGACCGGAACACGACGCTGATGCTCCCGGCCGACAACGAGTTGTTCAAATACCTCGACAGCAAAGCAAGACCTAAATAAATCAAGAGCTAAGCTAATGAGTGAACAACAACCATTACCGCCGAGTACGCGCGTCATTTACGCCGTATTCGACTTTTTGCAAGAGCACCACCGGCGAATCATCGCGGGGACCGTGGCCGCAGTCGTCATCGGCTTCCTATCCAGCGGGTTATACATCGTCAAGAAAGAGGAGCAAGGCGTGCGCACCCGGTTCGGCAAGGTGGTGCACTCGAGCATCGGCCCCGGAATACACTACTGCATCCCCATCATCGAAAAGACCTATGTCCACAAGGTCAAGCGGGTCGTCCGTCATCAGGTAGCCAGCAAGGAAGGTGATACGGTCAACTTCACCATCTTGTCGGGCGACGTGAACCTGCTCGAAGTGGATGTTGCCCTCCAATACAAAATCGACAACCTCAGGAATTACCTGTTCGTCACGTCCGACCCACTTGCAATGCTGACCGTGTACACTAGAGAGGAATTGGTCAACATCCTAGGGCAGAATTTCATCGACCTGATCCTCACCTCGAACCGCAATATCATTCAAAACAAGCTGTTGGAGCGGATTACCGAGCGCCTAGATGCCCGCGACATCGGCCTCGAACTGGTCTCGCTCGACATCGTCGATGTGCGCCCGATCGAAGAAACAATCGCTGCGTTTCGCGACGTAAGTGATGCGTTCGCCGAGCGCGTGAAGGCCGTCAGCGACGCCAATCGCAAGCGGGAGCAGTTGATCGCGCACAGCCGCGGACAAGCTGAGGCATTGGTACTAAACGCACAGGCCAAGGCCAGAGAGCGCATCGTGCAGGCGCAAAGCAGCGCTGGCGCGTATTCGGCCTTGTTAGCCGAATACAAGAAACAGCCCGCGCACGTGGGCATCACGCGCTATTGGGACCGGATGCGCAAAATTTTCGCGGAAGCGAGCCTAGCCGCGGTCAATCCGAGCAGCGAGTCGGCCATTGACATCAACATGATCGACGGCGTCGCAGGGTTCACCCCGGCGGACATGGTGCTAGGAACACCGCCCCCCGGTGGCGAGGCCGGGGACGGAGTGCTGATGTCGTCAACGACCATGGAGAACGTACATACCATCGAAACGGTCGATGCGGACAACCTCCTGCTGGACGGTCGATTCCACAGCACCCGTGCGGAACGCAGTCACATGAGCATCGCCAATCCGCGGTCGCTCATATTCGACACGCCATCTATATTCTCCCACCGCCACGTGAGAGACAGGCCGGCCGGACTGCCGAAAGACGAGAAGCCGATGGTCGAGAAGCTCGCCACCGAAGGTCAAGAAGATGGCGGGGCTGAGAAGAAGGAAGAGGATGGAGGCAAAGAGCATTAGTATGCTGTTGGCGGTCTGCCTCGTCCTGCTGTTGACTGAGCTGCCTACGGCGGCGGCTACAGGCGTTAGCGATAGTACGATCGTGTTCGGGCAGAGCGCCTGCTTCTCCGGTCCGAGCAAAATTCTGGGCTTGCGCTATCGGGCCGGCATTTTGTCTGCTTTCCAAGTACAGAATGATCGAGGCGGGATCAACGGCAGGTTGCTGAAACTGGTTTCCTTCGATGACGCCTACGAGCCTGAACAGGCAGCCGCAAACGCGGAACGGTTCGTCGCCGATAACGAGGTACTGGCCGTGATCGGCGGCGTGGGAACGCCGACCGCCAAACGCATCGCGCCAGTGCTCAGGACGGCAAAAATCCCCTTTGTCGGTCCCTTTACGGGTGCCACTTTTCTGCGCGATGCCAAGCGGTTTCCCAATGTCATCAACCTGAGGGCGGGCTATTTCGACGAAACTCAGACGCTGGTCGATCACATCCTCCGCGAGCGCGGCAAGACCCGGTTCGGCATCATCTATCAGGACGACGCCTTCGGACGTTCCGTCTTGAAAAACTACAAAACGGTGCTCGATGAGCACGGTCTTCCCATCCTAGGGAAAACCGCTTTCTCGCGGAACACCCACGCCGTCCAAGCAACCCTCTTCGCCCTATCCAAGGCCGACCTAGACGCTATCTTGATCGTCGGCACCTATACCACCAACGCGGAGATCATCAATCTAGCGAATTCCCTAGGCCATGAATACATCATGGGCAACTTGTCCTTTGTCTTGTCCCGCGAGCTTAGGGAGCGGATAAGCGCGCCAAACGATAGAATCTTGGTGACCGAGGTGGTGCCTAACCCAGAAGACCAGACCAGTAAAGTCGTGCGGCAATTCCATCGAGCCGCCAAATCGCCGAAATCAAAGATAGATCACGAACACATAATCAATGAAGTATGTCTGGAAGGTTACATCTTGGGCCGCTTCGTCATCACCGTGCTCGAGCGCATGGGCGATGAATTGACGCGGGAAAACTTCATGCAACAGGCCTTATCGTCCGGGCCGATAGCAATTGACGATTGGACCCTTGAATTCGAGCCCGGTACCAATACGGGTTCGACCTACATCCGGTTGACCGATCTCGGAGGAGAGTAGCCCTTGAAAAAGGTAGATGAATTTTCCGGCGAAGAAGTCGGCGAAGAGTGGCTACGCGAGCTCTACAAGGTTGTCGCTCTACGGCGCGGTACCATGTTCAGACTGATTACCGAGTCAGCCCGCCTGTTGCTGCTCGGCAATGCAGGTGGAGCGGCGTTGATTATCGGGTTCATGAGCACGTCTTCGGGCAACGAAGACGCAACCTACCACTGGTTCGCCTTGGCGACGCTGCTCATGTTCGCGATCGGCACTCTGGCGTCAGCGCTAACGATGATTTTAGTGGCCTTAGTCTCGGTAAAAGAGGCCCACAGTGCCGAGGAGGCCCTAAAACAGTTTGTCGATGGGGAGATCGACCGCAACCAAGTGATGTTTACGGTCGGCGATATGACTTTTCGCATTGCCGACTTTGCCATGGCGTCTGGCGTGGTCAGCACCGGGGGGTTCATGCTCGGCGGACTGAGCAGTCTCATCCTAATAACGCTATTCTTCTAAGCGAGAAGGTTCCTAGCCGAAGGCACCTTCTCGGCTTTCTTCTTTCGCTTCCATCTTTAGCAACCTAGGTCCGCTGGTTCGCGCCTATAGTTTCCGGTTATAGCCATCATGGATTCACATTCCATACTGATCTTATTGGCGTACTCAGCCGGTATCTTTGTCGTTTCTTTTATGGGCGGGAAGCTGGCGGCCTTGGGGACCATGACGCACACGCGGACTCAGGTCGTGATGAGTCTGGTGGCCGGCTTCATCCTCGGCATCGCCATGTTTCACCTACTACCCCACAGCCTCGATCGCATTTCCGGATCTGAGATTATAGAAAAAGCCGTGGGATGGATGGTGTTCGGCATGGTCCTGATGATTTTCTTGCTGCGTATCTTTCACTTTCATCAGCATGACTTCAGCAGCGAGGCGAGCGATCTGTACGATGACCACGGTCACGACCACGGTGTAGTCCATTCGCGGAGCTTGTTCGGCGTTGCCATCGGCCTAGGCGTGCACACCGTGACTGAAGGGATCGCGCTGGGTACCAGTATGAGGTTGGGGCCGCCGCATGAAAACGACGTCGCATTGGCGGGCCTAGGAGTATTCCTCGCCATTATGCTGCACAAGCCGCTCGATGCGTACTCCATTATCGGCATGATGAAATCCGCCGGTCACAGCCCGCGCGCCCGGACATTGGCCAATGTTGGATTTGCCCTGCTGTGCCCTGTGGTGGCTATAGCGAGCTTCGGAGGTGTGGAATTGCTTGGCTCGGAGGAAGGAGCCATAGTCGGCTATGTATTGTCCTTTGCGGCGGGCGCGTTTTTGTGCATTGCCTTGAGCGACCTGCTGCCGGAGATCCATTTCCACAGCCACGATCGCGGCAAGCTCATCGTCTCCCTCCTCGTGGGGATCGGCCTCGCCTACGTCCTGTATTACGTTGAATCCAGCGCCATCCACGGTCATGGCATGGAGACGCACGAAGGGCATTAGTTATATCGCTACCTTCTCCCCCGTCTTCACCGACTCAATTCCCTTCAAACACAACAGCAGCGAGTTCCGCGCACTCTGACCGCCTATCTCCTGCGATTCCCTGCCCTGCGAGATCGCATCCACCGCTTCCTGCAACTCGCCGACGAAGCCATCCTCACCCGGCAGATCTGGCGTGCAGACCTCGCCGTCCTTGGTCAACAGTTGCGGCGGCTGGCCCCAAGACGAGTTGTACTTGAGCGTGGCCTCCTCAAAGTACACGTCGTATCCGTGCTCAAAAGGACAGCCCTGTTGCTGGCCATTGAGCCGTCGTACTGGTAGTGGGTGTTGATGTACTCGACCGTCTCGCCCCGGCCAATGTACCCTTGCGAGCTAACCGCAGTGGGCATCCCGAACAAAAACTGCACAAAGTCCGCGTCGTGGATGTGCAGGTCGATTGCGGGGCCGCCGGTGCGCTCTAAGTCTTCTGGTGCCCACCACGCCGGGCGCGAGATGATGCGCTTAAAGTGAGCGGCGAGCACGGGGCCGTGTTCCCCGTCGGCGACGAGCTGTTTAATCAGCCGGAACTCTGGGAAATACCGCAGCACGTGGGCAACCATAAACTGCCGCTGGTGTTCCTCGGCCGCTGCCACGATCCGATCGGAGTCGTCCAAGGCCAATGCAATGGGCTTTTCCAATAGCACGTGCTTGCCCGCAGATAAAGCGCGGATGCTAGTCTCGACGTGCATGTTCGTCGGCAGGCATATATCCACCAAGTCGATCTCCCCATCGGCGAGCAATTCGTCCAACGTTTCGTAGCACCGTATTCCCGACAAGTCCTGCACCCCCCCGCTATCGCCGAAATTGCCCTGAATATCGTTCCAATCCCCCGCGCGCTTTTTGGGGTCGCGGGAGACGATGGCTGCAACTTGGCCCCCGTTGACTTGGGCCATCGCCTTATAGTGGGTCATGCCCATAAAACCGATGCCGACAATGCCGATATTGACCATTATTTCCTCCTTGTGTGGAGTTGCTAGGATAGGCTTGCAGCACGGCAAGCACGTAGGCTACGAGGTTGAGCTTGAGGATCTAGACCAGACGGTCGCGGACTTCGACAGCATTGGCCAGTGGACCGGAATTGCGCTCTGCATCTGTTTCAGACGTGCCCTCTTTCGGAGGCGAGTCGGCCAACGTAAAACCCTCGTCCGGCAGAAAACGCTCCTCTATAGGCATTCTCTGGCGCTCAATCGCCAGTGGTTCGTCTAGATTCGTTGTGGTCGCAAGATACCACTGGTTCCTGCTCGCCTCGGCAATCAGCAGCCTCAATTCAAGGGCACCGGCGCGGAACTGGCTCAGACGCTCAGGAGCAATCTGCACGACCAGATAGCGGTCCTGCTCTTCCGGGCTGTCCACCAGCAGCGCCAGATACTGACCGCCATCATCATCGCGGGCCTCGAATAGCTGTGGGCCGTCGCACTCGAACAGCGTGGTCGTGTGGCGTATCGTCGTCATGTGGTTTCCACCGTGCATTGTGCCAGCACATCGTAGTCGTAAACCTAGTCGTATAGGGCACTCCTGCCAAAAAAAGTAGCTGTCAAGCCTTTATAAAAATGACGGGAACAAGAGGGACGGAGACAAGTCTTCGGTCGGGATGTCATCCCAGCCGTAGGCGTCGAGGACGGCGCGATCCATCACGGTGTGTTACTCGCGGAGCTTGGTGATATAGCACACTTTTATGAGAATAAAAAGGAACGTAACAAGCACTTTTACGGGGATAAAAGTGCGAAATCCTATCACTTTTTTAGGCAAAAGGAAAACTCGCCCGACAAACCTCCACTAAATCGCTACGGCACCCTTTTGGCGATCATCCGCAGGGCTGTTATACTATCTCGTGTGCCAGACAAGCTAGACGCCAACAAGGCACCATCGGTGCCACCATCGTCATTACCCAACTCAGCGATAGCAGAAGTAGAGAAAGCCAAGGAGACGGACTATGAGTATCAGGCTCGACTTACCCAAAGAATTGGAACGAGAATTGACAACGGAAGCTACACAAATGGGGGTATCTCTCGCTGAGTACGTCTTACGTCTTCTCTCCGCTAGGTCGTCTGTT
>JAGWBY010000150.1:3966-18399 GCA_021295675.1 Candidatus Latescibacterota bacterium | reverse complement strand
TGCCGTCTGCATGTCGATCACCACCCAACATCACGATAACGACCTGATTCGAGGCTTCTTCAAGTATGCACAACTCAAATTATAAAACATTCCTTTATATATGCAGAAGTCGATAGAATGCGTGCGGACGGTTTCCGTGCGAGCAGACTCGCCATCGTGGAGCACGCGGATGATCTGGGCATTATCAGATACGCCGAAAAAGTCGAGGGCGATGCTCGAATGGGTCGTCAGGAAGATCGTCGCTTCTTCGTTGACGGCGTAGTTCTCAAGATACTGGAATAACCGCCGTAAGAGGGCCGGATGGAGATTGTTTTCAAGCTCCTCGAAAGCGAACGTGAACTGAGATTTATCCTTGCCCCCAATTTTAGGAACATTAAGCAGAACCAGAATGACGGTCTTCAGGCCGCTTCCCGATTTGCTGAGGGGGATCAATCCCTTTGTATCCTCGCCGAGATAGACCTCCCAATGGTCCTTTATCGTCTCTGTCTGTGCTTCATCGTGAACTTGTACTTGTATCTCTGAAAACTGGCCATCACTACCAAATATCGAGTTCAGCGCGGTCAGAAGTCCCTCTTGGATAACCTCTCGTGGCAATTTCTCAGACGTGATGAACCGACGTATGATATTTGTAGTCCCTTGCCCGTCGCGGCGAAGAACCAATGCTGTACTTGGTAGCTCGGTACTGATGTCCCGGTCTGCAAAGAGTCGCCGGAAAACCGTCCCATTAAGGGAGAAAGCTGTTCCATTAAGCTGTTCCATTGCGTCGTCTATTACCTGTTCAACTCTTGAAATTATGGCACCGCTTAATTGTTCTATATGGTCTCTTTGGGGATAAGTGCACGCTAAGTCGAAATCATCTGAAAACTGTACCTTCTTTACCTTCCTTGCGATAAATTCCCACGTCACCGCTGCTTTGACGAGATGACTCCCGTGGGCGTACCAGTGATTTCCATCAAGGTCGCCTCCACCCATATGTTCTGAAAAAAATTTCTTAAGAGGCCCTAACAAAACGTCCGGCGTCGGCCCAAGCGTGCGCGAGCAAGGCCGTGGCCAAGGCACCCGAGGGAGGCATATTGTCCAATATGCCGACCGAGGGGAACGTCGGCCCCGGTCGGCGCAGCCACGCGACGCCAGCAGGGGTTTTGTTAGGGCCTCTTAGTGATCCCTCGTCTAATACGCCACCGAATCGGTACTCCCATCCACGGTTGAACAGTTCGTCTTTGCATAGTGCTTCAACCAAATCCAACAGATGGGATTTTCCAGAGTTATTGCGTCCAATGATGACGTTGATTGGCTTGATTGTGTCGAAGCCGGCCCACTCCTTTTTGAAACAGCTATATCCCTTGAAATATATTGAGTCAATGTTCATAAAGCGGCTTTCTCTCTCACGTCAATTTTGCCGGTCACAGGCGTGGTGATGAGGGCGGAACGGTGCTCTTGCAGATGTTCGTAGCGACCTCGATCTTGCTGCTAGCGTGCCGTTTTTCACCTTCTCGTGGTCGAGGGAGACAACGGACAGCACTGCGGAGCAACACTGTAGCGAGCCTATAAATATAACGGGATGTTGAGACATAATCGAATTTTCTCTTATTTGGAGTATGGATGTTGGCCCGCTCCGCGTGAAAGGGGAGCGTCCCTCCGTCGCGAGACTCGACAGACCGCCCTCGCAAGGCGATATTGAGCGCGGCAAATCTTCTTTTCGATAAGGAGCAACACATGAGTAGGGTAGATCAGATCGGCTGGCAGGCCCAGAGCAAAACCGGCGTCATTGCGGCCGGCGGTGCTGGAGCTGTAGCCGCTGGTATTGAAATTCTCGGCCAAGGAGGCAATGCAGCCGATGCTGCAGCCGGCGCGATTATCGCGCTCAACGTCACCGATCACGGAGCCTGTTCCATCGGCGGGGAAGTGCCGGTGCTCGTCTGGGACGGGAATGTGGTCAAGTCGCTGTCCGGCCAAGGGCGCGCGCCGCTGTCGCCGGAAGCTATTGCCTGGTACATGGAGCACGGCATCCCAGACCGCGATATCAAGATGGCTCCGGTGCCCTCGGTCATGGATTTGTGCATTACCCTCTTGCAGCAATACGGCACGCAGAGCTTTGCCGCGATTGTCGCGCCGACCTTGGCCCTGCTCGACAAAGGCGAGGAGGCGTGGCATCCCGACTTGGCGCGGACGCTGCGGCGCATGGTGGAGGAAGAACACCGCGCCACTGGCAATCGCCAAGAGAAGCTGCAAGCGGCCTGCGATCACTTCTATGGCCGCCGCGCTGAGCACGGCGATATAGCTGAAGATTTGGAGGCGTTCTACGTGGAGCACGGCGGGTTCCTGCGTCGCGCGGATCTGGCCGCCCATAGGACTTTGATCGAAGAGCCGGTGGCAGTCGATTATCGAGGCTACCAAGTGTACAAGTGCGGCCCGTGGACTCAAGGCCCCTATCTGTGCCAAGCCCTGCGCCTGCTCGAAGGGTTTGATCTCAAAGGCATGGGGCATTGCTCGGCTGACTACGTCCACGCGGTCGTCGAAGCGATGAAGCTGGCCATGGCCGACCGCGACGCGCACTACGGCGATCCCCTGTTCGTAGATGTGCCCATGAACGCCTTGCTGTCCGACGAATATACCCAGCTCCGGCAGCCCCTGATCGACATGGGCCAAGCCGCGCTGGACGCCCGCCCCGGCGACCCGCTCGGCATGAAGGCAGTGCAGGAGGGGGGTGCGTTCCGGCCCGGAGTCGGCGGCACGACCACGTGCGTGGTGGCCGACCGCTGGGGCATGGTTGTATCGGCCACGCCGAGCGCGAATGTCTATCACGCTGGCGGCACCGGCAGCACGGGCGTCTCGTATGGCAACCGCCTGCGCAGCCTCAATACGACTCCCGGACATCCCAACTGCATCGCGCCGGGCAAGCGGCCTCGCATCACCTTGACACCTACGATGGTGCTCAAGGATGGCGCGCCGGCGACTTGCAAGATCAGGCGACCTTGAGCTTGTTGCTCGACTTTGTGGAGTTTGGAATGCAGCCGGCTGAAGCGGTCATCGCGCCGCGCTTTGCCACGGACCACCACGAAGACTCGTTTGATCCCAACCCGGTGCGCGAGCAGACTTTTATACAGGCCGGCTCGCTGGCCATCAGCTCGGCCGTCGATGCGGAGGTCCGCGACGAACTGACGCGGCGCGGTCACCAAGTCGAGGCCCGCAACGGCCCTATCGCCACCCCGGTCATGCTGTGGGCCGACGCGGACACGTACTACGCGGCTGGTGATCCGGCTGCGGGCCGTCATGCGGCAGGGTTAGACGATGGAGTGTAGGAGATGCTTCGACTCCGCTCCGCTTCGCTCAGCATGACGGCCAGCACCTGTCATGCTGAGCGAAGCATCTCATGCCTAAGATCCCTGTGCCTAAGGTCCTAATGGCTATAGCTCCGTTAAGATTGCGGCTGCGGGGCGTTGAAACCATATTGTCCGCGTTTAATTCCGCTAAAATCGCCTCTGAAGCTGGCTTTTAATGACGTCGCCGACTGCGGCCCCGACATATCGAGAAGAGCATACTCGCCAGGACGCGGCTAGCGGCCTCACGCTCCGCTCCTTGGTGCTAGGCGTCATCCAAGTCCTCATCGTGTGTTTGGGTGCGCCCTACGCCATTTGGGTCTTGGGGTCGTCCGAAATCACGTGGTCGTTCTTTCCGATTGCCGTCGGCTTTTCGTTCTGCTGCCTCATCCTCCTGAACATCCTGCTCAAGACGATCAACCCCGGCTGGGCCTTGCGCCCGGCTGAGATGATCACGGTCGTGGTCATGGGCTTGGTGACGACTGGCATTCCCATCTTTATGATGGGCTACGTGCTGTCGATTCCCACCACGCCCTATTACTTTGCCTCGGCTGAAAACCAGTGGGGCACGTACGTGTTGCCCTACTTACCGGCGTGGCTGTTGCCGAGCAACGACGGCTTGGCCATGACTTGGTTCTTCGAGGGGCTGCCCATAGGTGAGCCGATGCCTTGGGGCACGCTGCTTGATGCGTGGGCCATGCCGCTGTTTTGGTGGCTGAGTTTTATCTGGACCTTGTACGCGGTCTGTTTTTGCCTCGTCGTCATATTGCGCAAGCAGTGGGTCGAGCGCGAGCGGCTGGCCTATCCGCTGATGGAGGTGCCGCAAGCCCTCGTGGCGGATGCCGATGGCCCTGCGCGCGTGCCGGCCGTTTTGCGCAACAAGGTCTTTTGGATGGGGGCGGCGATCCCCCTGTGCATTGTCTTGTGGAATATCGTCGGCTTTTTCTTCCACTTCTTTCCCAAGATCGAATGGAACCATCCCATCCAAATCGCGCACGGCTTTCCGACGATCAACATCCGCTTCTACTTTCCGGTCGTTGGCTTCATGTATTTCGCCAATCTCAACGTCACCTTCAGCATCTGGTTTTTCTTTTTGTTGCTGCTGGTCGAAGAGGGCCTGTTTAATCGCTTTGGCGTTGGCGTTACGGAGGCGGACAACTTCGTATGGGGCTTGCCGTCGACGTCCTGGCAGTGCTGGGGGGCGTTTGTGGTGTTGGTGCTGTGGGGGCTGTGGATGGCGCGCGATCACCTAAAAGACGTAGCGCGCAAAGCGTGGAATCCCGCGCATCCGGTTGACGACAGCCGCGAGCTGCCTGTTGGTCGGGGTCGTCTATATGCTGGCGTGGCTCAACAAGGCCGGCATGGAATTGCCGGTGGCGGCGTTTTTCTTAGGCGGCGTGCTCATTGCTTACTTGGGCATCACCCGCTTGGTGGTGCAGGCCGGCGTCTTTTACCTGACGACGCCCGTGGTCAGCCAAGCCATGACCATGATGACCTTTGGCACGAGTGCGATTTCGCCGACGGGCTTGGCGGCCTTGGGGCTGAGCTATGGGTTCTTCAGCGATGTGCAGTCGATTTTTATGCCGTCGGCTGCCCATGCCACCCGGCTGCACGACGCTATGCGCATGAGCCGTCGCGGCCTGTGCTTGGCCATTGCGCTGGCCCTGTTGATCGTCATTGCCATGGCCTACGAGCAGGGAGCCTCCAACTTCAACTCTTGGTTTTTCCGCGTGTCCTCGGGCGCGGGGGTGCGATCCTTTGACGACGCGCTGACCAAGATCAAAACTCCGGCCGATTTCCACGCGCAAAAATTGGGCTTCTTTGGCATTGGTGCGGCGGCGATGACGGTTTTGACGTTTATGCAGTATCGCTTCCCGTGGTGGCCTTTGCACCCGGTGGGCTTGGCCATCTCTGCGATCTGGATGGTGCGCAACCAAGCCCCGGCGATCTTTGTGTCTTGGGCGGCTAAGAGCTTGATCATGCGCTTTGGCGGCATTGAACTATACCGCAAGGCTGCGCCGTTCTTTATTGGCTTGATTCTTGGGCACTTCTTTGGGGTGGGGATCTCGTTTATCGTCGATATGATTTTCTTCCCCGGCAACGGCCATCCCATCCTCCACGGCTGAGGCCGCGTTGGCGACCCATCCCGCACAGCAAGAGGGTACAGGCGTCACCGCGCGTTCCTTGCTCGTGGGTTGCGCAGTGCTGCTGCTGATCAGCTTGGGGGCACCGCACTCGATCTGGACGTTTGGCTCGTCCGAGATGACTTGGTCGTTTTTTCCGATTGGGGTGGGGTTTCTCTTTGTCAGCCTCATCTTCGCCAACGCCCTGCTGAAAACCCTCAACCATAGTTGGGCACTGCGCCCCGCCGAACTGATCACGGTCGTCGTCATGGGGTTGGTCTGCACCGGCATTCCGGTTTTTCTCATCGGCTACTTCCTAGCCATACCGACAACGCCGTATTACTTTGCGTCGGCGGAGAATCAGTGGGGCACGTACGTGCTACCCTATCTGCCCGCTTGGCTGCTGCCGTCCAACGACGGCTTGGCCATGACTTGGTTTTTTGAGGGCTTGCCCATTGGTGAACCTACCCCTTGGGGGACCTTGCTCGCCGCTTGGGCCATGCCGCTGTTTTGGTGGCTGAGCTTTATATGGACTTTGTACTTGGTCTGCTTCTGTGTGGTGGTCATCCTCCGCAAGCAGTGGGTCGAGCGCGAGCGGTTGGCCTACCCGCTGATGGAAGTGCCGCAAGCCCTCGTCGCCCACGCCGACAGTTCCCGCCGACTGCCAGCGGTCATGTACAGCAAAGTCTTCTGGGTGGGGGCGGCCATTCCGCTGTGCATTGTTTTGTGGAACATCGTCGGTTTTTTCTTTCACTTTTTTCCCAAGATCGAGTGGCATCACCCCATCCAAATCGCCCACGGCTTTCCGACCATTAACATCCGCTTCTATTTTCCGGTCATTGGCTTCATGTACTTCGCCAACCTCAACGTGACCTTCAGCATCTGGTTTTTCTTTTTGCTAACGCTGCTCGAAGAGGGTTTGTTCAATCGCTTTGGCCTCGGCGTCACCGAGGCGGATAAGTTCGTTTGGGGATTGCCTTCGACATCGTGGCAGTGTTGGGGGGCGTTTGTGATGCTGGTGCTGTGGGGCCTGTGGATGGCGCGCGACCATCTCAAGGACGTGGTCCGCAAGGCGTGGAATCCAGCCTATCCGATTGACGACCGCCGCGAGTTGATGTCCTACCGCGCCGCTGTGCTGGGCCTCTTGTTGGGTACCTTCTACATGCTGACTTGGCTGCACGAGGCTGGCATGGAGTGGTCGGTGGCGATGCTTTTTTTGGCTGGCGTGCTCATCGCCTATTTGGGCATTACGCGCCTAGTGGTCCAGACGGGCGTGTTCTACCTTACCACGCCCGTCGTCAGTCAGGCGATGACGATGATGACGCTAGGCACTAGCGCCATTTCGCCGACGGGTTTGGCGGCCTTGGGGTTGACTTATTCCTTTTTCGGCGACGTGCAGTCCATCTTCATGCCCTCGGCCGCGCACGCAGCCAAGCTGCAGCACAGCCTACGCATTGCCCGCCGCGGCTTTGTCTTGGCCATTGCCTTGGCCGTGGTGCTGTCCTTTGCGGTTTCGCTGACTAACCTCATATCCATGGCCTACGAGCAGGGGGCTTCCAACTTCAACTCTTGGATCTTCCGCGTCTCCTCGGGCGCGGGCGTGATGGCTTTTGGCGACGTGATGGCCAAGATCAAGGCCCCGGCCGATTTCCACGCGCAAAAGTTAGGCTTCTTCGGCATTGGTGCGGCGGCAATGTCAGTGTTGACGTTTATGCAGTATCGCTTCCCGTGGTGGCCGCTGCACCCGGTGGGCTTGGCCATCTCCGCGATCTGGATGGTGCGCAATCAGGCCCCGGCGATTTTTGTGGCGTGGGCGGCCAAGAGCCTGATTATGCGCTTTGGCGGCATTGAGCTATACCGCAAGGCCGCGCCTTTTTTCATTGGCCTGATTGCAGGCTACTTTCTCGGCGTCGGCCTTTCCTTCCTCGTCGATGTGGCGTTCTTCCCCGGCAACGGCCATCCGATTCTGCACGGCTGAGAATTTTGGATTTAATGGGTTGATTCTTTAGATTCTACACTATGACCACAGAGACAACCAAAAAGACCAACCAAACGCTCGAACTCGTCGTAGAGACCCTCGTCCGTGCACACCCCTTCGAGCGGATCGTTCTATTCGGCTCCCATGCCACGGGTCATAGCCAATGGGACAGTGATTTGGACTTACTCGTAGTCTGGCAGACGGATTTGTCCCCGTTGGAACGAGCCCTTGAAATGCGCCGTCTGCTTGAAGGCATCAATTGCCCCTTGGATATTGTCGTGTACACCCCCCCCGAACTGGACTATTGGAAAGAAGCTCCGTCTTCATTTGCGTCCCAGATATTGGCCGAGGGGATGACTTAAATTCTAGTGCGGCAGTGGATCAGCCGGGCTGAAAATGACCTGCTAAACGTCAGGAATAATCTGGCGGCCCAAGAAATCCCTTGGGATACGATCTGTTTCCACAGTCAACAGGTGGCCGAAAAGTACCTCAAAGCCGTTCTGGTGTTCTATGCCCAGCCGGTCCCTCGCACCCACGATCTAGAACATCTGCTGAGCATGGTCGTCCAGTGGATTCCCCAAATCCAAGAACAACGGGAGGCGTTGCGCTGGCTGACGACGTTTGCTGTTGCCAGCCGCTACCCAGTTGAGACGGTCGAAGGTGTGGATGAGCCGCAAGGTCGGCGTTCACTGGATATTGCCCAAGCCATTCGCCGGGATTGCCGCACCTACCTGACGAAGTTGGAGCCAACGCTTTTTGACCAATCGACCGCTCCTCCCACATCGCGCCCTTCTTCATCGGCCTAATTCCGGCTACTTCCTCGTAGAAGTGTCCTTTTCTAGCAACGGCTATCCGATTCTGCACGGCTGATTTACAGCGGATCGTACGGGACGACGAGCACTTCGTCGCGGAGTTGGAAAATCTCTTCTACGGGGGCGACTATGATTCTAGGGCCATTTACCTTGTAAATTGATGGTGTGATCATCAGTTTACAAGGTAAATAGCCTCCTTCGGCTTTCGTTCGGCTCGCTCATTTCATGGCTACAAGGCGTCGTCGGCCACGATAACGTGCTCTGGCACTCATCCTGCACAGGTGACACAATCTATTAAAGCAAGAAATGATGGTTGCACGATTTTTAGAATACTTTCATCTCAAACAGAAGAAGAGGATGCAGTGAAAAATTACCGGCGCTTAGTCAGGACCGCGCATATAGCGATCGCGGCATTGTTCTTGGCTGTCCACCCAGCCTTCGGCCAGTTGGCTGCGGACACGTCCCATCCCAGCGACCCCTACTTTGCCCTCGACCGCGTACTCGACGTGAGCATTGAGATAGCCCCCGAGGATTGGGCCCGTCTGCGCGGCCAGACGCGGACCCTTGCGGATATACTCGTCGGTGCCGACTGCCTCGACAGCCCTGCGGATGGTATCTTCTCTTGGTTTGAGGCGACTGTAACCGTGGATGGCGAAACCCACACCCAAGTCGGCGTCCGCAAGAAAGGGTTTATCGGATCGCTGAGCAAGGTGAAGCCCTCGCTCAAGGTCCGCTTCGACAAGTTCATCGACGGTCAGCTCCTCGGCGACGCGATGAAGCGCCTGACCCTGAACAATGCCCAGCAAGACCCGTCGCTGCTCAATACTTGCATGGCCTACCACGTCTTTGCTGACGCCGGCCTGCCAGCGCCGCCGTAAACGGCGAAAACCTGGGCTTGTACGTCCACGTCGAGAGCATGAAAACCGCCTTTTTGGAGCGCAATTTCTCCGATTCAAGCGGCAATCTCTACGAGGGGACCGTCAGCGACTTCCGCCCCAAGTGGCGCGGTACTTTGCAAAAGAAAACCAACGAGGAGGAAGCGGACTGGTCGGATATCGACGCGGTCGTCGCCGCGCTGCAGGATCCTTCCCCGGCTGGCCTCGAAGCCCTCGCCGACATCATCGACATCGACCGCTTCCTCACCTTTTGGGCGACGGAAGTGCTCATCGGGCATTGGGATGGGTATGCTGGCAACCGCAATAACTTCTACGTCTATCGCGAGCCGGATGCGCCTTTTGTGTTCATCCCTTGGGGCGCAGATCAAGTTTTTACCTCGATTGATGGTCCCTTCGACGATTTTGTGTCGCCGCCTTCAGTAACGGCGCACGGGGCTATTGCCCACCGTTTATACCGCGACGACGCGATGCGCGCCGCCTATGTAGCTCGACTCAAGCAACTGCTCGACACGGTCTGGAACGAAGAAGAATTGCTCGGCTTCGCCGACGAGATGGCGGAGGTCGTCCAGCAGCACTCGCTGGTTAAAAGGCGCGCGGATGCCGCTAGCGACGCAGACCGGGTGCGCGAGTTCATCCGCGGGCGACGGGCGGCGATTTTGGCTGATCTCGACCCAGAGCCGGCTGCTTGGCCTTGGCCGCTGGCCTCGGCCGACATCTGCTGGCCGGAAATAGGCGCGTTTGATCTGCTCTTTGAGACGACATGGGGATCGAGTGAGAGTGAGAATCCGCTGGGAGAAGGGACGGTCGAGTTCAACAATTATCAGCTAGGGGGAAAAGAACAGGGCTTTGGTCTTGCGGGAGCTATAGCCGGTTTTGAAGAGGACGACGGACGCACGAACAAAAACAGGGCGTCTGTATCCATTATCAGCCTTGGAAAAGACTTTGCCATAGACGTTCTCACCGTTTCGCTGCCGATTGGCTGGGTGGAGAGCGGTACCAATTTGGCCATCGACATGAATGCAGTCAGTGGCTACCGCTTGTCGTTACCGTCGCCTGATAGCCCCCCGAATCAATTCAACCTGATCGCCAAGGGAGGGATTGAATTTAGCGAGGCCAGCACGGAATCGGGCGCGAAGATTTCGGGCCGGTTTTATGGCACCTTATTCAGCTTTGGTGGGGGAGAGGATACGGTAGCAGACGACGATGCAGAAGCTGGAGCAGCGATCGGACTGGTTATCAACGAGGTCGCCGCCCAAGGTGACCCCCTCGATTGGTTTGAACTCTATAATGCCTCGGATGAGTCGATAAATCTCGCGGATTTTGTAATGGCCGACGATCTGACGGACGAGGATAAGCGCACTCCTTTTCCGGATGGCATGGTCATTGAGGCGGGTGAGTTTTTACAGGTCGAGTTGGATAAAGATGGGTGGCCCGGTTTTGCCCTCGGCCGCGACGAAGAGCTGGGCATCTGGACGGTAGATGGCACCTTGGTCGCTCAGATCGACTGGGAAAAGGGACAGGCCGATGAGGGAACGAGCTGGGCGCGTATGCCGGACATTACGGGGGACTTTCAGACCGTAGATACCCCTACGCCCGGTGCTCCGAATGAGATCCCGACGGCGATTGTCGAGCAGACCGCAAGAGTGCCCGAGGCGTTTCAGTTACACGGCAACTGGCCCAATCCATTCAACGCCAGCACGGTCATCGCCTTCGACGTGGTGTACGACGTGCTTGGCCGCCGCGTCCGCACCCTGTACGGCGGCGAGACGCTGACGGCCGGCCACTATCGCACTTCTTGGAACGGCCGCGACGACGAGGGGAGGTCGGCTGCCAGTGGCGTCTATTTATACCAACTCAGCGGTGGGACAGATTTTACTGCGGCGGGGCGGATGGCCTTGATCCGCTAGCCGATTCTGCACGAGTAACACTTATCCCCAGCGACGGTGTTAAAGTAAGCGACGTCGGAAAAGACCAAGCGCCAGCAGTCCGAAGACAACGAAGGCGTTGCGCTATTTTTCGACAAATCCCAACGGATTTTCATCTAATTCAAGCAGGCGGAGGGGATGCAATGAGAAACCACCAAAGCGTACTCAGAGACGCCTCAAGAGGCGCAGGTATCGCACTCGCGGCGCTTGTCTTGGCCGCTGGCCCAACGTTTGCACGAGCTGATCTCAGCAAAAATTTCGGTATCGGACTTCAGGGATCTACACCCGAATTTGGTGGAATTAGTTTTCGCTATACCGGGCTGGCACCCGTATATCTGCAAACCGTTGGACGCTTTATTCTCAGTGATCAGGATAGTGACCACATGTTAGGTGCTGGCGTTTCGTATGCCATATTCGAGCACCAAAGCAAGTGGAACCTATCCCGACTTTACTTCACTTTAGAAGGTGGCTGGCAGTATAAAGAAGAGCAGAATCGCCTCACCACGACGCTAGGAGCTGGACTCGCTTTTGGCGGCGAGCTTGTGTTTTCACTTGGGGGGATTCCACTCGGCTTGAACGTGGGAATCGGTCAAGGGTTTGGCCGGGAAAAAGATGGGTCTCAATCTCAGGGGCTTGCGGGCGTTTACATAGGAGGGGGCGTACATGCCTATTTTTAGCTCTCTTTTTCAGGGCCTGTTTCCCACACTGGTTTTTGGACTATTTCTAGCGGGATGGGTAAGGCCTGCCGCCGCGCAATCGACTGGCGACCTTTTCGAGCAGTACGAGGTTGTCATCGGCGCGGCTGAACGCCAGACCGTTTTGACGGGGTTCCTTTTTGGTGGTGCTGTCGCGGACCTTGCCGTGGTGAACATCGACGAGAATGGCGATCGCCGCTTGCGCATCTACGCGTTCGGCGACAGCACTTGGGTGCCGCGACTTGGCACAACGCTGCGTCCCGAAGTGTTGTTCGTTGATGTCGCCAACATCGGAGGCCGCGACTGCTTGATTGCGTACGAGAGGGGTCGCTTGAACTGGTTCGATCCTGAATCGGCGACGGAACGGATACTGGTGGCGGTTACCTCCAACTTCAATCCGCCTCGCCGCGACGAAATCCCTCATGTAGATGTCACACGGGACGTGAACGGCGACAATCGCGACGACCTAGTCGTGCCGGATGTCGATGGCTTTTGGGTGTTCGTCCAGAGGAGCGACGGCGCGTTTGCCGATCCCGTGAAGATCGGCCCTTCCACCGATACGAGTAGAATCTACGGAGCCGACGGATATCGATACGATCCTTGGTCACAGAGCCGTATTCACAAAGTGGATTACAACCGAGATGGTCGCCGCGACTTAGTGTTCTGGAATGAGGACCACTTCGAGGTTCATCTCCAGGACGAGCGTGGGCTGTTTGCTCCGGAGGCCAAGACCTTCACTACCGATGTGGCATTCGACTCTGATGATCTTTCCTCATTCGCTATTGGAGACATGACGGGGAAGGCGCTGCACTCGTTAAGCGACCTAAACGGCGACGGGGTTGCAGATCTAGTGACCTTCTCGCTGGAGGGCCGGAGCATTGCCAGCAAGCGTTCTGCCTTCGATGTGCATTTCGGCATGCCAACAGCCGATGGTGGCACCGCGTTTGCGCCGGAGGTCGGAGCCACGTTCCAGTCGGATGGCAGCGTCCAACTCGGGATGGAGCGGCACGACTTTGATCGCGACGGCCAAGTCGAATTGATGTTCACAACCATTGAGGTCGAATACCTTGAAAGCAGCCTGTGGAAGAGGTTCAAAGGGTTCATGGGCGACGACGTCTGGCTGGATCTCGAGTTCTATCGCGTGGAAGGGGGCCGCTACCGCGACAAACCCAACGCCACCCGCAGAATTGCGTTAGATGGCGTACCTAGCCATAAGGAGCCGGGATGGGTGCCTCTGGACATCGTGTTGCGAGGGGCGACGCACGAACGCCGCAAGACGCAAAAGAGTTGGCCGCGCGCGTTCAACACGACTTTGCTCCTCGGGGATGTGACCGGCGACGGCCTTTCGGACCTGCTCCTCGGGGATCACCCTCGGATCATGGACATCTTTGTCGGCACGCCGGGGCCGGACCTGTTTTCTCAGCAGCCTCAAGACGTTGCGATCGCCGTGCCCAACGACGAGGAATACACGTGGCTGGTGGACCTCAACAAGGACGGCAAGCAGGACATCCTCATGCACCACCCGTTCACGCTGCGAGATGCTCATGGGGCTCGGAGACTGCCGCCGGGAGCTGAGCCGCATCGGGTGACGATGCTGATCGCCCGTTAGCTTCGACGCTAAGGCCGCACCACGCTGCCGTCGGCTCGGCGATCCTCGGCCACGTAAAAGGCGCGCACTTGGTCCCCGACCAACAGATTCTTCGCCTTTTCTTCGTAGATGTCGATCCCTAGCCAAGGAATACCGGAAAAGACCAAGCTATAGAAACTCAGGGACAACGGGAGGCGTTGAGCTACTTTTCGACTAATCCTAACGAGCTTTCATCTATTTAGGTAGGCGGAGAGTTGGTGCTCATCGTTTTCGTCTCAATAATGGCTTTATTGCATGAAAGGTTGCTTTTTTAGTATGGCTTAGCTGAAAATAGACAGGTTCCTCAGTGGATTGGGCATGAACTTTCTACAAAAAGTCAATGACAGCTAAGCTAACACCGCCCGACCAGTTTTCATGCAACAAAGTTCCCAATAATGAAAAGGAACCTCTGATTAAGTCTGTTGGCCATTTTTTGAGATGTTATATTTAAGACAACGGGAGATGAGACGCCATGCATCAAATCAGTTTTTCCGACGAAGCCTACACGTGTAAAAAGAAAACAACGCGCAAAGAGCGCTTTCTCTGCGAGATGAATGAAGTGTTGCCGTGGGACGACCTTCTGCAACCGATTCTTCGGCATTATCCCAAGCCGGGTCGCGGGCGTCGTCCGATTCCTGCGGAAACGATGTTGCGCATCTACTTCATGCAACAATGGTATGGGCTTTCCGACCCGGCGATGGAGGATAGTCTGTATGACGTAGCGTCGATGCGTCGTTTTGCGGGGGTGGCATTGGATGCCATTCCAGATGAGACGACGATCGGCAAATTTCGCCATTTTTTGGAGCGGCATCGGTTGACTGAAGTGTTGTTTGAGCGCACGGGTCAGTATTTGTCGGAACGGGGTTTGATCCTCCGCGAAGGCACCATTGTGGATGCCACTATTCTGGCGGCCCCGACTTCGACCAAGAACCGGGATCAAGCCCGGGATCCGCAGATGGGTTCTACCAAGAAGGGGCCTACGTGGCATTTTGGTCTCAAAGCGCATGTGGGTAGTGATCCGCAAGGACGGGTCCACACCGTCGTGGTGACCTCGGCG
>JAGWBY010000150.1:0-3952 GCA_021295675.1 Candidatus Latescibacterota bacterium | reverse complement strand
ATGGCGACGAAGAGGTTATCTATGGCGACAAAGCCTATGTGGATGCCCAACGCCAGCAGGACGCCCAAGCCGAGGGGATTGCATGGCGCGTCCTGCGCAAGGCCACTCGCGGTAGGAAACTCACCTGTGCCGACCGCTCGTTTAACCGAAAGAGTAACCGCACGCGCGCCCGGGTCGAACATCCCTTTGGCATCATCAAGCACCTATGGGGCTATAGCAAGGTGCGCTATCGCGGCTTGGCCAAGAATGCCGCCCAGTTGTTCACCTTGTTTGCGTTGGCCAATGTATACCTAGCGCGTAGAGCATTAGCGGCGACGTAGGGAGCAATCCGTCCACAGCCCAGATCGGAACAAAAAAAGGGCAAAAATACACCTCGGAAAACAACGATTAACGCGTCGATACAAAACCAAAATTCAACCGAATCTTCCGGTTTTTAAAAATTCAACTTGATCAGAGGTTCCCACTCACTAATCTGAACTGACAACCGAAATAGTCGGGACCAACGTCTTTTGTATTGCTTCCCACATTTCCCTATTTGAGCGTGATCCCACACCAACGTGCGGTAGTAAAACAGAAATTGCATTTCGTTTTTCGCAAAGGCGTTGTAATCATAGCCAGCGCATTTGGTTTTTTCGATACATTGAAAGCGCTTGGATGCTGCCTCGGCAACAGACCTCAAGGAGTCTGGTAAAAATCCCGTCAGTAATGCCCCACGTAGCTCACATAAGGTCTGAAACGCAAATTCGACCTTCAAGCGTGTATCTCCTGCAAAAGCCCCACTCCCTTTTTCCGCGCTCGTCAACGTTCCGTCTAGCGGATTAAGTATCCACGCCCCGAGCGTGACACCGCAATAGACGAGGCAAACCATTATAGCGATAGGTGGTTTTCCCGAAACAAAATTTTCGGTTCCATCCAGAGGATCGATAATCCAGACAGGTGCGTTTGAGCGTAGTGCTGACAGCAAACTCGGATTAGCGTGTACGCTCTCTTCGCCCAAGACTAACGATCCCTCCATCAACTTGGGCAGATGATCCATTAAGAATGACTCGCAGCTTCTATCCGCTATAGTGACGATTTCATCGGGAGTCTTTTCTGCGACATCACCCTGTCTGAGATTTTGCCAGAGAGGCATGATTTTTTGCTCGGACGCTTCGCGCAGAAGTGCCTCGACTTGCCTATGAGGGATTTCCATGAATTAGCTTGCGAGTCCGCGAATGGTCATTGTGCTCAACCTTGGCCCCGGACGGGAAGAACGTCTCGTTCAACCTCCCGAACCTTACCGGGAAACGTCCGTCCTCTCACCCACATAATCGGCTGACCTTTGCCAGCTTTTTCTGGATCAAACCATTCTGCCTGTGCACTTAAGTAATGCGACACATAGCTGCGTCTAAATCGCTGGCTGTGGTTATTGGTGCTTTTGTGCAACAGGTGGGAGTGAAACCAGATGACCGCACCGGGAGGAACTTCCACGGCAATGCCGTCCTCGTCGCGGGCATTGCGGGCCAGTTTGAATTCCGTCTGCTGCGATCCCTCAATGTCGTCGTGTTCGGCAACGGCCTGTTTGTGGCTGCCGGGAATCACGTAGAGGCACCCGTTTTCGCGATCTGCGGGGTCAATGGCCGTCCAAGTGCCGATGGTCGTTGCGGTTTTGAACCGCTTGCCAAAGTAAAACTTGTCTTGATGCCAAGGCGCTTTCCAAATGAAGAGATTGTTGATGCCCAGAAGGTCTGGGCCAAGAATATCGACGAGCGGATCGGTCAGGCGCGGATCGCGCACGCGGGCGAGGAACTCCGGGATGAAGCAACTGGGGTGATGGATCTTGTGCATACCGTAGATACCTGATCGCGCGTCTTTGCCGTCTCGGACCAAGGCATTGCGGTCGATGTGGGCCATTGGCATTTTCCGCTTCCCCGCGACAATGTCTTCGGCCACCTGCCGCAGATGATCGTTTTCCTCGTCTGCAAAGACGTTCTCACGCACAAAATATCCATCGCGCTCCCAGCGCTGAATTTCGTCAGGAATCATTCGGAAGGCATTCATTGGATGAGTCTCCTAATCGTCCTGATATAGTCTAAGTAGGGCCTTAGCGGCCCACCAAACAGCGCATGAGCCTCAATCCCTTCAAACCGTTCGCCTCGTACCTCCGTCCCTATCGCTGGGCCTTAGTCATCGGCCTAACCTTTTTGCTAGGCGAACAGCTCGTTTCCGTCTCGATCCCCCTCATCCTCGAACGCGCCATTGACCAAGCCCGGGCGAGCTTAGACCAAACCGCGCCGGACCTGACTTTTCTAACGCGCTACGCCGCCCTCATCGTCGGCTTAGGTCTGGCGCAGTGGTGCATGGCCTTTGGCATGCGCTGGCACTTGGCCGCCACCTCGTACCGCGTCGAGCGCGACGTCCGCCAGCGCTATTTCACCCATCTGCTCACCTTGCCTTTGGGCTACTTCCAACAAGCCCGCACCGGCGATTTGATGGCCCGAGCGACCAACGACGTCGAGGCCGTCCAGCGCTACCTCAGCCACGGCTTCCGCATGTTCCTGAGCATGGTAGCCATGTGCCTGTACGACTGGGAACTGACCCTATACGCGCTGTTGCCCATGCCCATTATGACCGTGATCCTGCGCTTCGTGGGCAGCAGAGTGCGCCGGCGCTATCGCAGGGTGCAAGAGCAGTTTGCCGCCATTAGCACCTGCCTGCAGGAAAACCTCGCGGGCGTGCGCGTGGTCAAGGCATTTGCCCGCCGTCGCGGCGAGATCGATCACTTCACCCAGCTCAACGACGAGTACGTCGAGCGCAACCGCAGCCTAATCTACCTCTACAGCACGTTTTTCCCCTTCACCTTCCTCATCAGCGGCCTGTCCATGGTGTTCATCCTGTGGCTGGGCGGTATCCGCGTCGTCGAAGGGACGCTCACCTTGGGGGCCTTTGTCGCCTTCAACGCCTACTTGATCCGCATGAGCCGCCCGATGATGATGATGGGCCGCATCGTCGATGAATACCAGCGCGCCATGGCTTCTATGCTGCGCATTGAGTCCGTGCTCAAAGAACAGCCCCAGCCCGACCAGTACCAAGACGACGGCTTGGCGATCAAAGGCGAAATCGAATTCCGCCGCGCCTCCTTTGCATACAATGGCCAAGCCGTGCTCCGCGATATAGATGTTCACATTCCGGCCGGCAGCACCCTGGCCATTGTCGGCCGGGTCGGCTCGGGCAAAAGCACCTTGGCCCGGCTCATCCCCCGCCTCATCCAAGCCGGCGAAGGTCAAATTTTCATCGACGGCAAACCCATTGAACAAATGCCACTGCGCGCCTTTCGCGACGCCATCGGCTACGTTCCGCAGGACACCTTCCTATTTTCCGAGAGTCTCCGCGACAATATCGCCCTCGACTTGGCCGCCTCAGACGACGTCGAACGCGCCATTGAGGTAGCCCAACTAGCCGCGGACCTCAAGACCTTTCCTCAAGGGCTGGACACCATCGTCGGCGAGCGCGGCGTCACCCTGTCGGGCGGGCAGAACGTTCGGTTGTGCGGCAACCGAAAATCCTCATCCTCGACGACGCCTTGGCCAGCGTCGATACCCGCACCGAAGAGCAAATCCTCACGCGCCTGCGCGACATCATGGCCGAGCGCACCACCATTCTCATCGCCCATCGCATCTCCACCGTCATGGCCGCAGACCACATCATCGTGCTCGATGAAGGGCGCATTGTCGAAGAGGGCACCCACGACCAACTGCTCGCACGCGATGGCCTGTACGCCGATATGTACCGCCGCCAGCACCTCACCGAGGAATTGAGCGACCTCTAATGCCGCCAACCATCCGCGACGAGCAGGAAATCGACAAAAAGTCCATTGACTTGCGCCTAATGGCTAGGCTGTTGGGTTTCTTGCGGCCCTACTGGCCTTGGGCGGCCTCGACGTTGTTGCTCATCCTCGCGGCCTCGCTGGCCC
>JAGWBY010000020.1:54431-56564 GCA_021295675.1 Candidatus Latescibacterota bacterium | reverse complement strand
GCCAGAATACCGTTGGTTGGGAGTCGCCACTCGATTTGAGCCAATCCGTCTGGGGTGACGCCGATTTGCGGATCGGGTAGTTGTCGTTCGCTCATTAGAAAAAGGGCCAGTGCTCTCAACGATTCAAGTGCCATGGACGGCTCGTCAGGGTCGTCCTCGACAAGCTGGCGGAGATAGCTTAGACGATCGGCGATCGCATTGAGATCGAACAGCCTGAGGACAGCAATAATCTCCTCGTGTGTCCTCCCGCTCTCAATTTGGGATTGCCAAGCGGGAAGCAGGTTGCTCTTGGTCAGAGCACCGATGGACCGCGTTTCAGAAGTCATATCGCATGATCGCCACGACAGCGGGTGATTGCTTCGGTGAACGTCCAGTTAAGAGTGTCCCAGAAAATCTACCAACTAAACTAGTATGACCCTTCCGGGTTCCAAGAGCAAAAACGCGCAGTTTAGAAAAAGTTCGCCGTGTGCCCAAACATTCGCAAGGGCGGTTGGTTCTAGTCGTCAATGAGAAATAGCCAATTCAACGCCGGTCAGTATCACTTGCTCGCGGCGACCTTTTTGTCCCGCCACTAAGCCGTACGGCGATCTCGTTCGCGCCCTCTCGCAAGCGAGCCTTTCATCTGGGACGCAGAGGAACGCCGTCAAGCTCTACAAGTTGGGACGGTTGTCCTCGCCCTCCCCTCGGTATGCCAACATATCCTCGTAGCGCAGCCCCGTGCCCCCGAAAATGTCTAGCGCCGCTCCCACCGTAAAATCCAATTTCCCTTGGCGATGTCCTCGGTGCTGCTCACGCCGCCGGCGTACGTCGTCGGGATGGGCGCGATCTCGCCCAAGAGCGCGACGAGTTCGTCATCAATCCCTTGCTGCTTGCCCTCGACCCCAGTGGCGTGAATGAGGAATTCGCTGCAAGACTCGGCGAGGAGCGCCAAGTTGTCCGCGTTGAGCGCAAAGTCCGTGGCCTTTTGCCAGCGGTCGGTCATCACCACGTAGCACCCGTCGCGGTTGCTGCAACTGAGGTCTAAGACCAGTTGGTCGCGCCCCACCGCAGCTACCATTTGCGCCAGCCGGTTGCGGTGGAGCTGGCCGTCGCTAAAGACATAGGAAGTGACGATTACCTGCGCGGCACCGCGACTGAGCCAAGTCGCCGCATTGTCGGGACGGATGCCGCCGCCGACCTGCAAGCCGCCAGGGAAGGCGGCCAACGCCTGTGCGGCTGCGTCCTCGTTGCCCGGACCGAGCATGATGACGTGGCCGCCGAAGAGCTGGTCGCGGCCATAGCGCACCGCAAAATAAGCCGGGGTTTGGGGGGCGATGAAGTGGGTTTGGGGGGCGCTGCCGTCGCGTAAGCTGGTGCCGACGATCTGCTTGACTTGCCCCTCGTGCAGGTCGATACAGGGCCGGAAGCGCATCAGCCGTCGCAGCGGTATTCTGCGAGTGCGTCCTCGTCGAGAGTGACGCCGAGGCCCGGGCCGGATGGCGGGAGCAGCTTTTCGCGGATGACGTCGCCGCTGTGATAGACGCAGCCGTTCACGTCGCTGGCGTAGCCCAAGTTGGGCATGGCGAAGGCGAGGTGGGCTTGGGCCGCGGTGCCGATCCCCAGCTCGGGCATACTGCCGATGATACAGGGCAGGCGAGCCGCTTCGGCAATGGCGAAAATGCGCGCGGCTGCACCCAAGCCGCCGGCTTCCGACACGTACACGTTGAAGACATCGACGGCCTGGTGGCGGACGCAGTTGAGGGCGTCGGCTGGCGTCCAGACGCTCTCGTCGGCCATGATGGGCAGCGAGACGCGCTCGCGGACAAAGCGCAGTCCCTCTAAGTCGTCGGCTGCTAGGGGCTGCTCGACTAGCTCCAAGTCAAAATCCGCGATTGCTTCGATGCTGCGCACGGCTTCCTTGGCGGAGGACCAGCCCATGTTAGCATCTACGCGCAGGACGATCTCGCTGCCGATTGCGTTGCGCACGGCTGTGAGCACGGCTAGGTCGGCGCGCAGGTCCCGCCCGATTTTGGCCTTGAGGGTCTTGTACCCTTGCGCCACTAGGCTCTGGGCTTGGGCGGCGATGGCCTCGGGGTCGCCCATAGACAGCGAATGGCTCAGCAACACGCGGTCGCGGACTTGGCCGCCTAGCAG
>JAGWBY010000020.1:36374-54310 GCA_021295675.1 Candidatus Latescibacterota bacterium | reverse complement strand
TATCGGCGAGCAGCCCGTTGATGGCCTCGCTTTCCCCGCGTCCGCGGCGGTCCCAGATGCTGGAGGCTTCGCCGAGGCCAGTGAGGCCAGTGTCGGTGTGAATCAAGACGACGGCGTTTTCAGAGGCTTGGTGCGTGCCGAGGCTGCTTTGGAACGGCTGCGGCCTGGGCACGCGCACGGGTATGGCTTCGACGTGGGTGATTTTCATGGGAATTGGGAATTAGGTGAGGCGATAGATGCTGAGGGTGGTGTTGCCGTAGGTCCGCTGCTGGGTGAGTGCGAGGTGGCCGCTCTGTTCGGGCACATCTAAGTCGGTTTGGTGCTGCACGAACAGCAGGCCCTCGTCGTTAAAGAGCGCGGATTCCCCAAGGGCTTCGATTAGGCCAAGCAGTAGCGGGGCACCGCAGTAGCGGGCGTGGTACGGAGGGTCGGCGTACACGATGTCGAAGCGGTGGCCGGCCGCTGCCAATTGGGGGATGAGGTGTTGGGCTTTGGCCGAGTGCAGGCCGGCGACACCGGCTTTCCATTGGTAGAGCAGCGAGCGGATCTGCCGCCGCCGCCGGTGGTCTGGCTCGTTGAGTTCGACGCTTGCGCCTCGGCTCAGTGCCTCGAGCCCCATCTGGCCCGAGCCAGCACAAAGATCGAGGAAGGTACGGCCCTGCAAGTCGGGGCCGAGCATGGAGAATACGGCTTCTTTGAGGCGCGTGGACGTGAGGCGGATCTGGCGCAGGCGTTGCCCGGAGGGAATCTGCCGACCGCGATAGGTGCCAGTGACAATGCGCACGGCTAAGCCTTGAGTTGAAGTTGATTTAGACAAAAAAGTATCGCGGTTGGGGCTAGTAGCGTCAAGTTGTGGGTTGCGGACGATGGGGGAAATTTGAAGTTTGCATCAAGGCCCGGATTCGATGGGAGGTTGATCAAATGATCACAGAACAATACGATGTCGTCGTCGCAGGGGCCGGTGGCATGGGCAGCGCTGCGCTGTACCACTTGGCGCGGCGCGGCGTGCGCGTCTGCGCGGTAGAGCGCTTTGGCATAGCGCACGACCGGGGATCTTCACACGGGGATACCCGCCTCATTCGCAAAGCCTATATGGAGCATCCCGACTACGTGCCCCTGCTGCATCGAGCCTACGAGTTGTGGGAGGAGCTAGAGGCCGAAGGGGCGGGGGAACTCTTTGCCCGCGTCGGGCTGCTGGTGGCGGGCGATCCCAACGCGGAGGCGATGAAAGGGCAAGCGGCCTGTTATCAGGCGCACGACCTGCCGCATGAACAGCTCGATGCGGCAGCCATTGCCGCGCGCTACCCCAGCTTGGCGTTGCCCGCGGAGTGGAGTGGCTTTTACGATCCTCTAGGCGGTTTTCTCCGAGTCGAGGACTGCGTCCGCCAGCACGTTGCATTGGCTCATAAGCACGGCGCAAAACTCTACACTGGGGAGACCGTGCTGTCGTGGCGACGCGAGGGCGAAGGAGTGGTAGTGGAGACTGAGCGACGGCGTTTACTCGCCGCGCGTTTGGTGCTAGCAACCGGGGCTTGGGCGGTGCCGGAGCTATGCCGACTGGGCGTCGAGGCGTGCGCGGTGCGCAAGGTGCTGTTGTGGTACCAGGGGCGCGGTGTGGAGCAGTACGCGCGCGGTGCGTTCCCCTGCTTCTTCATCGCCGACGGCGAACAGTACTTCTATGGTTTTCCCGCGGAAGCGCCGTGGGGCCTCAAGTTGGCCGAGCACAATGTGTCGCACGACCCGGTAGCCGACCCGCTCCAACTCAATCGCGCCTTGGCTGAAGGCGATCAGCCCTGCGTCCTCGATTTTCTCGCCCGATTTTTCCCCGCGCTGCAACCAGAGCTGAGCAAATACGCCGTCTGCATGTATTCGCTGACGCCGGATAAGAACTTCGTCTTGGACATCCACCCCGAATGTCCGGCCGTAGTATTAGGGGCGGGCTTTTCCGGCCACGGCTTCAAATTTTCTCCGGTAGTGGGTGAAATTTTGGCCGAACTGGCGCTGGAAGGCGATACTCAGCATCCCATCGAATTCCTGCGTCTTTCCCGCTTTGCACAAAGGAGGTCGTAAATGGATCTAGGACTGCAAGACAAAGTTGCGCTGATAACTGGAGGGAGTCGGGGGATCGGTCGGGCGATTGCGTTGGCGCTGGCCAACGAGGGGTGCAAGGTGGCAATTTGCGCCCGCGACCAAGAGCCGCTCGAACGCGCATTGCAGCAGGTACGGGAAACTGGGGCCGAAGCTATTGCCGAGGTTGTCGACGTGCGCTCGCGGTCGGAGGTGGAGGCCGTTGTCGAGCGCTGCGCGGCCGAGTGGGGAGGTGTCGATATCTTGGTCAACAATGTGGGCGGAGCGGCTGGCGAACAGAGCTTGATTGAAACTACTGACGAGGACTGGGAGGAAACCTTTGACCTAAACGTGTTCCACGCCGTGCGCACGACGCGGGCGGCCTTGCCCTACATGCGGCAGCGAGGCGGGGGCGCGGTGGTGATCGTCTCGTCGATCTCGGGGTGGAAGCCCGGGCCTAAGTCCCAATACGGCAGCGCAAAGGCCGCGGAGATTTTTCTCGCTGGTGCGCTGGCGCTGGAGTTGGCCGAATGCGGGGTGCGGGTCAACACGGTTGCGCCGGGGTCGATATTTTTCCCCGGCGGTGGGTGGGCGCGTTTTCAGGAGGACCAGCCCGAGCACTTTGCCCAGTTTGTGGAACGGGAGTTTCCCGCCGGGCGCTTGGGGACGCCAGAAGAGGTGGCGGATGTGGTGGCGTTTCTGGTGTCTGAGCGCGCAAACTGGATCAATGGAGCGATGATCCCCGTGGATGGAGCGCAGGGCCGGCCGACGGCGTTTTGAGAGGTGAGTGCGCGAACGCAATCAACGCAATAGCATGAGCTTGCGCGTTAAGACGGCTTCGTCGGTCACCAGCCTGTATAGGTACATGCCGCTGGCTACGGGATGACCCGCGTCGTTGCGGCCATTCCAGTGGAGACGGTGGTAGCCGGCCTTTTGTGGTCCTTGGTGCAAGACTGCCACTCGTTGCCCGGTCAATGAGAACACTTCTAAGCGCGCCGTACCGGGGATGTGCAAGAAATAGGAGAGGATCGTCTGGCTGTTAAACGGATTGGGGGCGTTTTGTGCCAACTGGGGGCTATCGGGTAGGCTGATTTGTACGTTTCGCAGCCATTGAATGTTGTTGGTCGGATCGATTTCCTCTCCGTCCGACGAAAATTCAACGGAAAAATCGAGAAAACCAGCCTGCAATGGAGTAAAATGCAAAGCAAGTTCCAGATGAGCTCCAAGTTTGCTCGCAGATGCTCGTCGCTGGGAAATAGTGCGAATATCCTGTCTAAGATAATCATAGACAGGGCCACAAGCTAGTGTGCCTGTCTGCGCCCCCACTTCGACGAGCTCGCACTGGTTAGGGAGCCACCGCGGCACGAACACTTCTAAGCGTCCAGGTAAACTGGCAGACCAAGTCAATGTGACATTGGAGACAGATTCTTCGGAAAAGCCCAGCGTCGTCCACAAGTAGAGAGGTTCTCCCACAACACCTGACTCTCCGGCGCACTTCTGAATACCGCATGCAGACAACCTGGACACTAGGGCATCGGTCGCGTTGCCCCCTATGTTTCGGGCACAGCACAAAGTGGCTTGCAGATCCACCTGCAGGGGTATCCAATCCACATCCGTAGGCCGCAGAGGGCCTTCACAGTAGAGGTCGGCAGCCGGGGGACTGCCCACCAAGTTGGCAAAGTAACAAGTCATGTCTTCAAAATTACTGATCGCCCCGTCTTCTACGGCCGCGACGATAAAGCTGTCCAGCCGGGTATTTAGTCGTTCGTTGAGTGTGCCTCGATCCGTGAGAGCACTGAAACTATCGAAAAGATCAAAAAAACTCGATTCACCCTGATCTCCGCCGGACAGAGACTCTGCCGGCAAGGCTCCAGAGCATCCGAAGCGAGGACTGAGGCCAGTCGCAACGGTGCGGCAATCCAAGTTCAGGTCGCCGTTGATTCGTTGGAGGGCGCTTTCGATCTCCGCCGGGCTATCGCTGGTGAGAGCGACCGCTTGGAGATAGGTGGTTGAGCGACCGCTTACTTCTTCCCTCACCTCGTTGCCGACGACGGTGACTAGGGGATAGGGTGCCGAGGGCCTGCTTTGGTCGCGGTTGGCCACCTGTTCGTCCACAAAGGCGTCGTAATCAGCGGCTAGTTGAGCGTCTTTCGCCCAAGCAGCGATCCGGGCGTTGTAGGCCGATATGTCTCTGCCGCGGACCAAGTCGATCAGCTCCAACAGCTCGGTGCGCCGCTGCTGATACATGAAATGAAAAAAGAGACCGGCGTAGTTGTAGTCATGCACCTTGAAGAAGGAGCTAAAGTCAAAAACCCGTGCAGGGTCGAATCGTCCGATGCCTCCCTCCTCTTGGCGAAAGATGCTATTTAGCCGGACCCTGTGGATGAAAACGCCCTCTGCTTGAGTGCTGCCCATCAGGAATTCGGCCAGACCTTCGTGGAACCAAGTCAGTAAGCCTTGATTGTATAGGCCCATAGGTGTGAAGCGTGCAGCCAAATAGTGCGCGTACTCGTGGCGAAACTTGTCCGTGAGGTCGAGGTTTCCATACTTGGGCTCATGGGGATAGTTTTCCCTAAAGAGGTACACGGTGGCGTTCTCGTAGTAGCCGTCGCTATAAATAAGCCGAGCGTTCGCCCCGAACAGATAGCCAATAAATTGTCTGTATTCCAAGCGAGAGCCGAATATCTTGACGTGGAGCACATCGTCGTCGGCACCCGGAACAGGCTTATCTGTCTCCAACAGTCTGTGAAACTGCGCCTTCACTTCCTTGGAAGCTTGATACAAGAGTCGTATATACTCTAGGTCGAGGGGAGTCTCGAACACCAAAGCACCATCGTCGAAGCGGTACTTGTTGGGCAAGACCCGGGCGTGGAGTTCGCGCCTCAGCACATCCCGGCAGATGTTCAAGCTGGTGCAATTGACTTTGTCTTCCAAGGTCTCTGCCGCGATTATGAAAGTGTTGCTGAGGCGCTCTTGCTCCATGAGGAAAGTGGTCAGCGCGGCGATGGCGGCTTCCTCTAGGTTTGGAATTGTGGCCAACCGACCTAGTATGCGAATGGGAAATTCACCAAACTGGGTAAGTTGTAACAGGAGTTCGACTATTTCCGAATCCTGTGCGAGGGCGTCGATAAACCCTTGGTCGTTGTGGGCTAGGCCGTGGTCTATCAGACGGAGGGTTAGCCAAAATGTCTGCTCCTGAAAGAAGTTGGTCATCCGCTCAGGGGTCATACTCGAAAGGATCAATTTGATCCGCTCTAGATGGAATTGGCGTATCCCATCCCGGTTGGCAACTTCCATATAGGCGAACAAAATTTCACCAGCCTCGCCGTTGAGGTCGAAGAAGTGGTCGTTGGCGGCGAAGGCCTCTGAGGCGGCAATGTAGGCGCGGTGAGTCGCTTCGCTAAATGGTCCACCGATCTCGGCGGGGCGTGATTCTTGGAACCAGTAGCCTATCCATACGAAGTACCAGAGCTGGTACAGACCGGTGTTATTGGTACCGTTGTATGAGACGGCCAGCTCTTCAATGGCAGCAAGCACCGACTGCATATTCTGGTCGCTGTAGATGATGGGCAGGTACTCGATACATTCCGGCGTGTGAGCCCGCAGGTAGTTGACCAGATCGTCTCCATTGAGCAAAGCCACATCGGAGCGTGAGCAGCGGGGAGTCG
Source organism: Candidatus Latescibacterota bacterium (assembly GCA_021295675.1). The sequence goes on along the minus strand of JAGWBY010000020.1, from coordinate 48,575 downwards.
TTTCGTCGTTCAACCCTCCGATCATATCAGGACTCCAATACCAATGAGTCCTCCCGACGGAGATTGTGGGGTTTATGGAGTCGTCCGCTTGCACTTTGGCCGCGGGACGCAGCGACGGCCACTCCTGCTGCGGTGGAGTTGTGTCTCTACTGCAAAGTGGAGCAGGCAGGCTTTCGCCCGCGACTCTTGCTTCAGCCAGACCAGTGCTTAATGCCACGAGTAGGACCGCCAAGATTCCAACGGTTGTATTGCTCATTTAGCCCACCTCCAAGTCGTGTTACAGCTTTCTCGCAGCACTCGGCACGACGAGCCGTCAGCGCGATGGGACGATGCGGAATTGGCGCTTGCCGTCGATGCGGTAAGTCTCGAAGTCGTCGTGGTCGATGGTGAAGATCGCAGTAAGCGATTCCCGTTTGGCCAGATGCACCAGCGTTGCGTCGGCGAAATCCATCGGTCGGTCGTCGTAGCGTTTCATCAGACGCTCCAGATCCGGCAAATCCGTATCTGTTATCGGCAGTACTGTTATGGCACCGGAGCGCAGAAAACGCCAAGCGGCGTTGATGGCCGGCCGATGCTCGCCTAGCAAATGGAAAAGCTCGGCGAGCACGGCAGCGGTAGTGGCCAACGGCAGCCGCAAAGACGGAAACGCCTCGACACACCGGTCGTGCCACTGGTCGTCGGCATCGAGTAAGGCGAGGATCGTCCCCGTATCGATCAGACCCTTAGCCCGCGTAGTCGGGCGCGCACCCGTTGCCCGACCTGCTGTGAACGGAGAGGGTCGCCGCCCCGGATGGTGCCAAAGGTCTGCATGGCGGCTTTGCGTAGCTGGTCTTGTATTGAGTCGTTCCCAGCCTCTTCCTGGTCGAGCCACTGGGATACGATCTGGTCGAGCAGTTGGGCTACGCTCGTTTTATGGGCTCGGGCCGCGGCTTTGAGACCGTTTTTCACTTCGGGCGAAACGCGCCAGCTATATACTTCGCTTTTGTTCATGTAGTACAGGGTACCACATACATGATGCCGTTGCAAATAGTCCCAAGAGACCGGCACAGGACATGCCGGTTATGCACGAAGCAATCAACGCAGTAGCATGAGTTTGCGCGTCAAGGTGCCCTCGTCGGTCACCAGCCTGTACAGGTACATGCCGCTAGCCGCGGGATGGCCTGCGGCGTCCCGACCGTCCCAGTGGAGCCGGTGGTAGCCCGCTTGCTGCGGCCCTTGGCGCAAGACCGCCACTCGTTGCCCGGTCAATGAGAACACTTCTAAGCGCGCTGGACCGGAGGCGTGGAGGAAGTAGGAGAGGACTGTTTGGCTGTTGAATGGATTGGGCGCGTTTTGCTGCAATTGGGGGTTGTCGGGCAGGCCGATCAACTCTTGGGCTAGCACCACTAGCTTGGCCCGCGCCGGTGGGTCGAAGTGGTCGGCGAACAGGAAGAAATCGGCGAAATCGGTCACACCGCTGTCGTCGAGGTCAAAGCGGGCGTCGCTGCTGCCGAAGTGGTCGGCGAACAGGAAAAAGTCGGCGAATCCCACTTGGCCATCGCTGTCGAAATCGGGCGTAGCAACCCAATCAGTAGGATCAGTAGCATTCGTGCAGATTGGGAGGTCATCAGCCCATTTGCTCAACGCCTCCGGTACGCAGGTGAACTGGTTGTCGTGAAGATCCAACTCTTGGAGGTTTGTCAATTGGCTCAGTTCGGACGGAATGGGTCCTGTGAGGGAATTGTTGTTGAGGTATAACCTCTCCAAGTTTGTCAACTGGCTCAGTTCGGACGGAATGGGTCCTGTCAACAGGTTGCCGTCAAGTCTCAAATACCACAGCTTGGTCAATTGCCCCAACTCTGGGGGAATCGAACCTGTCAATTGATTGTCGCCGAGATCCAAAGACTTCAGTTCTGTCAGTTGGCTCAATTCCGGGGGGATCGGCCCTGTCAACTTGTTGCGATAGAGACCCAACCACGTGAGGTTTGTCAATTGCCCCAACTCTGGAGGAATGGGTCCTGTCAATTGGTTGTCGCCGAGATCCAAAGACTTCAGTTCTGTCAGTTGGCTCAATTCCGGGGGGATCGGCCCTGTCAACTTGTTGTGGTAGAAATTCAACACCTTTAGCTTGGTCAATTGCCCCAACTCTGGGGGGATCAGCCCTGTCAAGCCTTGGAGGGGGAGCGACAAAGATTCCAGTTCTGTCAGTTGGCCCAGTTCGGGCGAAAGCGGACCCGAGATGCGAGGTCGGGGTTCGAAATGAAGAGAGTACTCTGAAATAGATATGTATTTGACACGTGAATCGTGGACCTCAATGCCAGTCCAGTAGCTGATGCGACTGGCTGCGTCCCAGTGCATGTGCCGTACGTAATCGCGATTCCACGAGTTGCGAAAGGCCAAAAGTGCCCGGCAGTCTTCCACCAAACTTGGGTTTTGGAGTGGATTGGGCACGACGAGGCCGTTGGAGCATGGGTCTGGATTGGGCGTCTGGGTGATGTCCGCCATATCGGGAGTCGTGGCCGGTGGCGGAACGTCTAAGGCGATACCCACCGGGCGCACCAAGCCCGAGACGATCTCTTCGACGTTTTCGCCATCGAGGTCGGCCCGATGAATGCTGCCGCCCTTCTTATTCGTCCAGTACATTTTACCCGAGACCACATCCAAGACTAGAGCCTCGGCCCGCGACGAAACGAGGCTCTCAAGACTAGAGCCATCGAGATTGGCTCGCAGAATCTCAGTTCTCCTATGTACCCAGTACATTTTACCCTCGACCAAGTCCAGAGCGATACCTTCGGAAGCGTTGAGTCCTGTGAGGAGCGTTTCGGCATTTTCGCCGTTGAGGTTGGCTCGCTGGATGACCCCTCCGTCCGAAAAAAAAGAAGCCTCTTGGGCTGTCCAGTACATCTTGTTGCCGGTGACATCGAGGGCAATGCTCTGCGGACCTTCTACTTCTACAAGGGTTTCGGCGTTTTCACCGTCGAGGTCGGCCCGCCGGATCGCATTCGCGCCCCACTCCGTCCAGTACATCCTGCCCGCGTCCAAGTCCAAGGCGATGTCCTCTGGCTCTTCTACGCCTGTGAGCATGTCTTCGACTTGGGTGCCGTCGAGGTTGGCCCGGCGGATGGTACTCGTCCACTTATCGGTCCAGTACATCTTGTTCTGGGCGACGTCTATGGCGATGTCCTGTGGCCCCTCTATTCCCGGTGAGATGGTAGATCCGTCCAGCCTCTGAATTGTGTTCAAGTCCAAATTCAACCAGAGCGTACCCGAATTCGCGGCAGGGACTATTTGTGCCTCTATTTCGGTGATGACTTCGACGTTGGTACCGTCCACATAGGCCCAACGGAGGGTTCCCGTCTCCGATTCCCGGTTCCACTCCGTCCAGAACATCCCCCCCCCACCGCCCTAACTGTAGGGAGAAGGCGATTATTGATTCTTCTGCCGTGACGAGGGTTTCGATATTGAAACCGTCGAGGTCGGCCCGGCGGATGACACCAGCCTCCTTTTCAGTCCAGTACATCTTTTGTTCTACATGTTCGTGTACGTCCTGAAAAGGCCAATCCAAGGCGATGCCCAACGGGTTTCTAATTTCCGTGACGAGGGTTTCGATATTGAAACCGTCCAGATCGGAGCCGTCTAAATCGGCCCGCCGAATGGTACCTGTATCGTACTCCGTCCAGTACATCTTGGAGGCGGGAACTCCACCCGATAGCATCTCGACGGTAAATACATACGCGTCTAGGACGATGCCCGATGGGTTCCCAATACCCGTGAGGAGGGTTTCGACATTGAAACCGTCTAGATCTGCACGCAGAATAGTACCCGGATTCCATGTCGCCCAGTACATTTTGCCTCCGAACGGGTCGAGGGCGATGGCGGTTATTTGCTCTGCCCCCATAAAAAGAGTTTCGACGTTGTTGCCGTCGCGGTCGGCCCGCCGGATGGTGCTTATGTCCGATTCCCCGTTCCGTTCCGTCCAATAGATCTTGCCTTCTCCCCACCAGTCTAAGGCGAGATGGTGTGGAGCGATTGTCAATTCAGTGGTGAGGACGCTTTCGACGTTGGCTCCATCCAACTCCGCTCGCTGAATCCAACCGAAGTCCTTCGCCTCCGTCCAGTATATCTTGCCCGCCTCGGCTGGAGACTCACCGTAGCTAATACTTTGGAATCCAAGGGCTGACGCTACGATTGCTGCGATTGACGCGAGGCTTCTTAGACAGATAACAGGATTGTTCATCTGTTGAGTCTCCTGCAAAAATGAGAGTGCTCCTCGGAGTGTGGGCCTTTGGCCCGCGTACCCGGCAGAAGACCGCTCTCACCCCTGAAACAGCGACAGCGCCCCATCGACGTACAGCTCGGTTCCCGTGATGTAGCTGGCCTCGTCCGACGCCAAAAAGACAATGGCGTTGGCGACCTCCTCGGCACTGGCGGCGCGCTGTTGCAGGGGGATCATGCCTTGGGGGAACTCGCGGGGGATGCGGATCTTGTCGATGTTGCGCGGGAAGGTGTTCTCGCCGATGCTGGTTTTGGTGGCACCGGGGCAGATGACGTTGATGCGGATGTCCCACTGCGCCAGTTCGACTGCGGCCATTTTGGCGAAGGTAACTTGGGCGGCCTTGGAGCAAGAATACGAGGTGAAGCCAAAGTTGGAGAAGATGCGGTTGCCATTGACCGAGGAGACGACGATGATGCTGCCGCCGCCGGCCGCGCGCAAGTGGGGGATGGCATATTTAACGGTGAGGAAGGTGCCGCGCACGTTGATGTTGTGCGTCTGATCCCACTCCTCGGGAGTGATGTCCTCGATGGGGGCGAAGACGCCGTTGATGCCGGCGTTGGGCACGACGATATCGAGGCGGCCCCAACGCTCGACGGTAGCCGCCACTAGTCCGGCGACGTGCTCGGCGTTAGCTACGTCGCCGGGCAAGGCCAACGCTTGGCCGCCTAGTCCCTCGATTTCGGCGACAGCTTCCTCGCAGCGCTCAGCGCGGCGGGCCGTCAGCGCGATGTTGGCTCCTTCGCGGGCCATAGCCACGGCCGCGGCCCGGCCGATGCCGCTGCTACCGCCGGTGATGAGGGCCACTCTGTCTTTCAGCTTCATGTCGATCTCCTAAGTATGATGTTGAAATTGACGAAAAAATTGGGATGAAATACCACCGAGAGTCCGACCACAATCAAAGCGTCCGCAACCGCTTCATGAACGCCTTGGCGTGCGGACAGACAGCTTCGACTCGAGCAGGATCGATCTGCGCCAGCAACTCAAATGAGACTTTGCCCTTGGCATAGCCTTTATCGGTGGCGCGTTCGAGCGCGTCGAAGACCGTCGCCTTGGGGACGGCTTCCAACTGCGGCCATTGCCTGAGCGCGTTCTCCTTAAACTTTGCGCCGAAATGGTGCCTCAATGAATTGCGATCCGCCAGAAACCACGTCTCCATGACCTGCACCATCAGAAAGGCTTGGTCGTCGCCAGCGTTTAGCGGTCGATTCCAGTTATCGTTTGCTTGCAGATGCTGCCAGACTGAGTGCCCTGCCGCAACGGGATTTTCGCTGTCCACTAGGAGAAGCGGTACGATGCGGGGGTGCCCTTCCGCGATAGCTATGGCAAAGCGCTCAAAAGTCTGTTGGCGTCCACCACCCCGCACAACTTTTGGCATCCGTCCGCCGAGTCCAGCCGATTTGAAAAATGCGTTCCAGCCCTGACGAAAACGTATGCGAAGAGCCTTTGAGTGCTGCTGGCGATTGTCGCCGCCGCCTTCAATATAAAGCTCGGCAGTTACCATCGATTGCCGCCCAATTGGCCCGAAGTCCAAAGATCGCCGAGACTGTATTCTTCCAGCCAAGTTTTCAGTCGTTTATTGTCCAACCGCTCGAACCGCGACTCGCCATTCTCTTGCTCGCACACTACTATGCTCTCTGGCTTGTCGGTCAGGGCGTCAACCAGCACATCCGAATGGGTCGTAACGATCAGTTGAGTGTGTTCGGATGCTTGAACTAACAAATCGCTCAATGTAGGCAGCAGGTCGGGGTGCAAGCCCAATTCTGGCTCCTCGATGGCGACCAAGGAAGGCGGCTCGGGATGCAGCAAAATAGCCAGCAGGCAGAGATAGCGCAGGGTGCCGTCAGACAGGCGGCTCGCTGGAATCTGGCGTCCGCCCTGTTCCTCTAAGAAAAGCGACACCGTCCCACCTGTGACTGGACAGTTGACATCCACGATGCCGTCAAAGAGTTCCTGCAACGCCGCGACGAGTTTCCGCTTGTTCTCCCCTTGGAAGTGCGACAGTACGAGGGCCAAATTCGCCCCTCCTTCGTTCAGGAAATCGGAAGGGTCGTGCGTACTCTGATTCCGGCGCAACTCCGCCGCAGGACCGAATGCCCAATTTCGATAAAGGCGGATTCGCTCGTACTGTTTCTGTAGGCAGTGCAGCGCGGGGTAAGTTTGTGCGTCGCGGATCTGAGACAGGACGGATTCCTCCGGCTTTGTTCGCTCGCGGTACCTATTCAGACCAAGCGATTCAGACACGATGGTAGCAGAGTCAGATAGGATAGGACGGGACGACGTTCTTTGGTCTTTCGGCTCAGCCTGGATATCGAACCTATGCTGTCCCTGATGAAGGCGATAGGCGAACTCGGTCTCCGCGCATTCAATGCGCTCGTCGATGACTTCAAAGCGTCCACCGTGGTCGGTGAATTCCAGCACGTGTCGCAAGGGATTATCCTTCTCTGGATCGTCAACGAAGGCTTCCAGCGTCGCCTTGCCCAGCGACTCGTCACCCTTCCAGAGCCATTCCCAGATTCCGCCGCCTCGCTTGATCGGTTCCGCGAGTTCGCGCGGCGCAGCCCTCAGCAAGGCCAGCACTTCGAGCAGGTTTGACTTGCCCGAACCATTCGGGCCGATCAGGACGTTTAGCGGTTCCATGGGCAGATCAATTCCCTGCGGTCCGAAGGACAACAGGCCCGAGATTTTCAGTCTATGTAGCATCATACCGGCTCCTCGTCCAGTTTGAAGCACAGATGGCCACTTTTATTCGTAAATTTTGAAAATATAACCCCACTCTATCGGCGCAACCGCACCGGGTACAGGCGCAAAAAGGGAAGCAGCTCCTGTGCGGTACCGCTCCCCTTACGTCTCTCTATCTGTCGGTTGGTTCTAAACTGCCGCTTGCATCCGCATAGGCATCACCAAAACACCTCGACGCATCGGTCAACGCAATAGGATCAGCTTGCGCGTCAATGCGCCATTGGCAGTCACCAGCCTATATAAGTACATGCCGCTGGCCACGGGACGACCTGCGTCGTCGCGGCCATTCCAGCGGAGGCGGTGGTAGCCGGCCTGCTGCGGCCCTTGGTGCAAGACCGCCACTTTTTGCCCGGTCAACGCGAACACTTCTAGGTGCGTCGGACCGGGGGTGTTCAAGAAATAGGAAAGGATCGTCTCGCTATTGAACGGATTGGGCGCGTTTTGCTGCAATTGGGGGCTATCGGGCAGGCCGATCAACTCCCGCGCCAGCATTACTAGTTTGGCTCGCGCCGATGGGCTGAAGTGGTCGGCGAATAGGAAAAAGTCGGCGAAATCGACCGCGCCGTCGCCGTCGAAGTCAAAGCGGGCGTCGCTGCGGCCAAAGGCGTCGGCGAATAGGAAAAAGTCGGCGAAATCGACCGCGCCGTCGCCGTCGAAATCGGCCGCTGCAACTGAATTGGCAGTATTACGGGATGTCGCTACTGCGGCGGTGGGGTCACTCGCGGCGCTCTTGTTAGAGCCGTGGCCGTCGCCATATGTTGCCGTTGCTCGCAACAGCCGCCCCTCATCTTCAGTAGTAGGCGTATAGACATTAGACATCGCTCTGGGGATATCGTTCCACGCCGGTGTCGGCAGATCTTCTGACTGCTGCCACTGCCAACGGGGTGGGTTGTAGCTTACCAGCCCGTCTGGATCGCTCAGGGAGGCGGTTAATGAATCCCCTACGACCGGATGAGTCGCTGATAGCCTCACTGTTCCGGCTTCCTCCACATTGATCAGCTCGATGGTGACGCGGAGCGTGTCGTCAATGCTGGGATCTGCGAGTCCTTGGTGGTCTAGACCATCGCTGAGATATACCACTATCGAGTAGGATTTCTTGATCTCGAAGTCCAGCATGATACTATCCCCAATCGTGATTTCTCCGGCGTCGTCGATAGCGAAGGCAGCCGAGTCAGGACCCGCCAGCGAGAAGGTCAAGATGGCATCGTCGGCGCTTTGGGTCTGGACCGGTCCAAGGGGCTCCCCTGGGGGAGTGTTCTCTAGAACTCTACGTCGGCTGACCCATATTCCGTCTATGTGTCGCCAACAGCAGTCGGACACGAAAACTGCGGTTCCTGAACAAATCGGCCAATCCTCGATCCACTTAGCCAATGGTGCTGGGACGCATCCCGTCAACTGGTTGTTTCGGTGGATATACAACGACAGCAGGCTTGTCAGTTGGCTCAACTCGGGCGGAATCGAACCCGTCAATTTGTTGTTGTTGAGGATCAACCGCTGCAGACTCGTCAGTTGGCCCAGTTCGGGCGGAATCGAACCCGTCAATTCGTTGTTGAAGAGATTCAACGACAGCAGGCTTGTCAATTGGCCCAATTCCGACGGAATGGGTCCCGTCAACCTGTTGTGAGAGATCTCCAAGATCTCCAATTGGGTCAGTTGGCCCAGTTCGGGCGGAATGGGGCCTGTCAATTCATTAGAGGAGAGACTCAAAAACGTGAGGTTTGTCAGGTTGCCCAACTCCGGTGGAATGGGGCCTGTCAATTCGTTGTTTCCGAGGGTTAACTTTTTCAAGTTCGTCAGGTTGCCCAACTCCGGCGGGATCAGCCCCATCAACTCATTGTCGGAGAGAACTAGACTCGTAAGGTTTGTCAGGTTGCCCAACTCCGGTGGGATCGGCCCCGACACCCCTGCGAGGGACAAGAACTCCAGCGCAGTCAGGTTGCCCAACTCCGGCGGGATCAGCCCCGATATCTCCCGATTCCAACTGATGTACAACCTCCTTAGTTGGGTTAGTTGGCCTAGTTCGGGCGGGATCGGCCCCGACACCCCTGCGAGGGACAAGGACTCCAACGTAGTCAGGTTGCCCAACTCCGGCGGGATCGGCCCCAACACCCCTGCGAGGGACAAGGACTCCAACGTAGTCAGGTTGCCCAACTCCGGCGGGATCGGCCCCGACACCCCTGCGAGGGACAAGGACTCCAGCGCAGTCAGGTTGCCCAACTCCGGCGAAATTGGACCGTCGATGTTGAGGGGATCTATTGGACTGTATCCTAAATGAATTTCTCTGACACGGGCGTCGCGGACATAGACTTCTCTCCACCCACTGATGGGAAAGACTGTGCTCCAGCTCAGATCGCTTCTCTCGTCCCGCGAGTTGCGAAAGGCCAAAAGCGCCCGGCAGTCTTCCACCAAACCTTGGTTTTGGAGCGGATTTGGCACGGCGAGGCCGTTGGCGCATGGGTCCGGGTTGGGAATCTGGGTTATGTCCACCGCATCGGTAGTCGCGGCCGGTGGCAAAACGTCTAGGGCGATACCCACTGGGCGCACTAAATCCGAGATGATCTCTTCGGCGTTTTCGCCGTCGAGGTTGGCCCGCTGAATGCTACCACCTTTCTCGTCCGTCCAGTACATCTTATCCCCAGTGACATCTAGGGCGAGGTCCACGGGTCGTGCTAAATGGGGGACGAGGATTTCAAGCTTGGAGCCGTCGAGGTTGGCCCGCAGGATTCCACCGTCCAGCCCGACCCTCGTACCTGCGACTAGGGCAAAGTCCGTCCAGTACATCTTGCCTGCGACCAAGTCCAGAGCAATGCTTTCGGGATCGTATAATCCTGTGAGGAGGGTTTCGACATTTTCACCGTCGAGACCGGCCCGCCGGATGATCCCTCTGTCCGAGAAACGAGAAGCCTCTTGGGATGTCCAGTACATCTTGCCGTTGGTGACATCAAGGGCAATGCTCTGCGGATCTTCTACTTCCACAAGGGTTTCGACGTTTTCACCGTCGAGACCGGCCCGCCGGATCGAATTCGTGCCTTGCTCCATCCAGTACATCCTGTCCGCGTCCAAGTCCAAGGCGATGTCCTCTGGCTCTTCTACGCCTGTGAGCAAGTTTTCGACTTGGGTTCCGTCTAAGTTGGATCGGCGGATGGCATCTAGCCGGTTGTCCACCCAGTACATTTTGTCCTCAGCGGCATCTACGGCGATGATCGCTGGACCCTCTATTCCCATGTAGATCGGTTCCGAGCCTTCATCTCCTTCATACCAATAAATTCTGTTCGCATCCGTCCAGTAGAACCACCCGAGTGACACCTCAAGGTCTCTTGGTCGCTTCGTTTCTACGATGGTGTAGGGGCCAGATTCGTCCCAGCCGTAACAGCAACGAATGGTTCCCGTATCCGAATCACTATTCCACTCCATCCATACAATCTCACCAAAGTACCCATAATATGATTCCTGAGCGATGGAAATTATATCTTCTACTCCTGTGATAAGGGCTTCGACGTTGGCACCATCCAAATCCGCCCGGTGAATAATGCCCGTGTCCCTGTCCGCCCAGTACATGCTATATATGTATTCGTTAACGACGATGCCCACCGGACTACCTATGTCCGTGACGAGGATTTCGCCGTTTTCGCCGTCAAGATCAGCCCGCTGAATGGTGCCCGCCCGCAAATCCGTCCAGTACATCGTGGTAGGAGCACCCATCGAATGGTATGGAGAGTGGAAAGCGGATTTGGCAGCGGTGCGCCTGTCTGGGAGAGGGGAAACAGCTTGGATTTTCGTTGCGCAATTCGGACAGGGATCGCCGATAAAATCCAGGTACATATCCAGAGCGATATCCGCTGGAGCTTCTAGTCCGGTGATGAGGGTTTCGACGTTGGTACCTTCTAGGTCGGCCCGCTGAATAGTCCCCCCCTGCAAGCTTGTCCAGTACATCTTGTGCGCGAACAGGTCCAAGGCGAGGTCGAATGGATCCTGTAGTCCGGTAATGAGGGTTTCGACCTCAGAACCATCAAAGTTCGCTCGTCGGATGGTGCCCTCCCACTCGGCGTCGACGTCCACCTCTGTCCAGTAGATCTTACCTGCGACCGGGTCCAAAGTGATGCGATTTGGATTGATTTCCAATTCGGTGGTGAGGACGCTTTCTACATTAGCTCCATCCAGATCGGCCCGCTGAATCCAGCCGAGGTCCCTCGCCTCCGTCCAGTATATCTTCCCCTCGACCGACGACTGACCGTAGCTGCCATCTTGGACTCCGATAGCCAATACTACTGTTAGCAAGGACGCGATGCCTCTTGGACGGCCGATTAGATATTTCATCTCTTGCCGCTCCTATAAAAATGAGTCTGCGAAACTAAGTTGACGAAAAAATGTGGGCGGAATATCATTGGAAGCCCCTAAAATACACCCAACGAAAGCGGAGACAAGAATGACAGAAAACGTGAATACGCACTCTCACCCCTCAGATCTGAAGATCACTGATATGCGCGTCGCCAATCTGCGCGGCGCACCGTTCCGCGCGACGATCATCCGCATCGACACCAACCAAGGTATCTCTGGCTACGGCGAAGTGCGCGACGGCGGCAGTCCGACCTACGCGCTAATGCTCAAAAGCCGCTTGCTTGGCGAAAACCCCTGCAACGTCGATAAGCTCTTCCGCAAGATCAAGCAATTCGGCCACCACGCGCGTCAGGCCGGTGGCGTCTGCGGCGTCGAGATGGCGCTGATGGACCTAGCGGGCAAAGCCTATAATGTGCCGGCCTACCAACTGGCCGGCGGTAAGTTCCGCGATCGGATTCTCTGCTACTGCGATACCCCCACGCGGCGCGACGGCCGGGAGATGGGACAGTTGCTCAAAGAGCGGATGGAGCGGGGGTTTAGGTTCCTCAAAATGGACGTCGCGCTGATCGCCCCGCCGGGTATGTTGGAAAACCAAGGCATCATGCACCCATTTACGGGAATCCAGATTACCAACAAGGGCATCGACATCCTCTGCGAATACGTGGCGCAGGTGCGCGAGGTGATCGGCTATGAAATTCCCTTGGCCGTCGATCACTTCGGCCATATTGGCGTCGAGTCCTGCATCCGCTTGGGTAAGGCGCTGGATCAGTTCAGTCTAGCTTGGTATGAGGACATGATCCCTTGGCAGTTGCCCGACCAGTGGCAGCGGCTCGCCGAAGCCGTGGATACGCCCGTATGCACGGGCGAGG
>JAGWBY010000020.1:16792-36189 GCA_021295675.1 Candidatus Latescibacterota bacterium | reverse complement strand
CGACGGAAAACTTCATGGTGCTCGAAAACCACTCGGTCGATCAGCTAGAACAGTGGAGCAGCTTGGTCGAGGGCTTGCCGGTGCCCCTGATTGAGGACGGGCACATTGCGGTGCCGGAGGGGCCGGGACTGGGCTTTAGCGGCCTCAATGAAGAAGTTCTGCGGTCGTTTGCCGACCCAGACCAGCCGGAGATTTTTAGCCCCACCGACGAGTGGGACGACGAGCGGCCACACGACCGCTTGTGGAGCTGAAAATGGCCTACGACATCGCCGTGCTCAAAGGCGACGGCATCGGACCGGAGGTCATGGACGAGGCCCTGAAGGTGCTCAATGCGTTGGAGGCTCCTGCCCTTGCTCTTGCCGAATATCCGTGTGGCGCGGGGTGCTATCTGGAGCAAGGGGACCCACTGCCGGAGGCGACGGTGGAAGGATGTCGCCGGGCGGATGCGGTGCTGTTGGGAGCGATGGGCCTGCCGCATGTGCGCTGGCCGGACGGGACGGAGATGCGGCCCCAAGTCGATTTGCGGTTCCAATTGGACCTATACGCGGGGGTGCGACCGATTTACCTCTATGCGGCCGCGCATACTCCGCTCAAAGGGTTCAAGGCGGGCGATATTGATTTCGTCATCCTGCGCGAGAACGTCGAGGGGCTTTTTGCCTCTATGAACGGCGGCATCCAGTTGCGCGGCGAAGTGGCCGTGGACTCTATGGTGATTACACGAACCGGAACCGAACGGGTGGTGCGCTACGCTTTTGAGTTGGCGCGGCAGCGCGGCCGAACGCCGATGAAGGTAACGTGCGTTGATAAGGCCAACGTCTTCCGCTCGATGGCCTTCTTCCGCAGCGTGTACGACGAGGTGGCTGCCGACTATCCAGACGTCGAGCGCGACTACGCGTACATCGATGCGCTGAGCATGTACTTGGTGCAGCAACCGGCGGGATACGACGTGCTGGTCACTGAGAATATGTACGGGGACATCATCTCGGACTTAGCCGCTGGTTTGGTCGGCGGCTTGGGGCTGGCTCCTTCGGGGGACATTGGCGAGGACGCGGCTGTGTTCCAACCTTCGCACGGCACTGCGCCCGACATTGCCGGACAGGGAAAAGCCAATCCGGTGGCGATGATCCTGTCGGCAGCCTTAATGCTGCGCTGGTTGGGCCAGCAACACGGTGACTCGGAGTCTGTTGCGGGCGCTGATCGAATCGAAGAAGCGGTGCGTGCGGTAATCGGCGAGCAGGGCGTGGGAACGCCCGATTTAGGGGGTGCGTTGAGTTGCCGCGAGCTAGGGGAGCGGATTGTCCAAGCACTCTGACATGAACCGCCGGACCTTTCTCGGCTTGGGCTTGGGCGCGGCTGTGTGGCCTGCGTTGGGCCGCGCTGCGCCCGTGCGGCCAGAGCGTGCGCGTGTGCGCGAGTTGGGTATTATCATTGGCGAGTTGGCGACTGGCCCCTATAACGCTATTACCGATGTCGAGGGCGTCCAGGTCGGCCATCTGACGCTGATTGAGGAGGGAGGGCCGGTGCGCACCGGCGTGACGGCGATCGTTTGCCGCCGACTTCACGCTCAACGGCAACGGCGAGCTGATGGGGGTAGGCTCTATGCGCCGCACGGGCCTGTTGGCCGGCCCCGTCCTTTTTACCAACACGTCCAGCGTCGGCGCGGTGTACGATGGGGCGGTGGAGTGGATGCTGGCGCGAGACCCCGACCTGTTCAAAAGCGATTTGCAGCCCGCGCCCATAGTCGGCGAGACGTGGGCTGCGTTTCTCCACGACGAGGTCGGGCGGCACGTGCGACCTGAACACGCGGTTGCAGCCCTCGACGCAGCGCGCGGCGGCCCGGTGGCCGAAGGTTGCGTCGGCGGTGGGACTGGGATGCGGGCCTATAGCTTCAAGGCCGGCATTGGCACGGCGTCGCGCAAAATTCCCTGCGGCGATCAGGTCTATACCGTGGGCGTGCTGGTGCAGGCGAATTTTGGCCGACGGCCCCAACTGCGCGTTGACGGCGTCCCAGTGGGCCGGGAGATTACCGACCTGATGCCTGCACGCGGTGGCAAGAGCAAGTCCCTTATTGCCGCAGTGGCCACGGACGCGCCGTTGATCCCGATTCAACTTCAGCGCGTGTGCAAGCGAGTGGCTTTGGGCATGGCGCGCACGGGTGCGATCTCTACCCAAGGTAGCGGTGACCTCTTTCTGGCGTTTTCCACGGCCTCTCCCGAGCCGCCGAATACGGTCGCCATGCTCAGCGACCGCTGGATTTCAGGCCTGTTCCAAGGGGTAGTTGAGGCTACGGAGGAAGCCATTCTCAATTCGCTGACCACGGCCCACACCATGACTGGCCGCGCTGGAAATACCATCCACGCCCTGCCGCTGGACCGCTTGCTCGAAATCATGCGCGCATACGGCCGGCTCAAATGAATCGCTCGCACTTATCGGGCGATGCGGCGGGGCCGCACAACGCCATTGTCGATGTGGCCGGCGTCAGCGTGGGTCACGTGGATATTCGCACACCGGACCTGCACACCGGCCTCACGGCTATTGTCCCGTATCCAGCCTCAGTAGAAGAGCGCAAGCTGTTTATCGGTCGCTTCTCCATAGACGGCGGCGACGCCATGAGCGGGCTCGGGGTCGCCGAAGATTCCGGCACCTTTTCCTCGCCCATTGTCCTTGCCCCGACCCCGGTCGTCGGCCGGGTGTACGAATCCCTAATTCGCCACAGCTTGGACCGCGACACCGGACTATCGACCGTAGCTGGCTGGCCGCCGGTGGTCGTGGGGGTCGACGACACGGCTGTCAACAATCCTGTGCTCGTCCGCAAGACTCTGACCCACGCCCACGCAGACGAGGCATTAGCCAGCGCTGACAGCGCGGTGCCCACGGGCAATGCCGGAGTTGGTGGCGGGTTGCAGGCCTTTGGCTACAAGGGCGGCGTTGGTACGGCCTCGCGCCGAACGGGTGAATACGCGCTGGGGGTGCTGGTGGCAGTCAACGGAGGGCGCGAGTTGTATTGGGCCGGACGCGTCCTGCCGGTGGGCGAGCGGACAGGGGGACCGCAGACATTTGCTGCGGTGGTGGCCACGGACGCGCCCTTGATCCCGCGCCAACTAGAGCGGTTGGCTGGCCGCGCCGCGCTGGGGCTAGCGCGGACGGGCTTGTGGAACCCGCATACGCGCGAGGGGCTAGTCCTCGCCTTTTCCACCACGGGCATTATCCAAGAGCCGGACGCACCTGTGAAGATGATGGACGAAGAAAAGCTCTATTCGCTCTTTGCCGCTGGAGCTGCGGCTGCCGAGGCCGCGGTCGTCGATGCCCTCTTGGCCGCTGAGACTGTCGGGGATCTCAAAGCCATGCCGCAGACCGGCTGGCCGGAAGAGGACGACGGTTGAGCCACGGCTTGCTCGACGATCAGGACGCGCTCAGCGCCTTCCGCGCGCGGCTCTTGGCTTGGTATCGCCAAAACAAGCGGCAGACGAGCTGGCGCGACAGTGGCAATCCCTATCACGTCTGGGTGTCCGAGGTCATGTTGCAGCAGACCCGGGTGGATCAGATGGCCCCCTATTTCGAGCGTTTTATCCGCGCGTTTCCCACCCTTCAAGTGCTGGCCGCTGCTTCCGAGGATCAAGTACTCAAGGCTTGGGAGGGCTTGGGTTACTATGCGCGGGCGCGCAACATGCACAAGGCGGCCAAGCGCATGGCCTTTGAGTTGGGAGGCCGCATCCCGGATACGTACCAAGAGCTGATTGAATTGCCTGGCATCGGCCAATACACGGCCGCGGCCGTCAGCAGCATTGCCTTCGACCGCGACCACCCGGTGCTCGACGGCAATGTGACTCGCGTGCTCTGCCGCTTGTTGCGGATTGAGGAAGAGCCGACTCGCGCTCAAGTCAAGGCGCAGCTCATCGCTGCTGGGGAGGCCCTGCTGGCTCGGGGCGAGGCCGGCGACTTCAATCAGGCGATGATGGAGTTGGGGTCGCGGGTCTGCACGCCGCAAAGCCCTTCTTGCCCGACGTGTCCGGTCGGCGACTGGTGTCGGGCTAAGGCCGAAATGGACGACCCGGCCTCCCTGCCGCGCAAGGCCCCTAAGAAACAGAGGCCGCATTATCAAGTGGCGGCTGGCTTGATTCGCAAGGGCGACGAATTGCTAATCGCCCAGCGGCCAGCCGAGGGGATGCTCGGTGGCCTGTGGGAATTTCCCGGAGGCAAGCAGGAGCCTGGCGAAACCCTGCCCGAGTGCTTGATGCGCGAGATCCGCGAGGAATTGGGCATTGAGATCGAGGTGGGTGCGCGCCTGACGAGCGTGGATCACGCCTATTCGCATTTTAGCATCACCTTGCATGCTTTTGCCGCCCGCTATGTGCGCGGCACCCCCCAAGCGCTGGGTTGCGCTGCTTGGCGCTGGATTGTGCCGGAGGCTTTGGACGATTTCGCTCTGCCTCGGGCCGATCGCCGGATAGTGGAGTTCATGCGCGAACACGCACAGCAGATGGAGCTGTTTGGTGAAAAAAAGTGAGTTGCTAGCCAAGGGGAGACGTCGCGCACCTGGGCTAGTTTTGCGCGGGTTGTGTATGGGTACAGCCGATGTGATTCCCGGCGTTTCCGGGGGGACGATCGCCTTGATTACGGGCATTTACGACGAGCTGGTCGGGACTATTGCCGCGGTCGATCAACGGCTCGTGAGTGCCTTGGTGCGGGGACGCTTGACCGAAGTGTTGCACCGCGTCAATGCCCCCTTTCTGGTGCCGCTACTGTTCGGCGTGGGTTTGGCCATTGTCTCGCTGGCCAAATTCATAACTTGGCTGCTGGCAGCCCATCCTCAGCCCGTGTGGGGTTTTTTTACGGGGTTGATCTTGGCCAGTGCGCTCGTGGTCGCGCGGCAGGTTGCCGGATGGGGGCCGGCGCAGTGGGGGCTGACAGCTCTTGGAGCAGTGATTGGCTATGCCATCACCACGTTGGTGCCGGTCGAGACCGGGGTCGAGGGCTACAAGTTTGCGCTGGCTGGCATAGTGGCCATTTGCGCGATGATTCTGCCGGGAATCAGCGGCTCGTTTCTGCTGGTGGTCATGGGCAAATACCAGCAGGTCTTGACCGCGGTACACGAGTTCGATTGGACGATCTTGGCCCTTTTTGGCGTTGGGGGAATTGTCGGTTTATTGGGCTTCTCGCGGCTACTCAAACGCCTGCTGACCCACTTCCGCGCTAGTACGATGGCCTTTTTGGTCGGGTTGATGTTGGGTTCCCTGCGCAAGGTGTGGCCGTTCCGCAATGAGCAGGAGGACGGGGGCTACGAATGCGCGTGGCCGCAGGAATTCAACGGCGAGGTTTGGCTGAGCTTGGGGCTGATTGCCGTGGGAGTTGTGCTGGTCTTGGCGTTGGAGCGGTTGGGTAGAAGGCGGTGAAACGCTTGCGGCTAGCCATCAAATGGTAAAAACCACGCCAAACGTTAAAGGAAGAATCGTATGAGATTCACCACCAGCCAACGAGATACCTGTAGACGCTACTTATGTGCAGATCTTCACGAAGCACCGAGTCGCCATCATGCGGCATACGGGGGCCATTTTGGGCAGTATTTGAAGGAGCAGTTTGGTATTGAAAAACTGCCCTACGGCATCACTATCGTAGAGATGCTAGAGAGGAGAATGATAAAGCCCGACCTGCTAATTAAGTTCCCCAAGAGCGCCAATGGGAAAAGTTTTTCGGATTTTTACAAAAAGGGTATCCTTTTCTCTTCGTTGTTCCACAGCAATGAAGGATGGGACCATGAGTCATTCCTGCACCCCTATGATGTGCTAAATTCTGAGGCTTGGAGATGTAAAACAGTCCCGTCCGTCTTCAAGCCCGAGGAGTGCTCTGATGGGTTCAAGCGGATACCCTACGAAGCCTATTTTAGATACTGGAGGATATACATATTCGCAGAAGCACTCAGCGACGGGTATGACCGAATTGATCGGTTTCGCCCCTATGCCGACGAGGGGATAGGGCAGTTGGAAGAACGTTTCCAAAAAACGAATGACCACTGGGAAAAAACCTACAAAGATGCCTTTGACCGGCTATCCTACTACCAAGCCGCCAAGGCCATGTTATATACTCAAAAGGCACCTAAAAGGTCTGTCAGTAAACAAGAAAACGCACAGTACCTAAGTGCATTAGAGTTTATCCAACAAGAGAAGCTAAATTATACGCCCGACATGATGGAGGAGGATATAGCGAGACTCATAGAGTTGTTTCATAAATGGGAGTATAGAGCCAAGGATGCCCCCAAGTATTATACGCAGGGACTCGTCTTGCTCAGGCAAGATATATACGACCTGACTGAGTGGCTCGCTACGGCAACAAAAACTACTTGGGACAAGTGCTTTGAGAGACGAAACGGATGGCGACACTATTCAGGGGCCAATTCTCTCAAGCATGTAGTCCGTTTTGAACGCTTTGACTTAGAAAAAGTGTTTGCTAGGTACACCGTCGAACTTTGCAGTAAAGAAGCAGAAACGATACTAAAAACAGACCAAAAACAGGCGAAGGTTCTCTTTGATCGGCTATCGAGTCTATCGGATTACAATAGTAGTTTCGGGTCTTGGGTGCGTATTCTGTCTGATCTACAAGGTCAGCTAGGGGGTACTAGCACGAAGAATCCTATTAGCTTTAAGGAAACGCGAATCGTCGATTATCTACGCAATTTTGCCAGTACGACGGAGGCTCTAATCCGCCAAATAATTGTCGATATAGAACCCGAAACCAATAGGCTACCCCTATTGAAGGTGTTTAAGAGTTTGCAAGACAAGTATGGGGAATGCAAAAATCCAACGTACAGAGATGCCCTTGAAACGATTATTAAGTAGCTCGATAAGAAAGTCAAGATCACCGATCTGCACGATATAGATGACCTCACCGAGAAAAACGAAAGCATTTTCAGCAAGGTAAACAGCAACTATCAAATAGTCCCCGGTAGCGGCGATGTACAAAAACAATTCGCTGTCCACTCAATCCTTAGTTTTGTAACTGCCCGCAACTACGCCGCTCATCATTTTTGCCGAGACGACGAGTTGAACAATCCGATAGACGACCAGTCTTGTCAGATATTCTACTCGTGCATCGCCAGCATCGTCTTCATAGACACTATAGTCCAAAAGATAAAAAAGGCTCCCATAGTTCAATACACCGCCATTAACCCATGACATGGCGTCCTATGGGCGTTGGACTGCGGGGTTTCGGCCGGCAGGGGCCGTTCGAGGGCTACAAGTTTCGCGCCGGCACCGTGACCTTGTTGGTGGGATTGATGTTGGGCTCCCTGCGCAAGGTGGCCGTTTCGCAACGCTCTGGAGGACGGGCGCTACGAATGCGCGTGGCCGCAGAACTTCAGCGGCGAGGTTTGGCTAAGCTTGGGGCTGATTGCGGTGGGAGCGGTGCTGTTCTTGGTGTTGGAGTGGCTAGGTAGAAGGCGATGAAACGCTTTCATCTATTCATCAATTATTGCCGGATGAATGGCTTGTATGCTCTCGGCGATCAGATCGCCGATCAGCGCGGCTTGGGGTGAGTCGCCTTGCGGTAGCCCGGTAATTTCGCTATGTGACGGGTCAGCTTCATATCCATTCTCGGTAGCCAATGGCTTGTGAACAAATCGGAGAGCAGTGAGTTCGGGAGAGTACTGCTTTGTTGCACCGACACCTAATTCTGCAAGACAGCCGCGTTTTCTCATCGTTATCCGAGATAGCCTCCTCACCTCGTCAAGCTGCTGTGCTTTGGTAAGATCTCTGAAGTATTCGAGCCAATTGACGGATAGGCCGTTATCACCCGAACGCAGGCGAAATGCCGACCCATCTACACTCCCGTCTTCGTGCCTACTGGTCGGCTTGACATAGCGGACGACATGGGCATCATCGAGAAGGTTGTTTCCGTTCATGTGTCCATCAGCGATGTGAGATCGAAAGCATCAATCTGTCTTTTTACTCCATCAAGCGTATCGCGGCCGGCCACTCGCGCAACATCGCTGGTGCTTGGACGGCGTTTGAAAATGACGTACTCCACCCACTGGTTGCCGAGAAACTGAATCCCAAGGTGACTCTCATCATCGCCTTTCCAAACGGCGCGCAGATCTCCATTGTCCACAAGTACCAGCCCCGCTTTTTGTGCGAAGGGTACTGACCTAATATATTGCCAAAAATCCCTTTCGGACGCCTCGTTCAATACCAATCCATCGTCCTCGGCGTCGCTGCTCAATACTTCAATTCGGTGCGAATAGTCTTTGTAGATTTTTCGCGGATTTTCTTGTGTGATCGACATTTGTGTCCTCTGCTGTTTATTCCAAACAAACGCCCTTTGGTAGTCAAATGCAACCGCTGCGAACGCAATTCTACAGGGTAATGGCACAAACGGAGCTTTACCGCGTCCCAGTCTCAATTCTGCGAGTGATTATCATCGTCGCGCTTGGGAGCGGGGCCTATCTGTGGGCCGTCCTCGGCATCGCGCAGGGCGTCGCGGGCGTCGTGGAAGCGGCGGATGCGCCGCACGAAAATGAAGACCAAGCCCGCCAGTGCCGCGTAGAGCAAGTACTGATAGATCGGCTCGGTCCAACCTAGCACCACGGGCCAGAGGCTGGCGATGCAGAGCAAGATGAAAATATCTTCGATCAGCTTGTGTCTTTTTTCTCGCTGCTCTTCTTGTTCAGACGTCATCGGACAGGGCCTTGTAAATGGCGTAGTTTTTGAGGACTAGCTTGACGTAGAGGCGAGTCTCCTTGAAGGGGATGCGCTCGACGAAAGCGTCCGGGTCCTCGGAGGGAAAGGTCTTGAGCCATCGGCGGGCGTTGTGCGGGCCGGCGTTGTAAGCGGCCAAGCCTAGTTCAAAGCCCAAGTCCGCACCCGCGTCGGTCGTGAATTGGCGCATTTGGTCGCCGAGAAAATAACTGCCCAAGCGGATGGAGACAGCCGGATCGAAAAGCGCGCGCAGTTCAAAGGGTTTCACCTTCAACCTCCGCGCGAGGTTGAGGCCAGTGTGGGGCATGATCTGCATCAAGCCCCTAGCCCCCGCCCGCGACACCGCTTTTTCGTTGAATGTGCTCTCCTGGCGAATTACCGATAGGACCAGGTAGGGGTCGATTTGAGCCTCGGCTGCGGCCGCGGCAATCTCTTCCCAGTAGTAAGTCGGGTAGATGCGCGACAGTTCCTCTGGGTCTTGCCCGTCGAACAGGCGCATCGACAGCCGCAGAGCTTGGTCGCGATAGCCGAGCGCTTCGTAGTAGTCGCGGATGGCCTTTAGCGCGGTCTTGTGGCCCTTGTAGTCGCTGACGGCTTGCTCCATCTCGGCTACCGACCAATCCCTCAGCCCCAATTGGTTCAGCAAGCCAGCGCGTTCGAGGTGTGCCCTGTGCGCCAGCGAGGGGATGTCTTGGCGGAGGGTGTCGGCGGATCGCCCTTTGAGTTGAACTTGGTCTCTATAGCCCAATTGGACGGCACGGGCCGAGTAGTACGAGCGGGGAAATCCGGCGGCAGCGCGGCGGTAGAACGCGGTGGCGTCCTTTGTCTGGCCCAGTCGATCGGCGCTTTTTCCAGCCCAATACAGGGATTGGTCGATGATGTGGGGCTGGCGCGCCTGCTGACTGGCGCGCTCAAAAGCGGCGAGAGCTTCGGAGTATTGCTCTTGGCAATAGAGCGCGAAACCGACGCTCCAACGCGCTTCGTCGCCGTAATCGGTTTGCGGGTGGTGCTCGGCGAGGCGGCGATAGAGCGTCTCGGCACGGGCGAACTGGCTTTGGCGCTCGGCGGCTTTGGCGGCCTGCCACAGGGCGTCGTCGGCCAAGTCGTGCTGGGGATAGCGCTTGGCAAAGTTCGCATAGGCCGCAATGGCCTTGTCTTCGCGGTTTTTGCGGACCGAGAGGCTGGCGATGCGATAAAGGACCGCTGGGCTGCCGTAGCGCTCGTAAACCGTGCGAAAAACCTGTTCGGCCTTGGTATAGTGACCCGCAGACTGGTGGGCCCGGCCGAGCATGTAGTGTGCTTGGGCAACGCGCTGGTCGCCGCTGTGTTGGCGGATGAAGTTCTGCAAGCTCTTGATGGCTTGGTTGTACCGCTTGTGGCTGTAGTAGGTGTGGGCCTTGGCATAAGCCGTGCGGGCGTCGAGCTTCTTTGGCAAGTGCGACAGGCTACTGAGAGCGTGCTTGGATATGGGGTAGTTTTCCAAAAGCTCTAAACGCCACTTTTGCGCCCCCACCGGATCGTGCTTCTGGCTGGTGGTTGCGAGCAAGTAGAGCACCCGCGCTGGATCAGTGCCCTGCGCAAGTTGCCCCTTGTACAGGGCTAGGGCTTTGGCGGGTTGGCCGGCGGTCCGGTAGAGGGAGGCCAAGTGCATGCTAGCTGGGTTGCGGAGGAGCGGATTAGTCGAGGTGGCTAGGAAATTTTCGTACTCGGCGATGGCTTCGTGTGTCTGCCCCATGTCCTCTAGGGAGCGAGCTATCCAGAAGCGGCGGTAGTCGTCCAAGGCCGGTAGGTCGAGGTCGCGCAAGCGATCGTACGCGCGGCTTGGCTCTTTGAGCATGAGCTCGCAAAACGCCTGCTGGAACTCGAGGTGCGCTTGAGCGGTTGGCTCGTGTTGGATCGTGTCTAGCGCGGTGAGTTGGGGATAGGCGAGATCGCAGCGGTCGGCGGCGATCAGCATGGCAATGGGGCTGGGCGGCTCCGGCGTGAGGGCCTTGGGGGGAGGCTCAGCGAGGTCCGAAAAGTAGAAATAGACTGCTGGCAGTAGGACCAGCAGGCTCAGGCACAGCGTTGTCCAAGCCCATTTGGCTTTGTCGGTCATTAGTTTTATGGTGGTTTCAGGTGAGTGGTTATTCGGGCGCTAGCGGCGCATCCTTTCTTTAAAAATACAATAGTATCGCCGGGGGCCAAGCGGAAAATCGAACAGGGCCAAGGAGGGTCAGGTAAAATGAAGAAACGCGATTATACGAGTTTGTTGCACCGCCTGCAGGCGGTGGGGCCGACACAGCTAGTAGCCGAGTGCGGTGGATATCCAATTTACGCGCTGATCAGCGAAACGCCTAGCGAATGGTCGCTGGCGGTGCGGGCGGAGGCGCATCTTAGGATGCTGGAGGTCGTACTTCAGCAGCGTTTGGGGGCGTAGAGGTGCGTGCTCTGGCCGTAGTGGCTTTCGGCCGCTTCCATGAGGGTTTCGGAAAGCGTGGGATGGGGATGGATCGAAAGCTGGACATCCGCGGCGAGTGCGGCCATTTCCACGGCCAGGACGCCCTCGGCGATCAGCTCGCCTGCACCACTGCCGGCGATACCCACGCCTAGAACCCGGTCGGTCTGGGGATCGATAAGCAGCTTGGTGAGGCCGTCGTTCGCGCCTTGGGTCGCGGCGCGGCCAGAAGCTGACCAAGGAAAGCGCGCGACCGCGACCGTCCGCCCTTGCTCTTTGGCCTCTTCCTCGGTGAGGC
This sequence comes from Candidatus Latescibacterota bacterium, assembly GCA_021295675.1. The sequence continues at coordinate 24,767 of JAGWBY010000020.1, read as the reverse complement.
CGCACCAAGCGATTTCCGGGTCGGTATAGACGACGTTGGGAATGGCATGGGGCGCGAAGACCTGTTTTTCGTGACCGGCTACGACTTCGGCGGCTAAGCTCCCTTGGTGGGCAGCCGTGTGGGCGAGGGCCGCGCCTACGAGGTCGCCGATGGCAAAAATCGCAGACTCGGCCGTGCGCAGTTGGTCATCGACTTGGACGTAGCCGCGCTCGTCGAGGCCGACGGCGGTGTGTTCCAAACCCAAGTCTTCGCTGTTGGGAACCCGGCCCACGGCGAGCAGGATTTTGGCATAGGTCTTGGCAAAGCTCTGGCCGTCGCTGTTTTGTAGTTGTACCTCTAAGCCATCGTCGCTCTCTGCGAGCGCAGTCACTTGGGTGCTGAGCATGATCTCGTCGAAGCGCTCAGCGGCCTTGTTGTGCAGCGGTTTGACCAAGTCGCGGTCGGCCGGGGGGATCAAGCCGGGGAGCATTTCGACGACTGAAACTTGGGTTCCTAGGGCCGCGTACACCTGCCCCAACTCCATGCCGATGATGCCGCCGCCGACGACGAGCATAGAATCGGGTATGTCGCGGAGTGCGACGGCAGCGGTCGAATCCATGATGCGGTCGCTCGGCTGGTCAAAGAGTGCCGGCACGGCTGGGCGAGACCCAGTGGCGAGGATGGCGTGCTCAAACTGCAAGGTGCCTTGGCTGCCGTCGGCTTGGTCGATTTGCAGCGTGTGGGAATCGACAAAGCGGGCGCGTCCCTGCACGTAAGTCAGCTTGCGCGCCCTGACGAGCTGACCCAAGCCCTGCGTCATCTTGGCGACGACCTCGTCTTTCCAACTGCGCAGCTTGTCGAGGTCGATCTCGGGCGCGGCGAATTGGATGCCCCAGTGCTCGGCTTCCTTGGCTTCGTAGAGCAGCTTGGAAATGTGCAGGAGGGACTTGGAGGGGATGCAGCCCCGGTAGAGGCAGACGCCACCTGGATGGGCTTCGGGATCGATTAATGCGACATCCAATCCCAAGTCCGCGGCCTTAAAGGCGGCGACGTAGCCACCCGGACCACCGCCGATGACCGCTAGCTGGGCTTTGTCCATAGCTGCCTCAGCCTTCTAAGAGTGCGATAAAGGGATCTTCCAATGCCGTGCAGACCCAGCGGAGGAAGCGCGCGCCATCGGCCCCGTCGATCAGGCGGTGATCGTAGGACAGCGACAGGGGCAGGAAGGTGCGCGGCTGAAGCTGGCCGTCGATATACGTGGGTTCAACTTGCGAGCGCGCCACCCCGAGGATGGCCACTTCGGGCGGATTGACGATGGGCGTGAAGGCCGTGCCGCCCATGGTGCCGACATTGCTGATGGTCATGGACCCACCCTGCATGTCGGCCGGCGCGATCTTGCGCTCGCGCGTCTTTTGCGCCAGTTCGCTCAACTCGACCGCTAACTCGATGATGTTCTTTTGATCCACGTCGCGCACTACCGGCACCAATGCCGATGTGGAAGTAGCGTTTGTACACGACTTCCCGCTGGGCTATGTCGATGCTGGCGTTGAACTGCGGGAAGACCTTGAGGGCGATGCCGAGCACTTTGATGAGGATCGCGGTTGGCGTCAGCTTGCCGCCGGCGGCCTCGGCCTTTTTGCCGTATTCTGCGCGCCAATTTTCCAAGCTGGTGATGTCGGCTTTATCGAATTGGGTAACCTGCGGGATGGTGGCCCAAGCCTGCGCGAGGCGGTCGGCGGTTATCTCGCGCACCTTGGTCATGGGCTGGCGCTCGACAGCGCCCCACTGGCTGAAGTCGGGTAGGGGGGCGGCTGTGGCAGGGGCTGTGGCCCGCGTTGCGTGCAGCTTTTTTGAGTGCGCCTTGACGTCGTCGATTGAGATCCTGCCGCCCGGCCCCGTGCCTTGGACCTGCGCAATATCGACGCCGATCTCGCGGGCTAGGCGGCGCGTCGATGGCGCGGCTGGGACGGGGCCGTCTGTAGAAGTAGGTGCAGGCGCGGGAGGAGCTTCTTCGACGACCGGGGCGGTTGCTGGTTCTTGTGGAATTGGGGCTGGGGCTGGTTCCTCGGCCGGTGCAGGCGTTGGGGGTGCTTCCTCGGCGGCTGGGGCTGCGGCCCCCTCGACTTCGAGGATGGGCTGCCCGACGGCGATGGTGTCGCCCTGTTGGACTAGAATTCCGGTAACGGTGCCATCTACGGAAGAAGGCACCTCAATGACGGCCTTGTCGGTTTCAAGCTCGATGACGGTCTGGTCTTCGGCGAGGCGGTCGCCGACATCGACGAGGATGCGGATTACATCGCCGCTTTCAATGTTTTCTCCCAAGTCGGGCAGAGCAAATTTTACGGGCATAGTGTAGTCTAAGCTCACAGGTAAACGGGATTGGGTTTTGCCGGATCGATTTCTAGGTCTTTCATGGCTTGAGCGACGGCGTCGCATTCGATCTGCCCCTCGCGCGCCAGTGCGCTCAAGGCTCCTAGGGCGATGAAGCGGTAATCGACCTCGAAGTGGTCGCGCAGGGCCTCGCGGGTCTCGCTGCGGCCGAAGCCATCGGTGCCGAGGGAGACGGGCGGGTTGGGAAACCAGCGGGCAATGGATTCTGGGAGGGCCTTGACGTAGTCCGAGGCCATGACGTACACGCCGCGCTCCTTGGCTAGGCATTGTTCTATGTAGCTGAGACGGGGCTTTTCGCCGGGGTGCATACGGTTCCAACGCTCGGCATCGAGCCCGTCGCGGTGCAGGGCCTTGTAGCTGGTGATGCTCCAGACATCGGCGCTGACTTGGTATTTTTCTTCGAGGAGGCTCTGTGCTTTGAGGGCGCTGTTGATGATTGCGCCGCTGCCGAAGAGGTGGGCCTTGAGTCGGGTGCGTTTCTTGGCCGAGGATTTGAACTTGTACATGCCCTTGAGAATGCCTTCTTCGACGCCGTCGGGCATCTCCGGCATGGCATAGATGTCGTTTTCGACCGTCAGGTAGTAGAATACGTCCTCCTGTTCGACGTACATGCGGCGAATACCCTCGCGGATAATGACGGCGATTTCGTAGCCAAAGGCCGGATCGTAGGCTTCGAGATTGGGCACTGGATAGGCCAACAGGTGGCTGTGGCCATCCTCGTGTTGCAGCCCCTCGCCGTTGAGCGTGGTGCGCCCGGCCGTGCCGCCGACCATGACTAGCCAGACCAAATCGCCGATCCGCTGCATCCCGAACATCGAGTAGTAGATGAAGAAGGGGATGGTGTTGATGCCGTGGGTGGAGTATGCCGAGCCGGCCGCGATAAAGGAGGACATAGAGCCGGCCTCGGTGATGCCCTCTTCGAGTATCTGGCCGTCTTTGGCCTCTTTGTAGTAGGTGATGACGTCTTTATCGACCGGCTCGTATAGCTGGCCTAGGCTCGAATAGATCCCGAACTGGCGGAAGAGCGGCTCCATGCCGAAAGTGCGCGATTCGTCGGGGACGATGGGGACGACTAACTTGCCGATTTGCTTGTCTTGCATGAGTTTGCGCATGACTGCAACAAAGGCCATCGTCGTGGCAAACGCGCGCTTGCCCGAGCTTTTTTTGAATTCCTCCCACAGCGTTTCCGGCGGCATGGCCAGCGGAGGGGACGTTACTTGCCGCTGGGGTACGTGGCCGCCGAGGCTTTCCCGCCGCTGGCGGATGTACTGGATTTCCGGGCTGTCGTCCGGGGGCCGGTAGAAGGGCGTCTCCGCGACCTCATCGTCCGAGATGGGGATGCCGAAGCGGGTGCGGAAAAGGCGGATTTCGTCCTCGTTGAGCTTTTTTTGCTGATGGGTGATGTTCTTGCCCTCGCCGGCTTCGCCCATGCCGTAGCCCTTGATGGTCTTGGCGAGGATGACGGTGGGTGCGCTCTTGTGGGCGATGGCTTGCTGGTAGGCGGCATAGACCTTTTCTGGATCGTGGCCGCCGCGCCGCATTTTCTGCAGTTGTTCGTCCGAGTAGTCCTCGACCATGGCGGCTAGTTTGGGGTCGGTGCCGAAGAAGTCGTGGCGGATGTAGCTGCCGTCGGAGACTGAGTACTTCTGGTACTGGCCATCGACGACCTCGTTCATGCGCTGGGCCAAGCTGCCGTCGGCGTCCTGTTCCAAGAGCGGATCCCAGTCATCGCCCCAGATCACCTTGACGACGTTCCAGCCAGCGCCGCGGAAGACCGCTTCTAGCTCTTGTATTATCTTGCCATTACCGCGCACAGGGCCGTCGAGGCGCTGTAGGTTGCAGTTGACAACCCAGATGAGGTTGTTGAGCTGTTCGCGCGCCGCGAGGGTGAGCGCGCCCAAGCTCTCGGGCTCATCGCACTCGCCGTCGCCCAAAAAGGCCCACACCTTGCTGTCGTCAGCGGACTTGAGGCCGCGGTTTTCGAGGTAGCGGTTGAAGCGCGCCTGATAGATCGAAAGGATTGGCCCCAAGCCCATAGACACGGTTGGGAACTGCCAAAAGTCCGGCATTAGCCAAGGGTGCGGATAGGAGGCGAGGCCACCGCTTTCTTGCAATTCGCGGCGGAAGTTTTCGAGCTGGTGTTCGTTGAGGCGGCCTTCGACGAAGGCGCGGGCGTACATGCCGGGGGAAGCGTGCCCTTGGAAATATATTTGGTCGCCGGGATGGCCGTTGCTGGGAGCGCGGAAAAAGTGGTTGTAGCCAACCTCGTAGAGGGTAGCAGAAGAGGCGTAGGTCGAGATGTGGCCGCCGACGTTGGAGTCGTGATTGGCGCGCACGACCATGGCCATGGCGTTCCAGCGCACGATGCTCTTGATCCGCCGCTCGATCTCGCGGCTGCCCGGATAGGGCGGCTGCTGATCGCGGGGAATCGTGTTGATGTAGGGCGTATTGACGGTGAAGGGCGTGCCGACGCCGGCTTCTGCGGCGTGGGTTTGGAGTTGTTGCAGGAGCTTGAGGATCTGTGCAGGCGTTCTATGGGCTAGCACGTAGTCGAGGGATTCGAGCCACTCGCTTAGTTCGGCTTGTATTTCTTGGGCGTTGCTCATGGCTGAATAATTCCTTTGCATAGGCCGTTTTATAGGTTGAAAAAAGATAATAAGCACCTGTTTTCTTGGCAAAAAACCGTTTTGTTACAATCAGTTATATTGTATATAGATACTGCTCGCACGCGCTGATGGGCGGCGCAGAAAGAGAGACTCTCCGTGCGCAGACACCGAACCGCCTATATCTGTTTGCTGGCGTCGCTGCTTTTGCATCTGACCGCGCTTTACCTAGGCGATCACCTGTGGCGCGACGAGTTGGACGCGGAGGCCTTTCGCGTGCGCCTCGCCCGCATCCCGCCGCAGTTTAAACCTCCCCGTCCGATTCCCCTGCCCCCCTTGGACATAGAGGCGTTGAAAGTGGAGATGGAGTATCTGCGGACCGACCAACCGGCTGTGTCCGTCCGCGACCCTAATTTAGAAAGCGAGGCGACTCCACCCGAGATAGAGTCGCCGACGGCCCCCTTGGCGTTGGGCGAGATGGCCGTTGGTGCAAAGGAAGATGCGCCAATTTTGGAGCGCGAAAAGATGATTTCGCCTTCGTCGTTGGGCTTGGCCGATAGCATGGGTGTCGCCGCGATGGATCTGTTGCGGATAGAGGACATGGCTCGGGCCAACAAGGATCACGCCGCCATCATTCCCAGCCGGGCGACTCGCCGTGACTTGTCTGGCTACGTGAACTTCACCCAGTTGCGCGTCTATGGGGCCAGCTCGGGACGGGGCACGCTCGATGCCCTGAGTCGCTACTTGCGCGACCACACTCACTTGCTGGCGCGAGTGCGGGACAAGACCTATGAGTACTTCCTGTCAGAGCAACTGCTCAAGGATCCCATCCACTTCCTTTTTGAAGACTCCCTGTCTGCGTACGACCCGAACATCCTGACCAAGTTCAGTGCGGAGGAGAAGGCGCTTTTGGGCCGCTATCTGCGCGAAGGAGGGTTCCTGTTTATCGAGGGCACTAGCCGCCGTACCAACCACTATTTGCGCGAAATGAAGGACCAACTGCGCGAGATATTGGGGCCTGGGGCGCGTTTGGCACCCATCCCGACCTCGCATCCGATATATCATTCCTTTTACGAGTTCGGCGGCGGCTTTCCCGGTGAGGATAAATCGCGCCTTGAGGACGCTGGAGACAATCCCTCTTGGTATTATCCAGTCAACAATCGCTATGAGGTTTTGGCCTTGCAGGAAGAACAGGAGGCCACCCTTTTCGGAGCCAGTACTCTAAACACGGCCTTGCCACCGCCAGAGGGGTTGTGGGGCGTCGAACTGGATGGCGAGTTAGTCGCCGTGATCAGCGACTTATGGTTAGGGAATTATTGGCAGGCTAGCTTCAACACGGAAGATGAAGAAACGCCGCCAGCGACCTACGCGCTGATGGCGGGGACCAATATCTTGGTCTATGCGCTAACGCGCAAAAGCGGCATCACACCCCAACTGCCGCCGCCAGCTTGGATGCCGGGGCAAAGGCCCGTGGCCATGGTACAAGAAGCACCCCTAGCCATTGCTACCGCCGCTGCCGATGAGTTGCTATTCGACGATCTCGACGCTTGGCTGGCTTTGGTGTTGGCCCCCATCGGCAACGAAATAACAGAGGATATCGCGGTGCGCTTGGACGGCCGCTACTCGCTCGAATTGCTCAAGCGCGGCTATCAGGGATTGCTTTTCCACAATCTGTCCGCTGGCGCACACTGGGTCGAGTTGAGCTATGGCGGGCAGACCCAACAGGAGGTCACCACGCTGACGTTCGCGCTCAATCGCTTTGCCTTTGTGGTGCGGCTGCGGGTGCAGGAGCAGGAGGAACGGGCGGACTGGCAGCGCTGGTCTGCGGCCTTTGCCGACTTGGAGGTCGAGGAGATTTACTTGGCCGCAGACCGCGAGTGGTTGGAAGGCGGCCCGTGATAAGGTACGCGCTTAATTTTTAGCCTAATGCTAGCGCTAGCTCGATTCGCGCTGATGGGCGGCGCAGAAAGAGAGACTCCCCGTGCGCAGACACCGAACCGCCTATATCTGTTTGCTGGCGTCGCTGCTGCTACATCTCACCGCGCTTTACCTAGGAGATCACCTGTGGCGCGACGAGTTGGACGCGGAGGCCTTTCGCGTGCGTCTTGCCCGCATCCCGCCGCAGTTTAAGCCCCCCCGCCCGATTCCCTTGCCCCGCTTGGACATAGAGGCGTTGAAAGTGGAGATGGAGTATCTGCGGACCGACCAACCGGCTGTGTCCGTCCGCGACCCCAATTTAGAAAGCGAGACGACTCCGCCCGAGATAAAGGCACCGACGGCCCCCTTGGCGTTGCGTGAGATAGCCGTCGGTGCGAAGGAAGATGCGCCAATTTTGGAGCGCGTGGAGATGATTTCGCCCTCGTCGTTGGGCTTGGCTGATAGCGTGGGCATGGCCTCGATGGATCTGTTGCGGATAGAGGACATGGCTCGGGCCAACAAGGAGCACGCTGCGGTCATCCCCAGTCGAGCGACCCGCCGCGACTTGTCCGGCTACGTGAACTTCACCCAGTTGCGCGTCTATGGGGCCGGCTCGGGGCGCGGTGCGCTCGACGCTCTGAGCCGCTACTTGCGCGACCACACTCACCTGCTGGCACAGGTGCGGGACAAGACCTATCAGTATTTCGTGTCGGAGCAACTGCTCAAGGACCCCGTCCACTTTCTCTTTGAAGATACCTTGTCGGCTTACGACCCGAACGTCCTGACCAAGTTCAGTGCGGAGGAGAAGGCGCTTTTGGGCCGCTATCTGCGCGAGGGCGGCTTTCTATTTATTGATGGCACCAACCGCTATTTGCGCGAGATGAAGGATCACTTACGCGAGATTCTGGGGTCTGAGGCGCGCTTGGCACCCGTCCCGACATCACATCCGATATATCATTCCTTTTACGAATTCGGCGGCGGCTTTCCCGGGGAGGACCGGTCGCGTAGCAGGTACATGGAGGGCAACCGCTCTTGGTATTATCCAACCAACAATCGAAATGATCTCTTGGCCTTGCAGGAAGAAC
>JAGWBY010000020.1:492-16633 GCA_021295675.1 Candidatus Latescibacterota bacterium | reverse complement strand
CGCTGATGGCGGGGACCAACATCTTGGTCTATGCGCTAACGCGCAAAAGCGGCATCACGCCCCAATTGCCGCCGCCGACTTGGATGCCGGGGCAAAGGCCCGTGGCCATGGTACAAGAGGCACCCCTAGCCATTGCTACCGCCGCTGCCGATGAGTTGCTATTCGACGATCTCGACGCTTGGCTAGCCTTGGTGTTGGCCCCCATCGGCAGTGAGATCACAGAGGATATCGCGGTGCACTTGGACGGCCGCTACTCGCTCGAATTGCTCAAGCGCGGCTACCAGGGATTGCTTTTCCACAACCTGTCCGCTGGCAAGCACTGGGTCGAACTGAGCTATGGCGGGCAGACCCAACAGGTGGAGGTCGATCTGAGGGGGGGCCAAGTCACCACGCTGACGTTTGCGCTCAACCGCTTTGCCTTTGTGGTGCGGCTGCGGGTGCAGGAGCAGGAGGAACGGGCGGATTGGCAGCGCTGGTCTGCGGCCTTTGCCGACTTGGAGGTCGAGGAAATTTATTTGGCCGCAGACCGCGAGTGGTTGGAAGGCGGAGACGCCCCCTGAACCCTACTTATAACGCTGCATCTCGCCGCTTTTCAATCGGCCCCAGTAATCTTGCAAGCACGCCTTGATCTGCGGGCTGAGTATGATACCGCCGATGATGTTGGGAAAGGCCATGCTCAAGATGAGCATATCGGTAAAGTCGAGCACGTTTTTGAGCGTGACGACCGAGCCGAAGACGACGAAGACGACGAAAATGACCCGGTAGATTAGGTTGAAGCGACTGCCAAATAGGTATTCCCACGCCCGCTCCCCGTAGTACGACCACGAAATCATGGTTGAGTAGGCAAAGAGCATGACGCCAATGGCGAGGACGTAGCGGGCACCGGGCAGGAACGAATCAAAGGCCGCCGAAGTCATCTTGGCCCCGACGATAAAGCCTTCACTTGCTTGGAACTGAGGATCGGTGTACACCCCGGTAATCATGCAGACCAAAGCGGTCATCAAGCAAATCACGATCGTGTCGATGAAGGGACCGATCATCGCGACCATGCCTTCGCGTGCCGGCTCGTTGGTACGGGCCGCGGCATGGGCAAAAGCTGCGGAGCCGAGACCGGCTTCATTGGAAAAGGCTGCCCGCTTGATGCCGACGACTAGGACGCCTAAAAAGCCGCCGTACAGGGCCTGCGGCGAGAAGGCTTCGCGGAAAATGGTCGCAATCATGGCGGGCACATCGCCGATGTGTGACAGAATGATGATGAGGGAGGCGGCCACGTAGAGCAGGCACATGAAGGGCACGATCCGCGAGGTGACGCGGCCGATCCGCTTGATGCCGCCGATGATGACCAAGGAGATCAACACGGCGAAGAGGATGCCTAAGACCCAGTTGTATTCCCCTATAGCCGGGGATACAGTGGTGAGGATCTCGACCGTCTGGTTGACTTGGAACATGTTGCCACCGCCGAGGGAGCCACCGATGGTGAAAATGGCGAACAAAATGGCGAAGACGCGGCCCAACGACTTGAGTCCTTTACCGGCAAGCCCGTGCTCTAGGTAGTACATCGGTCCGCCAGAGATGCGGCCGTCGGGGTGAATTTTGCGGTACATGACGGCTAGGGTACAGGAAGCCAGCTTGGAGGACATGCCGAACAAGGCGGTCAGGAGCATCCAGAAGACCGCACCCGGCCCGCCTAGGCTGACGGCAATGGCGACGCCGGCGATGTTACCGAGGCCGATGGTAGCCGACAGGGCGCTGGTGAGGGCTTGAAAATGGGAGATCTCGCCCGGATCGTTGGGATCGTCGTAGCGACCGCGGATGACGTCGATGGAGTGGCGGAAGCCGCGCAGGGAGATCCAGCCGAAATAGAATGAATAGTAGATGCCGCCTAGGACGAGCACCCAGATGATGAGGGGAACTTCCATGCCTAATTTGGCGAAGAGGACGGAGTCCATCGCCGAGACGATGGAGCCAAACGCGGCGTCCAAGTTGGCGATGGCCGCCTGAATCCAGTTTTGGTCGGCTTCTTGGGCTAGGGCGGGGACGGCGAGTGCGAGCATCAGGGCGGCGGCGTAGAATAAGCGCATGGGCAATTTTCCTCTCGAAGGATTAGCGATTCTTACCGTTGTCGTTGAGCAGTTGGTCTAGTTGAGCGCGTTTTGCAGGGGCCATGTGCGCTGTGTTTTCGGCCGTGGGGAAGTGGCCTTCGGCGATTTCTCGGCAGTACGTTTTGAACATTTCAATCCAGTCCTGGCGCGTTTGGCCATAGGCTTTGGTCAGGATTAGGTCTTCTTCGTTGACGATCAGCACTTGGCCGTCGCAATAGCGGCCAGCGCCGATGCCGATGACCGGAATTTTGAGCCGCTCGGTGACGGCTTGAGCGGCCTCTTCAGTGACCATCTCCAAGACCAGGGAGAACACGCCGGCGTCCTCCAAGCGCAGGGCTTGCTCGACGAGGGCCTTGGCTCCCTTTGGCCCCTTGCCGTGAAATTTGGGCACCGTGCCGCGCCGGTCGCTGAACAGGTAGAATTCGCGGGCTTGGGACTGCGGAGTGAACCCGAGGTGGCCGACGACCGGAATGCCGGCGTCAACGATGGCTTTTAGCTGCGGCAAGACCGGCAGGCCGCCCTCCAATTTGACGCCTTCGGCCCCGCCCTCCTGCACCAAGCGCCCGGCGTTTTTGACCGCGGTCTCGACCGACGGCTGAAAGGACATGAAGGGTAGATCGGCGAGGAGAAAGGCCCGGCGCACGGCCCGGCGCACCGCCCGCAGGTGGTGGAGGATGTCTTCCATGGTCACCTGCTGTGGGCCGCGATAGCCCAAGACGTTGGTGCCCACGGAGTCGCCGACCAAGATCACGTCGAGGCCGGCTTCGTCTTGCAGTGCGGCCGTGGGGTAGTCGTAGGCCGTCAACATGCAGATCTTCTGGTCGCGCTCCTTTTTGGACTGGAGCGAAGAAACGGTGATTTTATTGGTCGTCGCCATGGCAGCGGAAGGGCAAGTTTACAGGCGATAGTATAGAGCGGCACACCTTGTGCAGCAAGCCTGTGGGCGGTTTGCCTTGCCTAGGCGAATCATTTGGCACAGCTTCACTTTATGCAGGCGAAATTCGATTTCATTCACGCCGAATTGGCGCGGCGGCAACAGGCTGGACAGATGCGGTCGTTGCGAACTTGGGAGCCGTGCAGCCGCGCGCGCGTTCGCGCTCAAGGCCGCGAGTTGGTCAATTTTAGCTCCAACGACTACCTCGGCTTGGCGTCGCACCCGCTCGTGCGGGCGCGAGCCATTGAGTTCGTCGAGCGCTACGGAGCCGGTGCTACGGCCGCGCGCTTAATTTGTGGCTCGCAGCCGGGCTTTGCCGAGGTGGAGCAGACCTTGACTAGGCTCAAGCAGACCGAGCGGGCGCTGGTGCTCAATTCTGGATATCAGGCCAATGTTTCGCTGCTGCCGACGCTGGTTGATCGGCGCGCGCTCATCCTGCTCGACCGGCTCTGCCACAACAGTTTGGTGCAAGGGGCGGTTTTGGGGCGCTGTCGGATGCGGCGCTACCGCCACGGCGACTTGGACCACCTGCGCGCCCTGCTGGCGGAAAGCGCGGGGGCGGATCACTCGCGCCGGGTGATTGTCACCGAATCGGTGTTTAGCATGGACGGCGACGTCAGCGACATCGACGCGCTCGTCGAGTTGGCCGGGGAATTCGACGCGTTGCTGGTCATCGACGAAGCGCATGCCACGGGCGTTCTGGGCGAGCGGGGGATGGGGCTGACGTGTGGCAAGGCCGTGGATGTATGCATAGGCACGTTCGGCAAGGCCCTTGGGTCTTTTGGGGCGTACGTGGCTTGCGGCGAGGAGTTGTGGGAGTACTTGGTCAATTGCTGTCCGGGGTTCATCTATACGACCGCGCTGCCGCCGGCCGTCTTGGGCGCGGTGGATGCGGCGCTAGAGCTGGTACCGCAGATGGACGCAGAGCGCCGAACATTGCTCGCCCATGCCGACTATTTGCGCGGCGCGCTCAGGGCACAAGGCTGGGACACGGGCGCGGCGACCGCGCAGATCGTGCCGCTGATGGTAGGTGCGGATGACGAAGCACTGGCCCTGAACGCCTATCTAGAAGAAAACGGCGTCCTAGCGGTAGCTATTCGCCCTCCTACGGTCGAGCCGGGTCGGGCGCGGATTCGCTTGGCACTCAGTGCCCTGCACCAGCAGAGCGATCTCGACATGCTGGTGGACTTGCTACAGCGGTGGCGCAATGGCCGTCGTTGACGTGGTCGCCCAACACGGGTGGGGCTTTGGTGCTTGGTGCTGGGATCGCTGGCGGGAGGTCTTGCCCGCTAATTTTGCGCTGCACTGTCCAGACCGAGGGTATTTCGGCCCAGTCGTGGAGGTTGCGGCCCAGCCGCGCATCGTCTTGGCGCACTCCCTCGGCTTGCACTTGTTGTCACCGCAGCTATGGGCGGCGGAGTTGATCGTGGTTATGAGTGGCTTTCGCAGCTTTCACTCTGCGTGCGCCCGTCAGGCCCGGCGCTCGCGCCGCACGGTAGAGCAGATGCTCGCGCGCTTGGAGCGCGAACCAGCGGCCTTGTTGGCCGATTTTTACGCCCGTTGTGGTGCGTTGCCGGATGGCCGCTGCCCCGGGACTGTTGACGCCGACAGCTTGCGCCGCGATTTGCAACTGTTGCAGGCAAGCGTGCTGGAGCTAAGCGCGATACCAGCCACAGCACAGGTGCTCATTTTGCATGGCAGCCGCGACCGCGTGGTGCCCGTAGAGCGGGCCGAGGAACTGCATGAGTTGCTGCCCAACAGCGCGCTTGCCATCGTCGCGGAAGCCGGCCACGCGCTGCCCCTAACACATGTTCGCGCGTGTTGGGAACGGGTTGAATGGGCTTGGCATTGAGTGTAGTGGCCAGCGACCAGTCTCTATCCCACTTCCCGCAACAACTGAGCTAGCACGGCACCTAGGTATGGGATGCTTCGACTCCGCTTCGCTGCGCTCAGCATGACACCGAGAAGCAGGGCACCAGCCCCTGTCATGCTGAGCGAAGCGAAGCATCTCCTACCCAAGAAGTTTCTGCGTAACGTCAGTTACTGACCACTGACCACCGACCACTACTATGACGGGAGCGAGTTTCAAAGCGCGCGTCGTGGAAAATTTTTCCCGCAGCGCCTCGACGTACGACTGCCATGCCGAAGAGCAGTGCGCTGGTGCTGCTACTTTGGCTAAATGCGCTGCCGAGTGCGCCGGCAATCTAGTAGAAGGCCCAGTACTCGAAATCGGTTGCGGCACGGGCTTTTTGAGCGCGTCTTTGGCCGCGCTTTTCCCCGAGCGGCGCTTGGAACTGACCGACCTTGCGCCGGCCATGGTCGCTCATTGTCGGCAGAAAATGGCCGCTGAAACCACCCATCCAGACCTCTGCTATCGGGTCTTGGACGGGGAGCAGCTAGCAAGCGAGGAACGCTACGCCTTGATCTGCGCCAGCTTTGTGGTTCACTGGTTCGCCGATTTGCGCGCTGGGCTACAGCAGCTACTGGCCGCGCTCAAACCCGGTGGACGATTGCTCTGCTCCTATCCAGGGGTGGATTCATACGCCGAATGGCACCGCCAATGTGCGCACCAAGGCGTTCCTTGCAGCGCCAACGCCTTGCCCGACTTGGCCTCTATCGCCCGTGTATTCGCCAACGAGCCGGTCGCAGTGCGCCAATGGGAGCAGGTGATTGCACTGCGCTTTCCGACTGCGCACGCTTTTTTGCGCCACTTCAAGGGCACGGGAGCCCACACGTCGGCGCGGCTGAGTGCCCTTGGACCTGCGCAATTGCGCCAGCTCTTGCGTGGCTGGGACCGCGACTGCCCCAACGGCGTGGAGATCACGTGCGCTATTCATTATTTGTCTGTCGAGAAAGCGGGGAGCTGTGACGGCTGAACTCCCCGCGCGCTTATTCGTCACCGGTACGGATACGGGCGTTGGCAAATCCTATGTGGCAGCTCTGCTGACTGTGGGGCTGGAAGCCTCCTATTGGAAGCCCGTGCAAAGTGGAGCCGATGCGGACGCCGATTGGCTGCGGCGCGTCACTGGCCTACCAGCCGAGCGCGTTCTGCCAGAGACCTATCGCTTGCGCGCTCCCCTGTCGCCACACGAGGCGGCCCGGCGCGAGGGCGTGCAGATCGAGATGAGCCGCTTTGCGCTGCCCAAGCAGGAGCGCTTGATCGTCGAAGGAGCTGGCGGAGTTATGGTGCCGCTCGACGACCAGCACCTGATGGTCGATCTGATGGTCGCTCTGGGGTTGCCGGTGCTGGTGGTGGCGCGCAGCGAGTTGGGCACCATCAATCACACACTATTGACGCTGGACCAATTGCGCCGCCGAGGTTGCCCGCTCTTGGGCGTGGTGGTCAACGGCCCCTCCAATCCAGCTAACTGCCAAGCTATCGCGCACTACGGAGAGATACCTGTGCTGGCTGCAATCGACCGCAGGGTGGAGCTGTCTCCCGCCAAGGTGCCGGAGCTTTTTGCCCGCTATTTTGGCCACCATGACTGAGCGTACTTCCCACGTGTGGTCGCCTTTTACCCAGATGAAGGCGTCGCTGCCGATACAGCAAGTGCGGGCTGGTCGCGGGGCCGTGCTAGAGTTGGAAGATGGGCGGCAGATCCTCGACTGCATTTCGAGCTGGTGGGTGACCTTGCACGGTCACGGCCAGCCCGAGATCGCCGCCGCGGTGGCCGGGCAGGCCAAAGAGCTGGAACACGTAATAGCGGCGGGGTTTACCCATCGCCCCGCCGAAGAGCTAGCCCGTCGGCTGGTGGATGCCTTACCCGCGCCGCTAGAGTGGGTCTTCTACTCGGACGACGGCTCGACGGCCGTGGAAGTTGCGCTCAAGCTGGCCTATCAGTTTTGGCGCAATCAGGGCGAGCTAGATCGCACGCGCTTTCTGCGTTTCGAGGGGGCCTATCACGGCGACACACTCGGAGCGATGTCGGTGGGGGAGCGCTCGCTTTTTACGCGCCCTTTTGCCGACTTGCTCTTTCCGACGGACGCCGTGCCCTTCCCGGCCACTTGGGAGGGCGATGGGGAGGTAGAAGCCAAAGAGGCGCGGGCACTCGCGCGGCTGGAGGAGTTGTTGGCACGCCGTCCTGGCCAGTACGCGGCCATGATCCTCGAGCCGCTGGTGCAGGGTGCCGGAGGCATGCGAATGTGCCGCCCGCACTTTCTCTTGGCCGTGCAGGCACTTTTGCGCCAATGCGACGTGTTGGCCATCTACGACGAGGTGCTGACCGGATTTGGCCGCACCGGGGCGCTCTTCGCCTGTGAGAAAGCCGCGACCCAACCCGATATCATCTGTCTGGCCAAGGGGCTGACCGGCGGCTTTCTGCCCATGGCGGCCACCGTCTGCAGCGAGCGGATTTTCTCAGCCTTCTATAACGACGATCCTGCTAAAGCCTTCTATCACGGGCACTCCTATACGGCCAATCCCTTAGGGTGCGCGGCCGCGCTGGCTTCGCTGGATCTGCTCGTTAGCGAGCCTTTCCGCCGCCTAGCGGCTTGGCAGCGCGAGGAAGCGGTGCGCCTATGCGGCCATCAGCGGCTCAAGCGGGTGCGGGTGTGCGGTACGATTGTGGCGGCGGACGTGATAGCCGAGGGCGAGGAAGGATACTTGCACGAGGTGGGGCCGCTGCTGAGGGAGCGATTTTTGGCGCGAGGATTCCTGCTGCGCCCGCTGGGCAATAGCGTGTACGTGCTGCCGCCCTACTGCATTAAGCGGCCTCAGCTAGCTTCGATCTACGACTGCTTCTGCGAGTTGATCGACGCGCTCTGAAGCGCTTTGCGGCGGCCGCGCTTCTAGGTCGAGCAGGTCGAAGAGGGCTTGGTCGGCGTCAGTGCCGGGGTGGGGCGTAGTCAACAGGCGGTCGCCCGAGAAGATGGAATTGGCTCCGGCCAAAAAGCACAGGGCTTGTTCGGCTGTCGAGAGCTGGTCGCGCCCAGCCGAGAGGCGCACCATGGCCTCGGGAAAGAGGATGCGGGCGCAGGCAATCATGCGGACGAGCTCCCACACAGTCGTCTTTTCGCGGTCGCCCAACGGCGTGCCGGCGATGGGTACTAGGGCGTTGACCGGTATGGATTCCGGCGGCGTTGGTAGTTGCAAGAGCGCGCAGAGCAGGTCTATGCGGTCTTCGTCGCTTTCGCCCATGCCCAAGATGCCGCCGCAGCAGACCGATATCCCGGCGCGACCGACGTGGCCTAGGGTTTCGAGGCGGTCGCGATAGGTGCGGGTGGAGACGATTTCGGGGTAGTAGTTTTCCCCAGTGTCTAGGTTGTGGTTGTACGCGTGGAGGCCGGCTTCCCGCAACTGGCGGGCTTGATCGGCGGTGAGCATGCCCAATGTGCAGCAGACTTCCATGCCGGTGGCAGCGACTGTGCGCACCATGTCCAACACTCGGTCGAATTCCGCGCCGTCGCGGACTTGGCGCCAAGCCGCGCCCATGCAGAAGCGCGTACTGCCAGCGGCTGCGGCGCACTCGGCGGCTGCGCGCACGGCATCTAGCGACAGTAGGTCTTGGCGTTCGAGGCTCGTATCGAAGTGGGCCGATTGCGAGCAATAGCTGCAATTTTCAGGACAGCCGCCGGTCTTGATCGACAGCAGGGTGCAGACTTGTACTTGCCGCGGGTCGTGGTGCTCGCGATGAACAGTCGCGGCTCGGTATATGAGGTCGAGTATAGGGCTTTTGTAGAGAGCAGCGATTTCCTCGCGCGTTGCAGACGCATTCAGGCTCATAATTCCTCAATCAGTTTGGTGAATGAGCGTCTAAAATCCGAGGTTTCACCCGGTTTGGCAAGGTCTAGCCCGCGTCTTCCACGCAAATGTCTTGCTCCATCGCGTTTCTTGGCTTTTATTTTTAGGCTGTTTGCGGAGGTAAACGGGCTAGACGGCGCGCCCGCGCTTTGAATATCTGGCCGATTATGAGACATAAAAACTCTTCAGTGGCGAATTAGCGTCCTATTTTTCTTACAGATGGAAATAGCTGGCTTAAACTGGCCAGTTTAGTGATATTTTACTTTTGAAAGGGGATCGCGCAGCGCACATAATGGCCAGTAGCAAAATTGTAATAAAAAAAGGATTGAACCTGCCCATTGCTGGTGCGCCGGAGCAAGTGATTGAAGACGGCCCAGCGATTGGGAAGGTGGCCGTCTTGGGGCCAGATACTATCGACCTGCGGCCGACGATGGCCGTAAACGAGGGCGATTCGGTCAAAAAGGGCCAGTTGCTTTTCGAGGATAAGCGGACCCCGGACGTGCGCTATACGTCGCCGGTGAGCGGCAAAGTGATCGCCGTCCATCGCGGTGCCAAACGCGTCTTGCTCTCGGTCGTCATTGAAGTTGCCGGGGACGAGGAAGAGCGCTTTGAGCAGCACACGCGCACGGTGCCTGACCAGCTAAGCCGCGAGCAGGTGCGCGAAACCTTGGTGGCGTCTGGCCTTTGGACCGCGCTGCGCACGCGGCCCTACAGCAAAGTGCCCCTGCCCGATAGCACGCCGCACTCGATTTTCGTCACTGCGATGGATACCAATCCCCTCGCAGCCGATCCCCAAGTCGTGCTTCGCGAGTACGAAGACGATTTCGCTCGGGGTCTGACCATATTGGGCAAACTCACCGATGGGCCGGTCTATGCGTGCAAGGCACCCGGTGTGAGCATCTCAACCGACGGTGCCGAGGTCGTCGAATTTGCCGGCCCGCATCCCGCAGGCTTGCCCGGCACTCACATCCACTTTCTCGATCCGGTCGGGGCGGCCAAGACGGTCTGGTACATTGGCTACCAAGACGTGATAGCCTGCGGTAAGCTCTTTGCCACCGGCTCGCTGTGGACCGAGCGCATAGTGGCTTTGGGCGGCCCCCAAGTGGAGCAGCCGCGCCTGTTGCGCACCCGCCAAGGGGCCTGCCTGAGCGAGTTGACGGCGGGCCAGCTCAAGCCGGGCGAGAATCGGATCATTGCCGGGTCGGTGCTAGCGGGGCGGGTCGCGTCCGGCCCGTTGGACTTCCTCGGCCGCTCGCCGAGGGACGCGAGCGCGAGTTCTTAGGGTGGCAGAAACCGGGCGTCGATAAGTTTTCCATCAAGAATGTCTTTGCTTCCAAGCTGCTGCCTAGCCGGCTATTCGATTTTACTACCTCGACCGAGGGCAGCGACCGGGCTATGGTGCCGATCGGCTCGTACGAGCAGGTGATGCCGCTGGACATCCTCGCGACACTGCTCCTTCGCGCCATCATAGTCGAGGATACGGACCGCGCCCAAGCCCTCGGCTGTCTGGAGCTAGACGAGGAGGACTTGGGGCTGTGTACTTTCGCGTGTCCCGGCAAGTACGAATACGGACCCATACTGCGGCGAAATTTGGACAGAATTGAAAGAGAAGGATAAACGCATTCAATGAAGGTTTTGCGAGATCTGCTCGACCAAGCCGAGCCTCTTTTCCACAAGGGGGGGCGGCTGGAAAAGTTCTACGCTCTATACGAGGCAGCCGATACATTTTTATATACGCCCGGTCGCGTCACTGAGGGGCCGACGCACGTGCGCGACGGCATTGACCTCAAGCGCACTATGATTACGGTCGTCGTCGCGCTCGCGCCCTGTATCTTCATGGCCATGTGGAACACTGGCTATCAGATCAACTTGGCCATGGAGCAGATGGGGGCGGCCACGACGGGCGAATGGCGCGGGATCATCATCGACATCCTCGGCATCGGCTACAATCCCCATAACCCGTTGGCCAATGTGTTCCACGGCTTCCTCTATTTTTTCCCCGTCTTTTTGGTGTGCAATATGGTGGGCGGCTTGTGGGAGGGGCTTTTCGCAATGGTTCGCAAGCACGAGATCAACGAGGGCTTCTTGGTCACGGGTATGCTCTTTCCCCTGACCCTGCCGCCGACGATCCCCCTGTGGCAGGTGGCCATTGGCATTAGTTTCGGCGTGGTGATAGGTAAAGAGGTCTTCGGCGGTACCGGCAAAAATTTCCTCAATCCGGCGCTGACCGGGCGAGCTTTTCTCTATTTTGCGTATCCCGTCGAGATCACTGGCGATGCGGTCTGGGTCGCGGTCGATGGCTTTACGTACGCTACCCCGCTAGGGGCCGCTGCTGCCGATGGCATGGCGGCCGTTACTGGCGCGGTGACGTGGACGCAGGCCTTCTTGGGCACGATCCCCGGATCTATGGGCGAAACATCGACCCTAGCCTGTCTGATCGGCGCGGCCATCCTCATCGCGACTAGGGTCGGCTCTTGGCAAATTATCGTCAGCATGACGGCGGCCACGGTCGTTTGCGCCGAATTGCTGTACGCGATTGGCAGCGATACCAACCCGATGTTCCAGATGGACGCGGCTTGGCATTTGGTGCTGGGCGGATATGCCTTTGGCTGCGTCTATATGGCGACGGATCCGGTGTCGGCGACCATGACCCCGGCTGGCCGTTGGGTGTACGGGGCGCTCATAGGCTTTATGACCGTGCTGATCCGCGTGATCAACCCGGCCTTCCCCGAGGGCGTAATGCTGGCCATTCTCTTTGGCAATGTCTTCGCGCCCGCGATCGACTACGTAGCAATACAAGCCAACATGAAGCGCAGGCTGGCCCGCACCGCCGTCAGCTCTTAGGAGAGATAGACAAAGTGGCTAACGATTCCGTAGGTAGAACATTCAGCGTGGCGCTCGGCGTTTGCCTCGTCTGCTCGGTGCTGGTATCGGCGGCGGCGGTGTCGCTGCGGCCGACCCAAGCAGTCAACAAGACGCTCGACAAGAAGCGCAATATTCTAATGGCCGCGGGTCTGTTGAAATCCGGCGAGGTCGCCAGCGGCGAGCGCATCGATGAGTTATACCGAAATATAAATACCCGCGTCGTCGATTTGGCGACCGGCGAATACGTCGATGGCGTTGATCCGATTGAGTACGACCAGCGGCGGGCGGCCAAAGACCCGGCGCAGAGCGAGGTGGTACCGGCCGATATAGATATTGCCAACGTCAAGCGCCGCGCCCTCCATGCCTCGGTGTACTTGGTCTCGCAAAAGGGCAAGATCAAAAAGGTCATCCTGCCCGTCCACGGCTTAGGTCTGTGGTCAACGCTCTATGGATTTGTGGCCCTCGATGCTAGGGACCTCAATACCATCCGCGGACTGGTGTACTACGAGCACGCCGAGACTCCAGGTTTGGGAGGCGAAAGGCCCTGTGGGACGGCAAAAAGGCCTTCGACGAAAGCGGTGCCGTGCGCATCGAAGTGATCAGGGGCAAGGTCGTCCCGGGACGGCCCGAAGCTCAGTATCAGGTTGATGGGCTGTCGGGTGCCACCATTACCTCGCGCGGCGTCAGAGACATGCTGCGCTACTGGCTGGGTGCGGAAACCTTTGGGCCGTATCTGGCCAAGCTCAAAGAACGAGGAGTTAGTTAAATGGCTGATAAACCAAGAGACGTCCTCTTTAGGCCGCTCTTTGACTCCAATCCCATTGCCTTGCTGAGCCTCGGTATATGCTCGGCGCTGGCGGTGACGACCAAGTTGGAAACCACCGTCACCATGTGCTTGGCGGTCATTTTTGTACTCTGTTGTTCCAACATGGCCGTCAGCTTGATTCGCAACTTTATCCCGGCCAATATCCGCATTATCGTGCAGATGACGATCATCGCCTCGCTGGTGATTATCGTCGATCAATTCCTGCGCGCCTATGCCTTTGATATAAGTAAACAGCTCTCGGTCTTCGTCGGCCTGATCATCACCAACTGCATTATCATGGGGCGGGCCGAGGCTTTCGCCTCGCAGAACGGCCCTGGGCTGAGCTTTCTCGACGGCTTGGGGAACGCCTTGGGCTACAGCGTCATTCTGCTGGTCGTCGGCGTGTTGCGCGAGCTATTCGGATCGGGTTCGCTTTTTGGGGTACCAATGTTCGCATTGGCCGCCGAGGGGGGTTGGTACGCGCCCAACGGCCTGATGCTCTTGCCGCCGAGTGCGTTTTTTATCATTGGCTTGTTTATATGGGCGCTCCGAAGCTGGAAGAGCGATCAGGTCGAGGAGGAATAACCGAAGATGGTCGAAGCCTATCTGAGCATATTTATGAAGTCCGTGTTCGTCGAGAACATGGCGCTGGCCTTCTTTTTGGGGATGTGTACTTTTCTAGCGGTCTCCAAGGAGGTGCAGACGGCGTTCGGGCTTGGGATCGCCGTAATCGTGGTACAGACGGTTACTGTCCCAGCCAACAACCTAATCTACCAGTACCTGCTCAAGGAAGACGCTCTGGCGTGGGCAGGCTTGAGTGGGGTAGATCTGACCTTTGTGGGGCTGATTAGTTACATCGGCATCATCGCCGCCATGGTGCAGATTCTCGAGATGTTTCTCGACAAGTTCGTGCCGGCCCTCTACAATGCGCTGGGTATCTTCCTGCCCTTGATTACCGTCAATTGCGCGATCTTAGGTGGTTCGTTGTTCATGGTCGAGCGCGACTACAACCTCGGCGAGAGCGTAGTTTTTGGTTTTGGCTCCGGCTTCGGCTGGGCGCTGGCTATCGTCGCGTTGGCAGGCATTCGCGAGAAGATGAAGTACAGCGACGTGCCCCCCGGGCTGCGCGGCCTCGGGATCACTTTCATTACGGTGGGCCTGATGTCGTTGGCTTTTATGTCCTTTTCCGGTATTCAGCTATAAGAGAAAAGAGCGTTTTATGACTGAAGTTATTTCCGGCGTCGGCATGTTCACGGGCGTGGTGCTGGCCCTAGTGGCCGTAATTTTGGTCGCCCGCTCCCGGCTGGTGCCCAGCGGCAACGTGCGGATCCTCATCAACGACGACCAGAGCAAGGCCCTTTCCGTCCCAGCCGGGGGCAAGCTGCTCAACGTGCTGGCCGACAACAAGGTCTTCGTGTCTTCGGCCTGCGGCGGCGGTGGTACCTGCGCCCAGTGCAAGGTCAACATCTACGAGGGTGGTGGCGATATCTTGCAGACCGAGACCAGCCACATTACCAAGCGCGAGGCGCGCGAGGGCGTGCGGCTGTCCTGTCAGGTCAACGTCAAGCAGGACATGGAGATCGAAGTGCCGCCCGAAGTGTTCTCGGTCAAAAAGTGGGAGTGCGAAGTAGTATCCAACGACAATGTGGCGACCTTTATCAAGGAATTTGTCGTCAAGCTCCCCGAGGGCGAGACGCTGGATTTCCAGCCCGGCGGCTTTATCCAGATCGAAGTGCCGCCCTTTGAGTGCGACTTCAAGGACTTTGAGGCCATCGACGAGCGCTTCCACCCCGATTGGGATCGCTTCAACGTCTGGGACTTCAAGCTCGTCAATACCGAACCCATCTTCCGCGCCTATTCAATGGCCAATCACCCGGCCGAGGGTGACATCATCATGCTCAACATCCGCATCGCCACCCCGCCGCCCGATCGCGAAAAGGGCGGCTGGGAGGATGTGCCGCCCGGCATCGCCTCTTCCTATGTGTTCAGCCGCAAGCCGGGCGACAAGGTGACGATCTCGGGGCCTTTCGGCGAGTTCTTCATCCAGGAAACCGACCGCGAGATGGTCTATATCGGCGGTGGCGCGGGCATGGCACCTCTGCGCTCGCATCTATACCACCTCTTCCATACGCTCAAGACCGGGCGCAAGGTGTCCTATTGGTACGGAGCGCGCAATCCCAACGAGGTCTTCTACGAGGACCATTTCCGCAAAATCGAAGAGGAGTTTCCCAATTTCACCTTCCACATCGCCATGTCCGAGCCGCGGCCAGAGGACAATTGGGACGGCTATGTGGGCTTTATTCACCAGGTAGTGTACGATCATTCCCCTGAAGACGTCGAATATTACCTGTGCGGCCCGCCGCTGATGCTCCAATCCGCGCTCGGGATGCTCGACGATTTAGGCATTGAAGAGGAAATGATCCGCTTCGACGAGTTTTAAGTCGGGAGGAATGCAAGATGACTGTGAGCATGCTTATCGCCGCGTTCGCCGCGTTCGGACTGGTTATGGCCGCCATGGCTGTCGGCGTGATCTTCAGCAATCGTCGCCTCCAAGGCTCGTGCGGAGGACTGGGCACTATGCGCGATGCGTTGGGTGAGCCTATGTGCGAGTGCGGTCAGGCTCCCGGCTCGTGCGGGGATGCCGAGTCGGAGAAAAGCTGAGCACTGTCGGCAGCTTTGATATAGCGGCGGACGGCGGTCCGCCGTTTTTCTTTACTCGTAAAAATATGGTCGCCAAAAAAAAGACCGGGGCATACGCGGAAATTGGCCCTTACGTCAGTCTGGGAATTCAATTCGCAGCGACGATCCTGATCTTTGTGTTTCTCGGCTGGTGGCTCGACGACAAATTTGCAACTACGCCGCTCTTTCTCGTGTTGGGCACCCTGCTTGGCGCGGGGGGCGGGTTTTACAAACTCTATCGGACGCTGATGGACTTAGATGAGCGGCGCAAGCGGGAGGACGGATCGTGAATTGGGACAGCATCGCCGCTGGATTGGTGGTCGCTGGGGTCAACGGCGCGCTCGCGCTGGCGGCGATTCGCTGGGGATGGGGCAAGGGCATGCAAACCTTTATAATCGCCTTCTTCGGGGGGATGATCGCGAGCGGTAGTGGTGCTCAGATGGGCTGAGATCCATGCCGAAAGTTACTTCGTCGCGCTAGTGGCTGCGTACTTGCTTTTTCTTGCGTTTGAAATCTTTTACGTACTCAAGTTACAAGGCCGTTCAAAGCGCTAGAAGCGCTCGTGAGGTATTGACAGAAATTTGTGGCCTAATTAATTTATTCGGTTGGCTACTGCAACAGATTTCCCTCCTATTTTGGATATTTCACAAGGCAGCAAATGGCTGGCGATACGCAGGCGGCAGATGCCGCAAATGCGCAAGTGGACATCATAGGGCACATTCTAGATAGCCCTTATATCGAATTGCCCTTTGTCGATTTTGATCACCTGCTCGCAGGCGAAGTTTCTCTTCCTTCGCTAGAGCTTTTCGGCATCGACCTCTCCATCACCCGGCACGTAGTGATTATGTGGGTGGCGAGCATCCTGCTCATAGTGCTCATGCTCAGGGCCTTCCGCAAACCGCGCACCGTGCCTTCGGGTATGGCCAATTTCTTCGAAGCCATCGTCCTCTTCCTGCGCGACGAGGTCGTATTGCCCATCATGGGCGAGGACGGCAAAAAGTATCTGCCTTTTTTGC
>JAGWBY010000020.1:0-425 GCA_021295675.1 Candidatus Latescibacterota bacterium | reverse complement strand
TATGCTCTTTTTTAGTCATGTTAGGGGCTGGCATCGCCAACAACGGATTGTTCGGCTACTTCAAGAGCCTGATCCCTTCCGGGGTGCCGCCGGTGCTGCTCATCATTTTGATTCCCGTAGAATTAATTGGTTTGTTGGTCAAGCCCTTCGCTTTGTGCGTGCGTCTCTTCGCCAATATGACCGGCGGCCACGTGGCGATTTTGGTCTTTCTGGGTTTGATTTCCATTCTGCAAAGTGAGTGGATCGCCATTGGCTCTGTGCCCTTTGCCGTGGCGATTTACATGCTCGAAATTTTCGTGGGGTTCGTCCAAGCTTTTGTCTTTACCCTGCTATCGACGGTCTTTATTAGCATGGCTGCTCATCCAGACCATTAGCAGGGGTTCACACCGTTCACAAGAGGGAGTATTTGGCTATGGAATTTGCGT
>JAGWBY010000149.1:3368-8457 GCA_021295675.1 Candidatus Latescibacterota bacterium | reverse complement strand
GCTCTCGCCGCCTTCGCACGGTGCGCAGGTGAGTCAGAGAGAGATGAGTGGCAATGCGGAACAGCCAAGCAGCCGCAGAGCCTCGACCGCTCCATTGATCGGCCCGGTTCCACACTCGCAAGAAAACCTCTTGCACTACATCGTTAGCACTCGCATCATCGCGGACGATGCAGCGCACGTGGTGGTGAATCTGCTCCCGATAGCGCTCAAAGAACTGCTGGAACGCGCGTTCATCGCGTTCTTTTATTTGCGCTATGAGCTGTGGGTCCGGTATCTGCATCGAGGCTCTCTGCAAATAAAGACGCCGCCCGGAAAGTACAGGTTCAAAGGCGAAGGTGAAAAAGCCCGGAAATCTCATTGAAGGCTGGCTTCCTCTTTGAGTTGACCCACTAGTCGAGCATGGTATCTTACAGAAGTCCTGAACGGATCATCTTGTGAATATTATTCTGCGTCTGTCTGCGTCCATCTGCGGATCGTCTTGTGAATGGTTTTGCTATACCACCCACCGCCAGAAAACCAACCCCAACCTATACTAGATCGAGATCCCATGAGCCTAACGCCAGCCCAACTCGACCAGTTCCACCGCGACGGCTATATCATCGTCCCCGACCTGTTCTCTGCCGACGAGATGGACGCGGCCCTAGCGGCGATGGAACAGATTTTCTACGGCCAATCCTTCCAGCAATGGTTGGCCGCTTGCGACCGAGGCGACGGCTCCGGAGTCTCGGACGGTTTCACCACCACGCACGACCACTCCGAGGGCCGCTCGCAATTTCCCGTGGGCGCGCCAGCTCTAGATCGGCTGATAGAAAACGAGACCTATCTCGACGTTTTTGGGCAATGCTTGGGCGCAAAAGCCAGCTACTGCAACGCCCATCTCTTCATGCGCTCGGGACCTACCGACAAGCGCCATCCCGACAACTCTTGGGAGGGCTACCACATTGACCACTACACCAATTGCCTGCTGCCGCCCCACGACCAAACAGGCCGTTTCGACTACGTCAATTCGGGAGTGTATCTGCACGATGTCGAAGACGACGGTGCCCCCATGCTAGTCATCCCCGGCTCGCACAAAGTAGCTGGTCCTGCTTTTGTGCGGGCGCTTGCCCAAGACAACGCCGCAGGTGGGTCCTTCAAAGACCTGCGCCAAGCCACCGAACTAGCCGTTCCGGTTCCCGCCACGGGCCGGCGGGGGTCGGCTCTTCTCTACTCGTCGTACCTAGTCCACGCGGCCCAACCCTTTGCCAATAAGCGCACGCAACGCGCCTTTTGGACCTTATCCATGTGCCGCCGCGACAACGATCGCTGGACTCGATTCGCCAATCCTTTCATGTACGGCGAACGCGAGCACATGTTGCCTTTCTTCACTGCCACCACGCCCCGAGTGCGCGGCCTATTCGGCTGGCCCGAGCCCGGACACCCGTACTTCACCAGCCAAACCCTAGAGCTTTGTCCCTATCGCAATAACCGTTGAAAGATCGCCAACTGTGGATCGAAAGGTCGTTTCCCATCTATGACTCCGACAATCACCCTGCGACAACAAGTAATAGAAGGCACCCAAAAAGGTCCCAACCTGCTGATTATAGGCGGCGTCCACGGCGACGAGTTCGAGTCTATGGCGGCCATCCGCCGCCTGCTAGACCACCTCGATCCAGCGGCCTTGCGGGGCCGCCTCACCGCCATCCCCGTAGTCAACGAAGCCGCCTA
This sequence comes from Candidatus Latescibacterota bacterium, assembly GCA_021295675.1. The sequence goes on along the minus strand of JAGWBY010000149.1, from coordinate 6,750 downwards.
TTGGCGCGGCCAGCGCACAGCCGAGGACGAGCTGGACTTGGCCCGCACCTGCCCGGGCCGGCCCGACGGCTCGATCACCGAGCGTACAGCCCACGCCGTCAGCGAGGAAATCCGCCGGGCCGACTATCTCATCGACCTGCACAGCGGCGGGATAGTCATGGAATTCTACCCTACCGTGGGATACACCCTGCATCCCGATAAAGCCATCCTCGACGTGCAACGGCGCATGGCCCGAGCACTGAATATGCCCATCATCTGGGGCACCTCAGCTCACCTCGACGGACGCACGCTCTCAGTAGCCCGCGACGCCAACGTGCCAGCCATCTACGCCGAGTGGATGGGGGGTGGCACGTGCGATCCCGAGGGCGCGGATGCCTATTTCGAGGGCTGCCTGAACGTCTTGGCCGAATTGGACATGATCGACCGCACCCTACCGCCCTTGCGCACCGAGTACACCGTAGAGGACAACCGCGACAACTCCGGGCACATCCAGATCAATTACCCAGCTCCCTTTGACGGTTATTTCGAGCCTCAGGTAACACTGAAAGCGCCGGTGCAACCGGGCGATGTGATCGGCACAGTGGTCGATCATCTGGGGCAGCGGCGCGAGGAAGTGATATCGACCCAAGCGGGCTTGATCCTGTGTCTGCGAGTCTTCAACCGCGTCCACCAAGGCGACAGCTTGGCCGCGGTTTTGGAACTCGACCCTTCCCAATGACCCCCTCTTCCGCGCCGCTGGATCCGCGCCGTTTCCAGTCCGCGCTACTGCTTTTATTAGGACCCCTATTCATCGGGGTCTCCTTCGTCCTCATGCTGCGCCGGGTGGAACCTGTGACCACTTTGTTTTACCTATGCGCCTGGTACGGCATCATTTGGACCCTAGACCGGCTCATCCATTGGCGGGAAAGACGCTCGCTCATCGCCCACTGCGGTCCGGCTTTTTTGCTGATCCTTTTTTGGTCCGCAGTGGGGTGGTACGCCTTTGAGTTGATCAATTTCCGTCTGCAAAACTGGTATTACATCTTCGTCATCGACCACCCTGTTTTGCAGACGCTGAACGCCTTCTTCTCCTTTGCCACTGTTTTTCCCGGCCTACTGTGGTTGGAGTACTACTTGGGACTGCGCGGCGTGGCCGCCGGTTGGCAAGGCCATCGTTGGTCGCTGACTCCCCGTCGCCTAACCCTCCTACAAATAGCCGGCCTGATTGGACTAACGCTAGTCCTTTTGTGGCCGCGCTTCTTCTTCCCGCTCACTTGGCTCGCCTTTATCCTGCTCCTAGCCCCCGTCGAATATCGCCGCCTGCCCGACAGCTTGCTGCATCAATTGGTACGCGGCGATTACGCACCGCTGACCCGCCAGCTACTGGCCGGATTTATCGCCGGTGGTCTGTGGGAATTCTTCAACTACTGGGCCCAAGTTAAGTGGATCTACACAGTGCCCTTTTTTGAAGAATTGAAACTCTTTGAAATGCCGCTGGCCGGCTTTTTGGGCTTCCCTCCCTTTGCCGTGGAATGTGCTCTAGTCTATCGCCTGTTGGTGTGGTACAGATTGGCACCGCCATTGGGAGCACACCGAGGCCAGCGACCCGAGCCGACCAAGGTCTGGAATGCGCTCGTCATCGTCCTTTTGGCCGCGGCTTTCGCCCTGACGGTCAATCACTACATCCACTTGAACGTCGGCTCGGTGAAGCCACGCTTGGCCAAAGTGGATAGTCTGGATCCGGCCGCTCGCACTCTTTTGCAGGACGAAGGCACCGTCTATCTGACCGATTTGGAAGCTGGAAGGTCGGCGGAAATTTGGCGGCAAATGGAAGAGGAATTGGGCCGCGAACACACCCACTCCACTCGCAGCCTCGTCGAACTGTACCTGCACCAAGGCATTGGCGTGGAATACGGCAATCTGCTGGTCAAAGCCGGTGTTCGTTCGCTGGCAGATTTGGCCGCCTTATCCGCCGCACAATTAGAGGAGCGACTCACCGAGCTTCCCAAGAATGTTCGACGGCCCACCCCGGCGCAAATTCGCCTGTGGATCCGGCGAATTCCAAGCCTTTGATTCCTCTATCCGACCGGAGGGAGAATTGTCATTGCAAGTTGGTCTGATTGGTTGGATATTGACCTAACCGTGTGCAAAAGGAGCAACAAATGTTTCGCGAAGCAATCGGTTCATTCGTCCCTGAACCAAAAGCCAAACTCTACATCCCCAAGAACAGTGGTCTGCATGAGTATGTGAACAATCTCCTGAGTGAGATTGGCGTTAGCGACGGAGGCGAGTTTGCCCGAGTTGACGAGAGCGTGGGAACTCTCGAAATAATTTCGGCACGCGGGGAGGACGTCCCCCAACGAGTTGACGATTGCCTCCTACGGGGAGAAGTCGCGTATGGCCTCACGGGAGACGATCTATTCGACGAGTATATGCTCGGCACGGGGGATTCTCCACTTGGGGTCCTCAATACCTACGATTGGTTCGATCCAAGTGCTCAGTTCTATCGGCCAGCCCTTTGTCTGTTGAATCGCGAAGGACAGATTCCCGATTCGTCCGCAATGGTGTCCATTGCCGTGAACAAGAAATACGAACTCTCCTCGCGTCAGTTCCTGTCGCAGCGATTCCAATCCAGCAAACTGCAGATCAGTATCGTTGCTTATGCTGGAGACACCGAAAACACCGTGTCAGAGGGCACGCACGACTGGTGCGTCGAGGTGGTGTATCGCGGAGAACGCTCGTCCGCAAGCGCGATGTCCAAGACCGGACTCAAGGTCGCCGAGGTCGTCCGCTTCAGCGACATCTCATTGATCGGCCGGGAAATCGTCAATCCATGGGCAGAGGAGTACCGGAGAATCTCCGCAGTCGCGCAAAAGCCCACCGGCTCCAGTACGTCAAAACTTCTTGCCGACAGCAATGCGATTTGCAAGAAAGTCGGCGAGGAATCCGCTGAGTTTGTGAGGGCATTTACCCAAGAAACGGGGATTCCAGAAGAGTTCAATGGCGTCGTGTATGCGTTAATGGCCGCAGCCGCAAAACTGCAAATCCCTTGGCAGGAAATCGAGGCGGACCTGAAATCTAGATGGTCGTGATCTGCCGATGTTGCTGATTAGACATTGTCAGTCATCAGGGCAAGACCCGGATGCGGCGCTGACAGAGATTGGGCGAAAACAGGCCGAAGCACTCGCTAGGTTCTTGTCCGACTACCCGATCGACATGATCGTCTCCAGCTCCTACGCGCGGGCACAGCAAAGCATTGAACCGTTTGCTGCCACAGTGGGATTGCCCGTTCACTTGGATCACCGCCTAATTGAACGGACGCTCTCGGGGAGTCCGATTGACAACTGGCGCGAGGTGGTCCGCGATTCATTTGAAGACTTGGAGTTGCGGATACCAGGAGGCG
>JAGWBY010000149.1:0-3296 GCA_021295675.1 Candidatus Latescibacterota bacterium | reverse complement strand
TTGAGTCTAATCCTGAATTCACTGGACCCTAATTTCGGCTACGCTGGATGGGAATCGCTATCGAATCCAGACGTATTCGTACTCAAAGGAGGCGGCGACGGACGATTGATATTCGAGCGACTCTGGTCTGAATAGCCCCAAGCCGCTTAATAACAAGGATCGGCAAATGCTGATCAGGTAGCTTGTCCTACCCTTGCAGGCGTTCATCGCCTTGATTTTACTGTACAAATATCACCACTGTCTGCATCGTCCCGCCGGACGCGGGCTGACGCAGACGCAACCGATGGCGAAAGGAGATTTCTGATGGCCATTATCAATGAACTGCTCGCAAACAACGCCCACTATGCCGACAACTTCGACAAGGGCGACCTTCCCCTGCCTCCAAGGCTGCACCTAGCGGTGGTGGCCTGTATGGACGCGCGCATCGACACGCATAGCCTGCTGGGGATCGCAGAAGGGGACGCGCACGTGATTCGGAACGCGGGCGGCGTGATAACCGACGACGCGATTCGTTCGCTGACGATCTCGCAGCGGCTGCTGGGCACGACTTCGATCATGCTCATCCACCACACGGACTGTGGCATGCTGACATTCCGCGACGACGACGTGAAGGACGCGATCACAGCCGATACCGGCATCCGTCCGGCCTTCGCCCTAGAGGCGTTCGGCGAATCGCCCGCATTCAGGCCAGCCCGTTCATCCCGAACAAGGACGACGTGCGGGGATTCGTCTATGACTGCGCCACCGGAAGGCTGAACGAGGTTACCTGACCACGAGACTTGCTGGCAGATTGGGAACGATATGAGGATTACGTAGAATGATACGGGCCATCAAGTCAGAGGATTTGAGAGATTGCGCGCGTCTATTCGTGAGGGTTTTCTCCGAGTGGCCGTACGAGGAATCGTGGAGCGTCACCCAAGCGCACCACTATCTCAATCGATTCTGGAAGTTCGATCCCAATCATTGCCTCGTCGCCCTCGACAAAAATGACGTGATCGGAGCGATGTTCGGATACTGCTATCCTTGGCAAGACCGAATCAACTATTACATGCAGGAACTTTTTATCGAGTCTGATCGTGCGTCATCTGCTCGACAAAATCGGGGAATCAGATGTATCCATGTCCCTAATTGCCAATGAAGCAACGCCGGCAGCCGCCTTCTACGAGGAGCTTGGATTGCGGCAGCATAGATACTACAAGTTCTATTGTGGTACCGTGAAAACGGGTGTGGAATAGCCCGCCTAGAATTCGTCTCTTCACCCTCTGACAACTTTAAGCGCAAACAGCCGCGTCCGCATTCCAGCGGTTGAAGGGGGTATGCGTCTCTTGCGCCAGCCGGTCGCGGGTGTCGCGCCAGAGCTTTTCCCATGCCGCTGGATCGCGCAAGACGCTTTCTGGATTAGCTCTGCTGCGGGCGACAAAGCCGGGGAAGAGGTCGCGGCCCGTGGGCTGGCCGATTGGATTGTAGCGCAAGTCAAAGCTCCAGCGGATGTCGTCGCTGTTGTTGGCCAGCGAGCCGTGGATGGTGTGTTGAGTGAGGAAGAGCACATCGCCGGGCTGCATGGGCACCGGCATCGCCGCGTCCATGTCCATAAACAACTCGGGTATCCACAGGCCCCCCGGTCCTCCCGGACAGTGCGTTTGCAGCCCTCGCCGATGGCTGCGGGGCATAATCCGCAGACAGCCGTTTTCGAGCGTCGCCTCATTGAGCGGAAACCATACCGTCAAGACCTCCGAGTCGTCGGCTTCGGGCAAGACCACACCGTTGTCTTGGTGCCAGTTGGTGGCACTGACTAGGGCTTGGCCGTTGTGGTTTTTGGGTACTAGGCGCTCGGGCGGCTTGAGGCGCACGTGCTGGACGGGGTTGGACCAGATCTCAGGGCCGACTATCGACTCGACCGCGTCGAGGAGGTCGGGGTCGGTAATGCAGCGAAAAACGGCCGGACCGGCCCAGAAGGGGGTATCGGCATCAATGCCTGTCTGCGGCAGGGAGAAGTCGAAGTACTGGGCGTGGATCTGGCCGCTCTCGACGACGATTTGGGTCAGGCGCTGGCCAAAGGGCAAGTCGTCGTACGTGGATGCGATTTGACCATCTTGGTAGAGCTCACGAGCTCGTCGATAATGGGCTGGATGACCTCTTCTACGTCGAGCATCCCCCTCACTAGTAGGTAGCCTTCTTCGTCAAAGTGTGTGAGTTGTTCGTCCGTCAAGCATGGCATATGCTTTCCTCCGTGGGTTTGCGCTTGAATATAGCGCGATATGATCCGTTTGCGAATAGCTGAAAGGAGGAGCGGCGCTCAATGGTTGCGTCGCAATATCTATGAATTTTCCCAAACTCGACGAAGCCCTGCGCTTGGAGCGCTTGACGCCGCCGACCGGTAAGGTGCGGATGGTGCTCGACACCGATACGTACAACGAGATTGACGACCAGTTCGCCGTGGTCCAAGCACTGCTCTCGCCCGACCAACTCGCGGTCGAGGCGATCTATGCGGCACCTTTCTACAACAGTCGTTCGTCCGGGCCGGGCGACGGAATGGAGAAAAGCTATGAGGAAATCCTGCGGCTATTGGAGCGGTTGGATATTGCACCGGAGGGCTTGGTGTTCCGGGGAGCAACGGATATACTGCGGGACGACACACCGCAAGAAAGCGCAGCGGTCGATGATCTAATCGCCAAGGCCAACGCCGCTGCCCCGCTCTACGTGGTAGCCATCGGCGCGCTTACCAACGTAGCTTCAGCTATCCTGAAAGACCCCTCCATAATCGAGCGGATCGTCGTGGTCTGGCTCGGCGGCCACGCGCTCTACTGGCCGACCGCTGACGAATTCAACCTCCAAGGTGATCTCATAGCAGCGCAGGTAGTCTTCGACTGCGGCGTACCCTTCGTCCAGATCCCATGCCACCCCGTGGCCTCACACCTGCAGACGACGCTGGCGGAGCTGGAGCGCTTCGTCAAGGGACGGGGGGCAATTGGCGACTATCTGGTCGAAATATTCGCCGCCTATGCCCAAAATCACTTCGCCGCTTCCAAGGTGATTTGGGACATGTCGGCGGTCGCTTGGCTACTCGACGCATCGTGGGTGCCGACCGACGTGGTACACAGCCCGGTATTGACCGATCAGAAGACTTGGAGCCACGATCCGTCGCGGCACTTTATGCGAGTGGCGCGGACAGTGCGGCGCGATCCGATTTTCGGAGATTTGTTCAAGAAACTGGAACCGCTTCTTCCGCCTGCCGACAGGCGTATTGAATAACCGCATCGCTCAGCAGGTGGAGATGAGATATACCGGCGAGGGCG
>JAGWBY010000148.1:4807-6793 GCA_021295675.1 Candidatus Latescibacterota bacterium | reverse complement strand
CTGTGGCTTGCTGCGCGGCCCCCTTTTATGGTCGCCGCACGAGCTAACTCTACGCGGCGGATTCGCTGAGCGTTTAGTCCAATCGATTTGGAAGTTGTCTAATTTTTTATAAGACAATGCCTTAGAGTAAATTAGGGTGCTTTTAATTATTGGGCAAATAAATGGTCATAGCCGCCGCTTTCAGCTTTCAACTTAATCGAAAAAGCACACGGAGTTTTTCGTCTACTTCATTTTGTACTGAATGGGGCAATCGGCCTAATTCACGTTGAATCAGTGAAGTAGAGATTGTCAACAAACGGTGCAGGCGTATTGTAGAAGAAAGACGCAGACCGGTTGCGGGTAAAGCAGGCGTCTGCTCACTCAGCAGCACATCCGAACCGAGTAATTTGTCGGGAGCTTGGCTGGTAATAAAGGCGAGGATAACATGGCGCTGCGGCCCCGTTGGCTCGGTCAGACAGACGGCGGGTCTTACTTTGGCAGTTGATAGATCATCGAAAGGGAAGGGAACGAGGACGATTTTACCTCTGGTCATTGAATGGCTTTCCATCATCCAGCGTATAAATGTCTTCGCTTACTGGCCGCAGCTTTTAGCCACTCATTCTCTCCGATTTCAGCTTCTTCCGGGATTAGAATAACGCGAACTCGCCCTTGGCTAACTGCGGAGATTGGTTCGTCCAAATGCAGTCGCCCTTTTTCGTCAATTGTGCCGATCAGTTCTACTGCTTGCAGTGGATTTTCCATGATGTTGCCCTCATTGGGTTCCAACGGTTGGTATTTTATACATGCTCAGGATAACATAGTCAAGCCAGCCAGCCCTGGTCGCTTCTTAGGCGGGCCTCAAACTTCACTGGCGAGGATGCGGTCGATTACGGCTTTGGCGTTGCCGCACCAGCGCAGGACAATGACCAGCTCGCGCTCAGGCTCGACGAAGACGATGTTGCCGCCGGCCCCGCGTGCCGCAAAGCTGTCGAGACAGGCCAGATCGGACATGTCGTGCTGGTGGTTGAGCCACCACAGGAAACCGTATTCGGGCTTGATGGGGCAAGGGGTGAGGGAGTGGTCAATCCACTGTTCGGAGAGGAGTTGACGGTCGTTCCAGCGCCCGCGCCGCTGGAAGAGCAGGCCAAAGCGGGCGTGGTCGTAGGTAGTGATCCACAGGCCGCCGCCCCAGTGCGTGCCGCCGGAGACGGATTGGACCCGCTGGCCGCTTTCTTCGACATAGGAGGTTTCATACCCGTGCCATTCCCAAGTAGCAGAGGCCCCAATGGGGTCCATGATGGTCTCTTTGAGCACTGGGGGTAAGGAGCCGCGAAAAAGGCGCAACAGGCTGAGGGCCGTGCGGTTGACGCGCACGTCGTTATACTCCCAAAAGGTGCCGTGCGGTTCCAGAGATCGGTAATCGTCGGCGCTGGAGGCCGCGCCGCCCACCGTGGCCTCGGCAGCCCCTTGGCCTAGTTCGCGGCCGCGGTCGATCCAGTCGGGGAGGCCGAAGAGTTCGCCTTCCCACTCGCTGGTTTGTTGCAGCAAGTGCCGCCAAGTGATGGACTAGCCGCCGTCCGCGACCGTGCGGCCGACGGGTTCGTCCAAATCGCGGATTAGCCCTTGGTCAAAGGCCACCCCGGCCAGTGCTGAGATATAGCTCTTGGCGCAACTGAACGTGACTTCGACGCTGTCGACCGGGCCGAAGGTGGCGATCAGATACCCTTGCTGCACGATCAGGCCGGCTGTGGGGCCGCGTTTTTTGAGCGGGCCTAAGGGACGGTCGTTGGGGTGGCGGTCGCCCTTGGGCAGCATGTCAGCCAAATTGGTGGAGGCTTGGATCTCCTGGGTTTGGGCGAAGGCCAATGCTGCGGCTAGTTTGTCGGCGTCGAAGCCGGCTTGGGCGGGGCTGCGGCGCTGCCAGTCGTGGGAGGTGGGGCAGTAGTTGGGCATGGTTTTTGGTCAGGTGTCGGTGATCTTCACCTATTCTCCTCTGAGGACATTCAC
>JAGWBY010000148.1:0-4669 GCA_021295675.1 Candidatus Latescibacterota bacterium | reverse complement strand
CGTGGAAAGCGCTCCTGTTGCCGGCGATGTGTGCGCTCTCGCCGCCGGAGCGGACATAGCGATAAAAGTGGCGAACCTCGTGTACCGTCGAGTAGTCCACCGCGTACTTCTGCACCGCCGCCTCATCGATCTCGATACCCAGACCGGGCCTTTCGGGAACCGGGTAGTAGCCGCCCTGCACCCCGATTGGTCTCTTTAGTAGCTGACTTTGGTAGATGTTCATACAGGTGATGGCCGGCCACCGGGCCTCGGGGCAGACCGCTCCCACGTGAGCCGCCCAGGCTGTGGTGATGCCGGTCCCGACCAGTTGCAGCCAGAACGGCTTGTTGGCGGCCGCGACTACGGCCTGCTGTTGCATCATCTGCGAGGCCCCGCCCCCGATAATCAGGCCGTCCGCGATGTCGTCGCGCAGCACCGTCATGATCGGAGGCCTGTCCACGTGCATGGCGATGGGCCGGTTGATCCGCGACCGAATCTGGAGATTGCCGGCGATATCCTCCTGTGGTATCGGGGTCTCGATCATCGCCAATTGCTCGTACTGTTCGAGCGATTTTAGCAGCGGGACCGCATTGGCGGCGTTCACTAGGTGGCCGTTGAAATCGAGGTCGAGTCTAAATTGCGGCGGAACTACGCGCAGCACCCCCTGCAGGCAGGCGTGCAGGTCCTGCCACGGCCTCGTCTTGAGCTTGGCCGACATGTACCCCCGCGCAACCGCCATCTCGCACTGTCGAGCCCAATCCTCCGGGCCCATGTCGCAAGTCCACCAGGAGATCGGACACCCGTTGCGCACCCGTGGCCCAAGCAGGTCGCAGATCGGGACGTTCTCGTTTTTCGCCACTGCATCGAACAGGGCGATCTGCACGCCGGCACCGAGCTCGTCGCGCCATAATAGAGCCGCTGCCTCTTTGCCAACGATGCGTTCTGCAATGTCGTCAGGTACCCGGGAATGGGTGGCATTCGGGATGGTCTCACCCCAACCGACAACGCCGTTGTCCACGATCCGCCACGGCGCAATCCAGTACTGCAGGTGCTGGCCAGCATACTGCTCGAATGGCACGTCGAGGTTGGTGAGTTCGACGCTAGCGACCTTCACGTCGGATCTCCTTGGTGACTGGCGAACTCGTCGCGATGGCTGCCCCGGCGTAAGATGGGGTGCTGCCGAAGCGCAGGTAGTCGTCGGAGAGATCGCGCTGGCGTACGAGGACTTTCATCGGTGAAGCTCCGGCATGGGGGGGCGCGTCAGCAGCCTGTACAGGGCGTTCAAGGTATTGAAAAATGTCATGGCGAACAATCTGCTACTACCTGAAACTGACCTTCAGTGCAACGACCCGGATGATTATATTGTGCAGACGATGTCTGTAGCCGCGTCAGAGCCACAAGAGGATTTTATGAAGAACTATCACCTAATTCACCTATGGCGATGTTGCGTGTGCGCGTTGATCACGATGTTGCTAGGAGCCCAAACTATGTCTGCCGAGACTAGGTCAACCAGTACGAGCGAAAGCCCCCAAAAGGTCATGGGGCTGGAGAAGGTGATCGCCTTCTACGGAGCCTACCCGGAACTCGAATCGCAGACCTTTACTAGAGGCGGCGATTGGAAGTATTGGCGGGCTAGGGGCGGGATCGTCTCTGAAGGAGTAGTCCACTACAATTTTCTGGGCAAGAACGTCGACGAGGCTTCCGATGTCCTGGTCCAGATGGACTTTGCAGACAATCCCAATCCAGTGATCAACATCGACGAGTTTGGCTGGGACTACGACGGAGGGATTGACCAGCACACGGCCGCGGTTCTCCAAGCCGTGCGCGAGAAGAGGCCGGATTTGAAAATCACGGTCTGGCAGATGCGAGGACCGGTTGCGCCAGAGCTGGCGGCAGTGTACCGACAGACGGTCGAGCTGGTTTTGCTGGAGACCTATTTCGACCTCAACGACGCGTGGATGATCCCGTTTCAGCTTCAGGCCGCGCGGCTTACTGGTCTGTTGGACAAGTCCGTGGTAGCCTTGGGGCTGGGCAAGGAGAGCAAGGACAAAGGCGACCATCGGTGGACCCAAACGGCAGAAGAACTAGAACAACAGATCCACCTGATCCGCTTTGTCGCGCCCGAGTCGCCCGGCGTGGGGTTTTTTGGCAAGTGGAAGCTCAAGGAAAATAATTGTCCGCTGACGGACGAGCAGTTGGACGAAATCTGCGGCCGGTTCCTAGAGACTCCTACCGATGGCAGCGGCCTCACGCCCGAGTTGCTCGAACTGGGGCGGGTGTTCACCAAGCGCTACGAAAAGCCGGCCATCTTCTGTTCGTCGGAGTTTGCCCTGCCGCATTTCCACTCTGGCCACGATGGAGGGCCTTGGGGCAGTATGCGCGAACCTCCGACCGTGCGCCTGTTGATGATGAACTTGGGGCAAGAAGACGCCAGAGGCGTCAAAGCACGATTGCGCAGTCCGGGAGACGAAGGTGAAATCTGGGCCAGTGGACAGGCAGACATCCCGGCCCGGTCCGTCGCGGTTGCCCTGCTGGACATATTGCCGGGCAAGCAATACAATGGCTGGACTGGCACCGAGATTTTGGAGGTTGAAGCGCCGGGATCCGCGGTGTTCAATTTCACGGATTCTCGTTTCCACGGGAAAGAGTGACGAATCCGTCGCCTACAGGCGGCGGATTTTCAGGTTACGCACGGCCCTATGATCGGTGATCCCGGAAAGGATCCAGCGCTCGTTCACTGGTTCGTCGGCGCGCTGGTAGCGGGTGTCAGAGGACAGGCGGATGCGTCCCTTCTCCGCGGAGTTTAGCGGCGGGGTTCGATCGCCCAAGGTGTGTCGTTGGAGGGTTGCAACAGACCCATGCGGTCGAAGGGTTGGCTGCGGTAGGTGAGCGGGGGAATGGTCGTCACAAGCGCGTGGCTCATTAGCCAACGGCGAGACGGCCTTTGGGCTGAGGAATCTCCCAGCCTTCTTCGCGGGCGACGTCAAGCCAGCGCTGGACGGCGTTTTCGACTTCTGCTAGGGCCCCTTGGGGGGTCGGGCCGTCCGCGGCGCAAAACTCTAACTCGGGTACCTCGGCAATCCAGGCGTTGTCCTCGGCGCTCCAGTATAAGACTCTAGAGTATTTATCCATGATTACCCTCCAATCGAGTGGCAGCGCAAATACGTGCGAATTTGTTTTACCTGATAGGGCTTTACTTTGCCGGCTTGGGGCTGCAAGTCTAACAGTTTGGGGATACCCGGATAGGTGAATATATGATGTGAACCGCGAATGCGTTCGTTGAAGCCTAGGCGCTTGAGCAAGTTGCAAGTAGCGCGGAAAGGAATATTGGTGTCGGCTGTGCCCGAACGGATTTTTTGAAGAAGTTTGTCGCGGTTCACATTGGGTTCCTTTCTATCTTGATTTATTTATTACATAAACATAAGCTCTCTCTTGGGGCACCAAAAGTTTGACTACAAGTTCGTCGCCTTGAGTCACAACACGGTTCGCGGGGCAGTTGGGGGCACCGTCCTGATGGCCGAGCTGCTCAGAGCGCAAGGATACATCCAAGCCCGGTAGCTCGGGATCACTGCTCTCCTACCTATGCCATCAATTCGATCCGATATTGCGGATGGCGGTCCATCTCTAAGGCAGCGTGGGCGAAAAAGGGATACACGCTCCACTCGACGCAGGCCAAAAGATCGGGCTTGCCGTCGCCGTTGAGGTCTCCGGCCCAGGCGCTGGGGCCGTGGATGGTACAGGCAATGGGGGTGCCGTAGCACTTGAATTGCCTAGGGGTCGCAAAGACGGGCTCTTGCGGTGAGCCGACATTGCGCAAGAGGTAAATCTCGCCCGTGCCGGCGAGATTGTAGATGAGATCGATCAAGCCATCGCCGTCCCAGTCGCAGGCGCGGAAGGATTCGGTCCAGTGTTTTTGCCGGCCGACAATGCTATCGTCAATGGGGCGGCCATCCTCCAATAGCACCGGGCCCGCCGCTCTGACCCTCGGCTGGCCGTCGCTGTGCATGTACTGAATAAAAAGCGTGGCTTGGCGCTGGTGGCCGTGGGTGATGAAATCCATTAGGCCGTCGCCGTTCCAGTCGGCAAAAGCCGCGCCAGTACGCCAGAAGAAAGGCGAGCGGGGATCGGTCGGGTAGGGATGATTGGGCAAGTCGGGGTCGGCACCCAAAAGGCCCGATTCGGCTCGGGTCTGGGGCGAGTCGGGGAAGCCTTCCACTTCGATGAATTGGCGCGGGCCAAAATAAGGGACTTTGTCAGTACCTATATTGCGATGCCAGACAATGCGGTTGGTCTCATTGGGCAGCATCAGGTCGAGCAGGCCGTCGCCGTCCCAATCGACCAGCACGGGATAGGGGTAGCCCATATTGTGCCAGTGATCGCCGCCTAGCAAATCGCCGCGCAATACCCGGATCGGCCCCTCAGTGGAGGGGATCAATTGCGGTTCGTCAAAGGCCGGACGCTGGTTGTCGCCCCGGTTGTGTACCAGGCGCGGCCAGCCATAGCCACCGCCAATGACCAGATCCCACACGCCGTCATTGTCCCAGTCCGCCGCGCAAGGCCAAGCCTGATCGCTCCAAGAGACCGGGGGCGATGGGGCTTGGAGAGGGCCGCGCCTCACTAGCTGGCTGGGACTGGTCAATTCGTAAAAGACTAGATGCTGATAGGTGTTGCACTGCAACAGGAGGCCGGG
>JAGWBY010000147.1:18601-23892 GCA_021295675.1 Candidatus Latescibacterota bacterium | reverse complement strand
GGCGCGACCTGCGCGAGGGCCAGCCCTTTGAGGAAGTGGCCGCGCGCTTTGGTGCCAACGACCTCTTCGCCGCGCAAGGCGACGGCGTGGTCGGCTGGATCGGGCGCACGCAAGCCGCGCGGCGGTTCTCCATCTCGCCCGCTGTCTTTACGGGTTTGCCCGTTGGGGAGGTGGCAGAGCCGGTCGCGCTGGCCGGTGGGTATCAGGTCTTCCGCTTTATCGAAGATCGCCCGACCGCGCTCGCCGACTACAGCGCGGAAGTGGCCGAGCGACTGCGCAAGGAACGGACGCGGGAGAAGGAAGAGGAGGAGTTTGAACGCCTTCGATTTCGCTACGACGTGCGCCTAGATCCAGAGGGCGAGGCCATCTTGCTCCGGCGCTCGGATCGAGCCCTGACGACGGACGAGTTGAATCATCCTTTCTACACATACGAGGGTGGCACAATCAGCGTGGCCGAGGGCTTGGGTAGCCTGCAGGCGGTCGGAGCACAGGGCCTATTGCAGGATGAGGCCGCCGAGCGGATCGGGCGCTTGCTGCTGCCGGTGCGGCTCTTTGAGGCCGAGGCGCGCAAGCGCGGCTGGACCGAGGCGGCGGCCTTTGTCGAGTGGCGCGAGCACCAGCGTCGGGCACTGATCCTCAATCAGCTCTTCCAACGGGCCACAGCCGGAGCCGCGCCGAGCGAGGACGAGATCAAAGCGCATTACGAGCGCACGCAGGAGGCCGTGATCGTCCACGAGTTGTGGACCGCTGAGGAAGAGGACGCTGCGGCTTTGCGCGCCGAGTGGGAGGCTGGTGCCGATATAGCCGACCTGCTCGACCGGCCTGGGGTGCGCTCGCACGCTGGCGTCGAGGGGCACGGGGTGCGCGAGCACGGTTGGGAGATGCGTCTAGTGCGCCTGTACGAGCCGCGCTATCCCGAGCTGGTAAAAGCGGCCTTTATCGCTGAGGTCGGTGCGCTCGTCGGCCCGATAGAAAGCATGGACGGGTACGCGGTGTTCCGGGTGCTGCGGCGGGAAGGCGGCCAGATCCAGCCCTTTGCCGAGGCGCGCCGCCGGGCGGCCGCCAGCTTGCGCCGCCAGCGGGAAAACGAGCGGATCGGCGCGTTCATCCGCCAGTTGCAGGATAAGTACGAGGACCAAGTCGCTGTCTTGGTGGATTGGTAGGGGCTATCTTGACAGCCTTGGGCTTTGGCCCTACCTAATAGTTTTTCAGCAAGCGCCGCGGCAAGGGCGGGCCGCCGGCGAGCAAGGAAGAACGCGGAATAATGAAGAGCCATTTCTCCGTGCAGATCCTCGTCGGCCTAATGCTGAGTTGGGCATTGGCCGAGGCCCAGTCGGGCTATCAGATTGCCGGCGACGAAGTCGTAGTCGAGCGGGTCAGCCACTGGCAGCAGTGGTCCATCCCCACCCATCTGGCGCGCATCCACGAGGACGGCTCGGTGCGGGCGCATTCGCTGCGGACGGTCTTCAACGTCCTAGACGATCCCGGATTCAAGCGTCCGATCGTCATCAGCAAGCCGGACCCGCGCATTGGCACCATCGACAGCACCATGCAGTTCGACGTGTTTGGCGAGCCGATACGGAATACGCTCAACGAGCTGGTTTTCGACTATTGGGTACGGCCCGGGATCAGTCGGGTGGGGTCCAATCCGCGGCTCGCAGCCAACATTCTCGACGGCGACCCCACCACGTTCTGGGAGCCGGACCCGCGCGACCCCATTGAGCAGTGGTGGATCGAGGTGGACTTGGGGCGGGTGGTGCCGGTGGAGCGGCTCAAGCTCCAGTTCGTCGATGAGTCGCTCGGAGATCCCTTCCTGCGCTTCATCATGTTGCTGTCGGATAGGCAGAGCGCGCTGCTGCACGAGCCGAACAGTCGCATCGGCTTCCAGCTCTTCATCCCGCAAGACGCGCCCAATACCACGCAGCGCGAATACATCTTTGAGAGCGAGCACACCAGTCCCGAACTACTCCCAGCCACTGGCGTGGTTAGCGACAAGAAGCTCACGGAGAGCTTGCGCCGCTCGCCCGAGTGGACCGGGCGGAAGATCGAGACGATCCGCATCGTCATCACGGATACGCGTGGAGGCCGGGCCGGACAGATTGATCAAGAGGAGTGGGAAGCACTGCCGGAAGCAGAGCGCGGGGATATCGTCTATTTCGCGCGCGATGTGGCCGGCCGCGAAGAGCCGGTGGACGAGGTCACCTATCAGGCTCTAGAAGAGCAGCGCCAGGGGCGAAGGGATTACTATCGCCGCGAGCTGCCGCGCCTAGCTGAAGTCGAAGCGCACGGCTGGGGCGACAACTTGGGCATCAACCTGATTGAAAACGGCGGCTCGTACGTGTTGACGACCGATGGGACCAATACGCTGCTTGCGTTCGATGGCGACGCCGGCACTGGATTCTCACACCAGATCCGCAACCCGAAAAACCCCACTGCCAACGTGCTAACCATAGATATGGGGGGTATTGTGCGCTTGGCTCAGACCCGCTTGGTGGGCAGCAGTCGGGGCTACATCATGCGCGCCTCCACGGGCGAGCGCGACGCTCAGGGCAATCTAAAGTGGCAGCGCATCAGCCCGGAGGAACGCGAGCGCAATATCTTTACCGGCAATTTTCGAGATATTTGACCCGCTTCCTCGACATGGTCACCATCGGTCACGTGCCGCCGGGATTTAGGGCCACCGGCCCGGGTGGCACCGGCCACATGAACCAGTTCTGGTCGTATCAGAATGAGCTCATGCTGCTCGCCGAGGGGGCACCGGCCGAGGTGGTGCTGGAGTCGGATCTGATCGAGTTGCCGGGATTGGTGGCCTTGGGCGAGGTGCACTGGGAGGCGAGTACGCCTTCGGGCACGGATGTGGAGATCCGCACCCGCACCGGCGACCAGCTTTTGCAGCAGATCCGCTATTTCGACAAGACCGGCAACCAGAAGACCGCGGACGAGTACAGGACGCTAGCTGGTTTTCTGAAGGGGCCTTCGGACACGACCGTGGTGGTGGGACCGGGATGGAGTCCGTGGAGCCAGCGCTACGTGCAGCTTGGGGACTTGGCTACTTCGCCGGGCTTGCGGCGCTTCATGCAGATTCAAGCGCGCCTCAAAAGCAGCGGCGAAAATGCGGCGGCCCTGCACCGCATTGCGGTCGCGTTCCACCAGCCGGTGGCTCAGCACTTGCGGGCTGAGGTGTGGCCGACCACTGCCGAGGCTGGGGTACTCGACACCTTTGCGCTCTACGTGCAGCCCAACTTTTTGCAGCAGCCAGCCGATGTGCGCAGCCCGGGTTTCGACCAATTGCTCTTGCACGCGGAGCCGTCGTTCGATCTGAAGTTTGTCGATGCGGCTATGGGGACTGAGGCCGAACTGTTGGCCGAAACGCTTCTCTCGCTGCCTTCAGGCAGTGAAACCCCGCTCCAGTGGGACGACGAACTGAGGGTACGCGCCGAGGGCGACTCGCTGTGGTTGGAATTTCCGCAGACTGTGCAGGGCGCGCCGGACGATGTGCTCACGCCCGTGTACTACCGGTCGATCCTGCCCGGCGACGAGGTGCCCACCGGATTGGATCGCAACCTGTTGACCTTTACTTCGCACAGCCTCTTGCCGGACGCCGAGCGGGGTGCCGTGCGCTATTTTCAGCGACTGGCAAACGGCAGTTTGGCCGAAGTGGATGCCGCGGCCTACGAAGCGCTCAGCGCGGACGAGCAGGGGCCGGTGCGCTACTTCCGCAAGGTGGTCGGGTTGGGCGATCAGGTGCCCTTTGACGCGGCTGGCGACAGTCTCGACGAACGGAGCTACGGTCGGTTGGGCAGTCAGCGGGGCTGGATAGTGGGTCGCGGTCGGTTGTTGCGCGTGCGCTTTGCGGGGCGGGTGTACCTGCAAGGGACGCGGCTGCAGGTCGCCGTGCGGCAGAGCCAGCCCGCGACGCCTTGGCAGGTGGCCGATGGGGGCGACGCGACCGCCCTGAGTCCTTCCAAGAGCCTGGCGATTGGTGCGCAAGGGGCGCGAGCCACCATCGACGATATTGCCATTGCGCCCAATCCGTTTACCCCCAATGGCGACGGGATCAACGAGATTGCGGAGATCGACTTTTCTCTGTTCCGCGTGCAGGCCGCGCGGCCGTTGACCATCCATCTGTACACGCTGGCCGGGCAACAGGTGCGTCAGCTAACGGGTTTGGCGACCGGCGGGCCGCAGCAGTTTAAATGGGACGGGAAGGACGAGGCCGGACAAGTGGTGCCGCCGGGGTTGTACTTGTGTCAGATTACAGTGGAGGCAGATGCAGAAGGGGTCGGAGGGACGACCCGCACTCGCCTCATCGCCGTTGCATATTAAGGCATTGCAAAGGGAGGTTGTCTTGAGACCAAAGACCGGACTGTATTGCGGTCTCCTATTGTTGTGGAGCGCGCTCGGCGCACCAGCCGTTGCACAGGGCCAGTACGGGACGCGCTTGGGCTTGCAGCTCGACGACCAGACTAGTCTCGCGCCCCAAGGCCCTGGGGTGTCCCTGAACGCGCTCGACCCGGCCGTGCGCCGCTGGTACGTGCCGCAGGAGCTATACAGCGAGTACCATTGGCGGCAGTGGGAATACACCAACTATGCGCGCAATCCTTATGCGCGCTACGTGGAAACGACCTTGGAGGGCGATTACTTCTACGATCTGTACGGCAATTTCCTCACGCGCGGCTGGCTGATTTTCAACAACTCGCAGAGCAAGCCCCAGCAGTTTGGCAACGTGCTGTTTAAGTCCTCCCGCTTCCAGAGCTGGTTTTCCGAGGTGGTGGTGGCGCAGGACAACAAGGGCCAGTACTTCTACACCTTGACGGCGAGCAGCCGCCTGCGTTCGGTGCTGTCGCCGATGGTGTTTGCCAAGGCCCGCATGGACGGCGTGCAGTTCGACTTAGCTACCGATCGCTACGAAGCGACCTTTTTGTTTTCGCGGCTGAGCAACCCCGGCGGCGGCTCGACCGGGGACCGCGAGGTGCTGCGGACGAACAACACCATCTTGGCGGGCGGGCGATTGGGAGCCCAGATCGGCGACTTTGCCGAAGTCGCGCTGCACACGGCCAACGCCCACCAGTCGCACACCTTGCTCGACAAGCAGGCCGGCAACCCATTCGCTGGCTCGCTGACTATTGGGCAAAACAAAACCATCTCGCTCGTCAAGCTCGTGCTGCGCGACGACTCGCCTGAGGACGGCATAGGCGGCGCGGCGTTTTTCCCCGATGCGTCGGACGTGCAGATCACCTATCGCGATGGCTCGGAGGAATCGGGCAAGGCCATTGGCTTTGAGCCGATCA
>JAGWBY010000147.1:10636-18457 GCA_021295675.1 Candidatus Latescibacterota bacterium | reverse complement strand
CTGGATGACCTCGGACCGCCAGATCAACCTCGACGGCCAAGAGGTCTTGCTGCTCGTCGCGCAGGCCGAGGGCAATGTGCAGGACATCACCAATTTGCAGACCATTCGCTTTGAGTACGGCCTGCCCACGGCGACTCACATCTTTGGCGGCAGCGTCGAGTTGCAAGACCTGCGGGGCTTCGACGTGTACGGCGAGTACGACCTGAGTTGGAGCTATCGGAAGTTCCCCAACGTGCTCACGGAAACCCACGAGGCATTCTCGGGGATCGGCGGCCGGCGCTCGGCTCCCGCTTGGATGGTCAATGTGTCCAAAAAGGCCGCCCCCTACTTTGCCTTCGGCGAGTTTTACAGCATCAGACCTTTATCACCTCGGGCACTGGGGATTTCGACTACGACAACGAGCGCGGCTTGGTCGATTTGGTCGATGACAACGACGATCAGGACAAATTCCCGGACAACGTGCGCTTCGACTTTCTCAGCGGCGATCAGCAGGTCTTTCCGGGCTGGGATCAAAACAACGACTTCGTGCCCGACTTCAACCAAAACGACACGTTCGTGCGCTCGAATACCGAGCCGGACTACGAGGAGGCTTTTCTGCGGTTTTACGTCGATCGGCCCGAGTTTCTCTTTGGCGTCGATATGAACAACAACTTTTGGGTCGATCAATACGAAAACGACGAGGAGCCGGATTATCCGTATCGCCGGGATCACCGGGGATTCAACATCCACCTCGGGGCCGACATCACGCCGCGGGCGCGCTTGGCGGTGGGCGCGCTGCGCGAGGGGCTGATTTCCTCGGCGCGCAAAAACGAGAGCAACTACCTGATGTTCACCTACGAGCGCGATGCGCCGCGGCTGGGCCGCTTCCGGGTATTCGAGATGAGCAAGCTGGTCCAAGACGACATTCCCAACCCGCTGTTGCAGTGGGCACCGGACAATACGCTACGCGGCGGCGAGTTGACCAAGGTCGAAGACCCGCTGTTGGCGCGCGACACTTGGGTCAACCAGCTCTTTGTCGGCCACAATCTACAGGTGGCGGCGCTCTTTTTGACCACCAAGATGCACTGGCTCAACTTTCAGCAGCAAATGGAAAAGGCCCAGCGGGAGAAATACGGCTTGGCGCCTTCTGACTTCTTCTTCGGTCTGATCAACAAAGCGAGCTACCGTCTCCAGCTTGGGGCGTGGTCGTTGGACAAGCAGAGCCGCAGCTTGCTGTCGCTCAACAGCCACACCAGTCTGATGGAGCTGTTTTCGGGTTTGGTGGAGACGCAGATCTTGCAGGTGACCAAGCTTCAGGCCGGCGTGGAGTTCGCGATCTTCAACGACTTGGACGCTGACGAAAACGATTTCGACTCGGTGACCGTAGCCGTCCAGTTCAGCAATGAGTCCAACTACCTCGGCTACAAGCTCCGCGCCCTGACCGGTATGAAGGTAGAGCGCAAGCAGTTCACCGGGCAGAAGGCGCGGACGACCAACGAATCTTTTGTGACGATTTACGCGGGGCTGAATTAGATCCGCAGATGGACGCAGAATAGTAGAAACAAGACGATATGCATAGCGAATCGTTCAAGTCATTCAGGGCTGCTGTATTGGCCCAGTGCTCGTGGGTGGTCTTAATCGCGCTTAGTATTAGTCTCCATGCGTGCGATCGTAGGTCAAAAGGGGAGCAGCACTACTGGTCGGGCCACGCCTACCAAGAACAGGGCATGACGGCCAACGCCCTGCGCGAGTACCGGAGTGCAATCGCGGCAGGGGTCGATTCTCCCGCCGCCTATTACGCGCTCGGAGTGCTCTACGGCAAAAAGGACGAGCACAGCAAGGCTATTGCCGTGTACCGCGAACTCGTGGAGCGCTGGCCCGGAGAAAGTCGCGCGCAGGAGTTGCTGGCGGCTTGCTATGTAGCGGCCGGGCAGCCCGCCACCGCCGTCAGCCTCTATCGGACCTTGCTCGACCAAGACGGCGATCCCGCCACGTTGCTCGGTCGCCTAGGCGACGCGCAGAGTCTGAGTGGCGATTTGCAGAGTGCGGCCCAGTCCTACGGCGACCTACTGATGCTGCGTCCCGACAGCAGCCGTGCCCGGTACCAGCTAGCGCGCATTTACGCGACCGAAGGCCGGGCCGAACCAGCCATTGCGGCCTACGTCGAGCTGTTGGCGCAAAAGACCTATGCGCGGCAAGCGGCCCTTGGGCTGGCGGACCTCCTCATTGAAATGGATCGCCGCAGCGGCGAGTTGGGCCGCGCTAGGGAAGAAGGCTGGTGGCGGCAGCAAGGGTTGGTCGGGGAGGAAGCCATGCAAAAGGCAGAAGTGCAACTCGAAGCCGCGCTGGTAGAAAGGCCCGATTCAAACGCTGACTTGTGGGGGCTGGGCAAGCTGTTCTTTTGGCAGGGGCGCTACCAAGAGGCCCTCGTCTGCGTCGCCGCGCTGGCTGAGACCACCCCGGACGACTTCCGGGTGCATTTCTTCCTGAGCAAGCTCCACGGGCTGCTGGGCGAGGAACAAGCCGCACGGGAAGCGTTTGCGCAGTACCAGCGTCAAAACCAGCGCGCCAAAGTCGCCGCGCGCGTCCAAACCGAGAGAGACGTTTTGCTGAAACAATTGTCTGGGAAAACGCCATGAAAGCCGCGTTGCTGATTGGGGTTCTAACGGCGTGCTTGGTCCAGCCGCTAGCGGCCCGACAAGTCCTGCTGATCGGACAGGACGGGCAAATCGCGTGGACCGGGCGGGTCGAAGGGACCGAGGACATCACGACGATCCAGCCCGAGCACCGCTCCTTTCTCGATCCCAACGTCACTGAAATAGGCTATGCGCCAGCCGATTTGATCGAGTTTAAAAGCGCGGATTTTTCGGGCAGCATCCTGCCGCGGCGGGTGGGTGCCGAGCAGAACTTGGCCGCAGAAGTGCTAGAGCGCGGCGGCTCGTTGCGCGCACCGACGGTCTTCGATCTGACCGCCTTGCAGCTTCAGGTGATTTTCGAGGACATGCTTGCGGCCGACCCGACCGGGCAGGCATTCGAGCGCAAAGAAGACGACATCTTGGGGACCCAGATCATTCTCGACCTAGGCGCGCGCTTTGGGGTCAATCGGGTGCGCTTCTTCCCGCGCAACACGATCTTTCCCTCGCCCGGTACCCCCTTTCAAAATGACTTTTTGAAAAACTTTGAAGTGGAAATTAACGACGGCTTGGTGCTAACCAGCTCGGGCAACCCGATCTGGGAGACCTATGTCGTGCGCAACGACAACAGCGACCAAATCACCGAAGTGCCCATTGACCCGCCGCGCTACATTCGCTTCATCCGCCTGCGGGCCACGTCGGCCATTCCCTTTGAGATCGAAAAGCTCCAGGTCTTTGGCGAGGGATTCTTTCCGACGGCGCGCTACATCTCGCCGATCATCGACATGGGCAGCCCGGCCAATTGGGGCCTCATCCGCACCTTGCAGCAGCAAGTAGGCGCTGCGGACCTGGCCGACATGCAGTTGCGCACCCGCAGCGGGCACGATCCCAGTCCCTTGGCGTACACCCGCAAGCAGGTGGCCCTGCAAGACGCCCCAGAGATTTCGCTGTCTGTAGCCAACCCGGACGAGCCGCTGCTGCGCCAAGAGTACTTAAAGCTGCCCGAGCGCGGGCGTCAGGGCGACGATTGGGAGCGCGGCTCAGTGCGCGACGACTTGGCAAACTGGAGTCCGTGGACCTCTCCTTATGCGCTGGAGGAGCTGGCCGCGGGCACGCAGATTCTCTCGCCCGGTCCCAGCCGCTATTTCCAATTCCGCGTGGAATTCCAGAGCCAGCACTTGGAGGCGAGCCACATTCTCCAGCAAATCGCGCTCGAGTTTTCCGCGCCGCCGCTAGCGGATGCCCTCGTCGGCGAGATCTTTCCCCGCGAGGTGCCGGCTGCCGAGGATGTGCCCTTTGTGTACGCGGTGCGGGCGGAGATGGAGAGCGATTACGTGCAGGGCTTCAACAGCTTTGAGGTGTTTACGCCGAGCCGCGTGGGCCGCGTCGAGCGGATCGAGATCATTGACGCCAGCGGCCAACAGGTGCTCGACCACGCTTTTGCGGTCACCGATGGGGCCACAACCGAAGGTGAAGTCGCCATCACCGCCATTGACGACCAGCGCTTTGCGGTGAGTTTCCCGGCCATAAACCAGCACGACGCAGTGTTGAAAATTCACTTCGCCAGCCGGGTGCTGGCTTTTAGCACCCGCTTTGGCGGCCGTGCCTTATTGCTAGAAGAGGATGCCTTTCAGGGCATTACCTCGGGCAACGCGGCTTTCTTGGCGGAAGGCGACGTGGCGACCGAATCGGGGACGACCGTGCTGAGCCGCGCGGTGAACGAGGGCAGCTTGATCGGCAATTTCGCCCTCGGCAGCGCAGTCTTGACGCCCAATGGGGATGGCGTGAACGATGTCCTCGACGTGGACTTCGAGGTGCTGGCGGTCATCGGCAAAGCGCGGATTGTGATCGACCTGTGGGATTTAGGAGGTCGGCGGGTGCGCCGCCTCTTTGACGCCGAGGGGCAAAACGGCGTGTACGAGGCCGTGCATTGGGACGGCACAGACGAGCGGGGCCAGCGCGTTGTCCCCGGCATCTACTTGGTGGGGATCGAGGTGCAAGGGGATGCGCGCAGCGGACAGATGGTGCAGCCGCTGGGCGTGGCGTACTGAACGAAAGGAGACGTCGTGCTGAATCGGATAGAGCGGATAGGCTGGCTGAGTGCGGTGCTAGTCGTGGCTTGGACTACTAGCGCGTGGGGCCGCGGCGAGTTCCGCCTCGGCGGCGCGGATGGCAATTCTTGGCAAGCAGTGGTCGCCGAGCAGACGGCTGCGTACGTGCTGCTCGACGCCGAGGGCGGCATCGTCGAGGAGGTGACCCGAAGAGGTTAGTGTGCGCTTTAACACCGCGGGCGTCGATACGTTGATCGACTTTGCCGACGGCGGCCTGCGCCCGGTGTACATTGACCCGAACGACAATCTGGCGCTGTCGATCAAGGAGCGCCAAGGGCATTTTTACACGGCTAGCATTTACGGCGGCACGCACTTGGTGACCGACTCTCAGCCCTTGCAGTTTCTCATTGACGGCGATCCAGCGACCGCCATGTTAGTGCGAGTGCCAGAGCCGCCGCGCTTGGCTGGCCGCAACAACCCCGGCGTGGTCAAAAACAACGTCATGCACTTGGGGGCCGAGTTGCCCATCAATCGCATCCGCTTCTTTCCCCGGCCTGGGTTTGAGGACAATTACTTGGCGTGGTACGAAATCGGCGTGGCCGACCACACCGGCCCGTTTTGGGACAGCAACTTCGACCGCAGCCAGCGCGGCAAGCGGTGGTACATGGTTATCGACGCGGCCTTGGGCTCTTGGCACGCAACCGCGAGAGCCTCGACGTGGTGGTGGATTTGCGCTTTCCCACCCGCGACCTCAAGTGGATTGCCATTCGCCCGCTCGACCCCGAACGCGACTGGGAGATCGCCGAGCTCGAAGTCTATGGCGAGGGTTTTGTGACTCGGACGACCTATCGCACCCCGATCATGGACTTTGGCCGCGAGGTCGCGTGGAGTAAAATTCGCTGGCAAGGCGAGGTGCCCGAGGGAACCCAGCTTTTGCTCCGCACCCGCACGGGCAACACGCCGCAGCCCAACATCTACCGCGTCATCGGCCCGACCGGCACGCTCGAAGTATCGACCCTCGACGACTACCTGACTCAGCTCGGCCGCCGGCGGTGGAACGATGTGGAATTGGGCTACGACCTAGAAAATTGGAGCCCCTGGTCGGCGCCCTATGAGTTCGTGGCTGGGCTGCGGCAGGTCGAGTCGCCAGCGGATTTGTGGCAGGACGGCACGCCCGTGCTCTCGCCGAGTCCGGCGCGCTACTTCCAGCTAGAGGCTATCCTGTTCGCCAGCGGCCCCGCGGCCCCGCGCATCGACAACATGTCCCTGCTGTTTTCCGAGGATCCAGTGGCCCAAGAGGTGATTGGGGAGATCTGGCCGATCGCCACGCAGAGCTTTGCGGCTGAAACCTTCACCTATGTGGTGCGCCCGGTCTTGCGCGCCAGCGACTTGGGCTTTGACCGGCTGGAGATTTTTACCCAGATCTCGGTCGAGCGGGTGCATTCGGTACTGATCGACGGCGAGGAGATCAGCGACCGCTTCCCGCCCGAGATCCAAGACGACCGCCTGATCGTCTCGTTCGACCGCTTGGTGGGGCCGCGCGACAATGAGAAGCGGATTGAGGTGGTTTTCGACGCCAAGGTCTTGCGCTTTGGCGCGGATTTCAGAAGCTGGGTGTACGACAGCGCCGAACCCGAACTCAAGCAGCAGGTCGCCCCAGGCAATGCGACATTCCGCTTTAGCGGCGACGTAGTATCGGTGCGCACGCCCATGGGCGGTGGCCTCATCAGCAGTGTGCAGGCTACGCCAGCGACCTTTACGCCCAACGGCGACGGCGTCAACGACCACGTCGCGATCGCATACGAATTGCGCGATTTGGAGAGCCTGCGGCAGATTCGCTTGCGGATATACGATCTGTCCGGCCGACTGGTGCGCCAAATTGCGACTAGCACTGGCAGCGGCAGCTTTGCCCAAACTTGGAACGGACGCGACGAAGAGGGCGCACTCGTGCCGCCTGGCATGTACCTCTATCAGCTCGATTGGGATACCGACAAGGGCCGCGAAGTGGCCAACGGCGCGGTGGGTGTGGCGTATTAGGCTGGAGAAATGAATGTTGACTAGGGCCATTCACAGTAAGAGGCTGTCTGTAAACCCCTGGCGGACGTTTGCCTTCTGCGCTGCATTGCTCGTCTTTGCCGACGGGTCCTACGGTGACCGCTTGGGATTGAGACAGGACGTAGCGCAAAGCCCGGAGGTGTACCTCGACGCCCGGTACGTGCCGCAGGTGATGTTCGCCGAATACCCGTGGCGGCAGTGGGAGTACACCAACCGCGCGCGGCTGCCGTATCAACGCTATGTGAACATCGACTTGGAGGGCGATTACTTCTACGATCTGTACGGGAATTACCTGACCCAGGGCTGGCTGATCTTCAACACGGCGCAGCGGCGGCCCGAGGAAGCCGGTAGCTCCTTGTTCAAGACCGAGCGGTTTGCGCGGTGGTTCAACGAGTTGGTCATCGCCGGCGATCACAAGGGGCAATATCACTATGCACTGACGGTGAGCAACAACCTGCGGACGACCTTGACGCCGCTGTCGTTTTCCAAGCCGCGCCTGAACGGCATGCAGATCGACCTCGCCACCGACAAATACCAGTTGACCTTTCTCCACTCGCTGATCACCGGCCCGCGCGGTTTGCAGGTGGAGGAGAGCCGCTTTACGGACGCGACTTCCCTCGTGGGAGGGCGGTTTACGGCCCAGCTAGGGGATTTTGTGGAGTTGGGCCTGCACGCGGTCAACGCCCACCAGACCAACAGCGAGTCGGACCAACTAATAGAAACTCTGTACAAAGGCGGGCTGAACAAGCAGCAGAACGCGACCATCTCGCAGATTGCAATCGCCTTGCGCGACGACTCGCCGGAAGATGGCAGCGGCGGTGCCGCGTTCTTCCCAGACGCCTCGGACGTGATTATCACCTACCGCGACGGTACGGTGGAGTCGGGCCGCGACATCCGCTTTGGCCCGGAGATCAGCGGCGGCTTAGAGCGGCAGGGATTTCTCACCGCGGATGGCGATGGGCAGATTAGCTTGCTCTACGATTTTGACAGCGCGTCGTTTGTCAATCGCGCCTCGGCCGATAAGTCCGAGATTGTGGCGGTGGAATTTCGCCTCGTGCTGGCCAACGACTACCAGATCTGGATGAGTTCGGACCAGCAGTTGG
>JAGWBY010000147.1:3077-10531 GCA_021295675.1 Candidatus Latescibacterota bacterium | reverse complement strand
CCGAGGGCAATGTGCAGGACATATCCAATCTGCGCACGGTCCGCTTTGACTACGGGCTGCCGACGGCTACGACAGTCGCCGGGGCCACGCTCAAGATGGAAGACGTGCTCGGCTTTGATCTGTATGGCGAATACGACCTGAACTGGAATTTCCGCAAGTATCCCAACGTCGCCGAGGAGACGCACACTTCCTCGGCGGGGATTGGCGACCGGCCCAGCGCACCGGCGTGGATGGTGAACCTGAGCAAGCACTTGGGCCGGCTGTCGCTGTTCGGGGAAGTGTATTCGATCGATCCGCGCTACAACACCCAATCCTTTGTCACCACTACCTCGGGCCTCGATTACGCCCGGCAGGGCAACCGCTTTGACTTAGTGGAAGACAACGACGATCAAGACCGCTTCCCGGATGGGTTCCGCGCAGATTTTTTAGTGAACGATCGCTTGGTCTTCCCCGGCTGGGACCTCAACAATGACTTAGTGCCCGACTTCAACCAAAACGACAACCGAGTCAAGGCCAACGCTGTTCCAGATTACGAGGAGCCTTTTCTCCGCTTCTTGGTCGATCGACCGGAGTTCCTCTTCGGCGTGGATATGAACCACAACTTCTGGGTCGATCTATACGAAAACGACACCGAGCCGGACTACCCCTACCGCCGCGATCAACAAGGCTTCAACGTCTATGGGGGCATCGACCTGAGCCGGCACTGGCAGCTCAAGGTGGGGGCCTTGCGCGAGGAGCAGATTTCCGCGGACCGCAAAAATCACAGCACGTATTTGCAGCTAGGGTACGAGCGGGCCTGGCCGCGGCTGGGTTGGGTGCGGCTCTTCGAGATGAGCCAGTTGGTGCAGGACGACATTCCCGATCCAATTTTGCAGTGGCAACCAGACAACACGCTGCGCGGCGGCAAGCTCGTACACATCGCCGATCCGCTGTTGGCGCGCGATGCTTGGGTCCACCAGCTATTCGTCGGCCACAGCCTGACGAGCGACGCGCTGTTGGTGATGAGCAAGCTGCACGGGGTGTTCTTTGCACAGCGGCAGCGCGATGCGTCGGATTTCAGGGCTGCGCGCCCCTCGCCCTTCTTCTTCGGTTTAATCAACAAGGCCAGCTATCGCCGCACTTGGCGCGGGCTGACCCTATCGCCGCGCTGGAAGAGCGAGTGGCGTCAGCAGAGCCGGTCGCTGTTTGACCAGGAGGAGCGCACGACGCTGATGGAGCTTTTTTCGCTGCTTTTGGAGACGCAACTATTGCAGGCCACGCGGGTACAGGCCGGCGTCGAGTACGCGCTGTTCAACGACTTCGACCGCGATATGGCGGACTTCGACTCCCTGAGCTGGGCCTTGCAGTTGGCGACCGAGTCGGCCTATTTGGGCTATCGGATCCAGGCGTTGGCTGGCTTTGTGGTAGAGCGCAAGGCGTTTGCCGAGGCCGAGGCCGAAACGACCACCGAGACCTTTGTCACGCTATACGCCGGCTTGCAATAGTTGGTTGTATTTGGCGAGCCATTTGGCTACATTTGCAGTTCAGTCGTTCATTTGCAATTTAGTCGTTTATCGTCCACCTACCCCTAAGGAGGTAGCTATGAAACGCCTTTTCACCTGTGGCCTGACGGCAATCGCGCTATTGGCTTTTGCGCTAGCCGCCGGGGCACACGAGCCCCCAGGCGAGGTCTTCCTCGCCGTGCAGTTCCCCGATGCGAATGTGCCGAACATCGACGGATTTGACGACGATTGGTCGGCAGTGCCGCTTGAAGTGTACGCTATTCCCAGTTCAAGGCTCTTTTCGGTACACGGCTTTGCTGGCGACGACGTGCCACGCGGCGGCATGGATCCGGCTTCGATGCAGATCCGCCACATCTTGGGTTGGAACGACTCGCGCAACGAAATCTACGTGACGACGAAGATATTCGATAACAAGCACACGATTACCCGCCAAGATTTAGGCTCCTATTGGTGGGACGACAGCATTGAGATCGAGTTCAACCCGCGTCACGACTACTTGCCCAAGCCCGAAGACGTGGTGACGCACCACAAGTATTCATTCGCGTTCCCGCCGCTCAACGGCAATTTCGGCCCGGCCCTGCAAACGGCGGCGGTTAGTAGCGCCGACGTCGAGAATCCGACGCTGTTGTCCAACGGCAGCCGTTGGTACTACTGCACCTATAGCTTCGAGGGCGAAGAGTACGGCGAGAGCACGTATATCTACGAGTTCCGCACCATTGCCATTGATTCGTATCCCAAGCCCACCGAAGAGAACATCACGGAAGATCAGGTGATTGAGCACGACCTGACCGCGGGTGAGGTGATCGGCTTTTCGATTTTCGTCAGCGATGTAGATGACAGCGCCGGCGATGCCGACAATCGCCGACGAGTTGTTGTCACTCTTCGCAGGACCTGCTCATCTCCCCCATGGACGACACCATTGATTGGGGCGAGCCGACTGCGGTCGAGGAGCAGAGTTGGGGCCGGATTAAGTACCAGTACCAGCAGTAATATCCGGTTTCGCACCCTTTGCAAAGAAAGCCCGCTTGCCCTTGTGGCAGGCGGGCTTTTTGCGTCTTATAGCCCGAGCAGGCCGCGGGCGTTCTCGCCGAGGATGAGGCGCTTGGCGTCGTCGTCAATGGCCGCGGTGATGATCTTGCCGAGCTGGGGGCGGGGGTCCATCAAGGGCGTGTCCGAGCCGAAGAGCACGCGGTCGGCCCCGGCCTTGGCCTGGGGTGCGGAAGGTCGAACAGGTTTCGAGGAAGTAGTTGGGCAAGCGCTGGGCCGCGGCAATGGCTTGGCTGCGATATGGCTCGGTGTTGCCGGAGTGGCCGGCGACGAAGCGGGCGTTGGGGAAGCGCGCGGCTGCGCGACCGAATTGGGCAGGCGCGGCCGTTGGCTCGCCGCCTGTGTGCGCCAAGACTGCGAGGCCGCGCTCAGCGGCAAAGCTGTAGATTGGATCCCAAGCCGAGTCGTCGAGCGGAAAGGGCGTATAGGGCGGGTAGATTTTGATCGCCCGGAACCCGAGTTCGTCGATGGCTCTTTCTAGCTCGGGCCGCACAGTGTCGGGGCAGGTGGGGCACACATAGGCAAAGCCAATGAAGCGATCGGGATGGCGGGCGATAAAAGCCGCAGTCTGGTCGTTGCCGGGTTGGCCGTCAGGATGGAAGATGTTGAAGACACAGCTTTTGTCGATCCCAACCGCATCCATGGCGCGCAGCATCTCGGCCGGATCATCAACCATGTCGAGGGAATCCCAGCGGCCCACGTGGCCGTGAAAGTCGATGATCATGCGGTTCCTCCGAGAATGCGCTCTAGATTGCCCGCGGTCAAAGCCGCGAGTGCGTCGTCGTCAATGCCCAAGTGGTGCAGGTAAAAGAGTATCGGCCCCATGGCGTAGCGCGGATAATAGGATCCGTAGAGGAAGCGCTCTATGCCAAATTCGCCGATCAGGGCCTCAATGCCGCCCAGATTCTCAAAGCGGCTTAGCTCTATTGCCGCTTGGGGCAGTGCCCTGAGCAGGGGGCGCAAGGCGAGGGAATGCACGTAGTGCGCGCCGAGGAGTACTGCTTGTAAATCTGGGAAGCGACGCAAGGTTTCCATGACTTCGGCGACCGGAGTATCGGCTAAAGAAATCCACAGGGGGATGTGCTCGGCTGCCAGCCAAGCGAGCAACTCGCCGTAGATCCAGTCGGCAAAGGGGACGCGGCTTGCCTCGGTGTTATGCAGGCGGACGCTGGAGACCTCACCCGCGGCGTGAAGTTCACGCAGTTGCGCCAACGAGTCCGCGCTCGGCCCGGCGACCCATTGGGGGACGAGTCCGTTACTTTGCCAATCGCGCAGGGCCTCGTTGCCTTCAATCGCGCTGATGGTTTCGCCTTGGAGGTGGTAGATCAAGCCGCGTTCCACGCCGTGACGCTGCATTTCCGCTCGCAGGCCGGCCACATCGGCAAACGGCGAGGGCCGGTCGTGGCAGTGGCCGACGCCGATGTTGGCGTCGAAGACTGGGACGCGGGCGCGGAAGCTCAGGTGCTCGGTGTTTTGCGTTGAGATCGGCATGGTATTTAGTCGATGTTTTCGCGCTGTTTGACGATGTCTTTGTATTCGTAGTACGGGGCCAATTCGAGCAGGTCGATGGTCTCGGGGTCGAGCCGCTGGCGAATGGCGTCTGGAAAAGGGCGGCGCTGACCGGTGAGCATGTGCTGGACGTTGTAGCGCAGGATGAGGAAGCGGCGGTCGCGGTCGCGGGGCTTCCAAGTGAGCGCGCCGTGCATGAGGTGCTCGGGCATGATGAATACGTCGCCGGCGCGGGCGCAGACGTTGTGCACGCCCGGGGGCACGGTGTCGGCGACGTAGTCCCTGTTCTCGTCGTCTTCGGCTCCTAAATAAAACATCCCTCGGGGCCGGTCGAAGTGGGCCTTGTGCGAGCCGGGCAAGACGATGAGGATCGCTCAAGTAAAAAAAGAAAATAAAGTCCGTGCAGCGGACTTGGCCGTCTTCGATGTAATAGCGCCGCACATCGGGCCGTTTGGACGGCCGCCATCCGGCGTGCAGGTAGTGGAAGCCGTGGCCGTGGCGGTTATAGCCGAGAGTGCCGCCGTTGAGGCGCGGCCGGCGGTCGGTGAGTTCCATGAGGATCGGCCAAGTAGTAGGATGCCGGGTGAGCACTTCGAGGCTTTTGTCAAAGGCAAAACCGTGCTGATAGCCGGTGAGGTCGCGGCGCTCGAGATCCGCGCCGAATTCGGGTGGCCACTCTGTGGTCGGCATGTTGATGTAGCGGTCGGCTGCCGCTTGCGCGGGTGCGAGCTCCTCTGGGCTGAGCACGTTGCGCAAGTGGAGGTAGCCGGTCAAATCGAAGAAGTAGCGTTGTTCGGGCGTCATCATGGGATTGGGCCTTTGTTTGGGCGGATAAGATAGCCGTTTCAACAGCGCCGTTCAAGCGCACTTCACTGGAACACAATCCCGCCCAGATAATTGTTTTGCATGCCGATTACATAGTCGATGAGTATCCAAGTCCCGGCCGCTACAGCCTCGCCCAAGACCAATCCCAGAAAGAAGGGCTTGAGGCGGTTCAACAGCGTCAGCCCGCCGTATTTGAGTATCGTACTCTTGATGAGCCAAGCGACAAACACGCTGAACCACATCGATCCAAAGACGCAGCTAATCGGGAATCCGAGCGAGTGGAAAGGCCACCACAGGAACCGATGCTGGGCTGCCATTAGCCCACCCATAATCGCCGCGCCAACGCTGATGTGCACCCACGTACTCGGCCGCGGCTCGAATGGATTGAGGATGCTCTTCTCCATGAACCGATAGGGATATTGCGCGACGTTATCAAAGTAA
Source organism: Candidatus Latescibacterota bacterium (assembly GCA_021295675.1). The sequence goes on along the minus strand of JAGWBY010000147.1, from coordinate 5,207 downwards.
AACCGCGACAAATTAATGGCCCCGTACTGATAGCCTAGATAGAGGGTTAAGGAGACGACGCAGGTCAGCGTCAGGACGATCACCGCAACGGTGGCCCCGAATAGGCGGCGGCGATGAGGTAGGCTGATTTCGGTGACGAGCTTCAGGCCATTGGCGCAGGCGCTCATCATCAGGATCAAGGTGTCCACGCTCCAGGCATAGCTCAGGGCCATGCCAGCCATGCCCTTAGTGCCCAACACGGTGCCTCCGACATTGGCGACGACAAAGTCCGGTCCGTTGGTCGGCGGAAACATGGACGCGACCCCACCTTGTGCGACGACGCGGGCAATGGTCATAAACCCGACAAATGCGCCGAATAGTAGCAGGGGAACAAAGGGCAGCGGAATGCCGGATTGCCACAGCCAGACACCCATCACTAGGAAGCTGGCCACGGCTCCCCACACGGCCACGCCATAGGAGGTAATTTCATCGGCATCTTCTACCTCTGGTGCGCGGCCCAAAGCCTTGCGCAGCACGTTCCCGAGGTGGCGTCGGCCCACCCACAAAGACCCCAGGACTAAGACGATCATGCCGCCCATGGCTTGGTGGATGATGATCGGGTCGGTGTACTGGCTATACGCGCCCATGGTCTCGTCCTTGCCCCCCCAAGCCAGCATCCCCAACAACCCGCGCTGCACCACATTGACGATGTAAAAAAAGACCAAGCCCAAGGCGATGTTCTGTGGTATGAAATAGGAGAAGCCAACCATCGACAGATTTAGATTCAGGCCCAGCGACACCGCGCCGCGAAATATCGACAAGCCGCCGAGCGAAGTGCTGACGGTGGGAATGATCACGAAGTAGTTGTGCAAGGCGTTGATCGAGGCTAGCACAAAGGGGACGGCAAATCCCATCCACATCAATCCGCTGCGGAACAGGGGTTTGATGGTCCGGCCGCGTCCGTCGTCGGCGATCATGGCCAGGGGAAGCTGGACCATGGGATAGGCCAAACGCTCGTGTTCTACCCATTGTCGGCGCACGATCACCATCAGGCATACCATGGCCAGAAAGAGGGCCAAGCCGAACACGGCCCAGTACAACAGGGGGGCCGCCCAGATTGCCCATGGCACGGCCCCGGTTGGGTCGCCTTCGTAAAAGCCCCAAATGGCGTCGCGGCTTTGGGGCACCGGCCAATCGGGCATGTAGGGCTGGACGATCTCGGCCCAACCGTTTTCCGGCGTGGCGTAGTAATAGGCCCCAGTGATTACCGGCAGAAGTTGCGCGGGCAGGCCGCGGCCCGACAAGGTGTTGGCTAGCAGGACGAGGAAGAAGGCTACGGCCAATTCGCCGCGCTGCAAGGGCAGGCGCGGATGCAGCAATCGCAAGAGCGGGTTTAAGAGGAGGACTAGGACAAAAAAGAAGAAAGTCGCCCCAGGGGTCAGGTTCCACACGGCTAGCCCAGAGCCTTTGATGATCATGTCGTTGTAGGTCGAGCCGAGGCCCATGCAAAGGGCACCGAGCAGCCCGACGATCAGCGCCTTGGGCGTGCATCCCTTTATGATCGGTGGAGAACGTTTTAGCAAAATGTTCCTTCCGAGTTTTGCCTTCCCCTTGACAATGCCCACAGCCGCGCACGACTTTCCGCACACACAACAGGAGACCCTATTATGGAAAAAGTACCGCTTTGCGTCGTCGGCTGCGGCGGCATGGGCCATCGCCACATCTTGGCCTACAAGGTGTTAGAAGATAGCGGCATTGGCAATGTCGAATTGATGGCCGTCTGCGATGTGAACCGGGCGAACGCCGAGTTTGCCGCCCGCGAAGTACAGCGGCTGTTCGGGCGCGAGCCGCTGATCTTTACGGATATGGACTCGATGCTCAAGCGCGATGATATCCTCGCCGTCGATGTGGTTACCGACGGTTCAACGCACCACCAAGTGGCTGTGCCGGCCCTTTTGGCTGGCAAGCATGCGCTGGTGGAAAAGCCCCTCGGCATTACCATGCGCGCCTGCCAGGCCATGATCGACGCAGCCCACACCGGTAATGCCGTGCTGGCCACGGCCGAAAACTACCGCCGCGACCCGCCCAACCGCTTGGCGCGGGCCATCGTCGAGTCCGGCCTGCTCGGGGATCCCTTTTTGATGATCCAGG
>JAGWBY010000147.1:0-3033 GCA_021295675.1 Candidatus Latescibacterota bacterium | reverse complement strand
TTGGCTTGGACATGGGCGTCCACTACGGCGACATCATCCAATACTACATGGGGGACTACGCGCACGTCTTCGGCGGCGGCTTCATCGTCGAGCCGGTGCGGCGCCGGCCAGACGGCTACGACGATCATCCCCTCGAATCCTACCGCGAGCGGGCCAAGACCTATCCCGAGAGTGTAGAGGCCACGGGCGAGGATTCAGTGGTCGCGCTATATAGGATGCGGTCTGGTGCGCTGGCGCAGCTCGTGCTGGTGGCCGGTCGCGGCGGTCGGGGAAGGGAGCGCAGCGTCCACGGCCGCTGGGGCGCGCTCTATTCTCCCGGCGACCGCAATGGTCGGCCCGTGGTGCTGCGCTTGGAAGGCAAGGAGCTAAAAGGCCGCGAAATCCTCTCGCTCCTGCCGGATTTTCACCTCGACGAGATCACCGAGCGCCTCTTCGGTGCCGACGGCGTAGAATACGATCCTTCCGCAACATCTTTCTACGAAATCGACTCCCGGCACTTGGCCATTGAGTACCACGACTTTGCCCAAGCCATACTCACCGGCGGCCAACCCGAAGTGGATGGTTTCGGCGGGATGCAGGCCGTGGCGGCGATTGTGGGGGCCTATGAGTCGGCGCACGCCGGGCGTTCGCTGTCCATGGAGGAGATTCTGAGCGGAGCCGTGCGGGCCTATCAGCAGGACATCGACGAAGCGCTTGGGCTGGCCTAAGACGATCCGCCGATGAACGCAGATGAGCACCGATGTGGGGTGACATTCACGGCATCTAAAGGGTCGTTATCATTACCCAAAACGGTTTACTGCCCACGTCGTAATCCGCGATGGGCTGTAGTGCGCCGCTGGTTGCATCGATTTGGTAACAGGTCATGCGGTCGGCCGCTTCTCCTGCGCCGTACAGGTACGTGCCGGTCGGGTCGATGTTGAACGAGCGCGGGCTGGCCGGTATTGGGTAGTGCCCAAACGGGCTAGCCGACGATGCTGTCGTGGCCGCGATTGGATGCGTAGCACCACTGGCCGTTGGGATGGACTTCGACGTGGGCGGTGTGCCCGCCTTCGGCGTAGTCCGCGGGCAGGGTCGAAATGTCTTGGAAAATGGAGAGGGTGCCGTGCTCGGGGTCAAAGCGATGGGCGGTGACCGTGTTGCCCTGCTCGTTGACGATGTACGCGACGTCGCCGAGGGGGCGGAAGCATATATGCCGGGGGCCAAGCTCGCCCTCCGGGGGAGCCAGCACGGACGGATCGTTGGGCGAGAGTTGACCGGTGTTGGCGTCGAAGCGGAACTGGCTGGTCTTGTTGTTGGGGCAGACGTGAGGCACGAAGACAAAGCGCTCGCCCTCGGTCAGCAGGACGGCGTGGGCCTTGGGACCCGTATCGATGCGCTGGACGAGGTCGCCGATGGCTCCGTCGTCGTCTAAACGGTGTACTGTGACGCCGCCGCCGGTGTAATAAGCGGTGAGGAGAAAGCGACCGGCGGGGTCGGTAATGAGGTGAGCGGGGGTGTCGAGGCCGGTGTCCACTTTGTTGATCAGAGTCAATTCCCCCGATGTGGTGTCGAGGTGAAAGCTGGCGAGGGTCGTGGACATGACGTGGCCATCATAAAGCACGGGGCGCGACGGATGCAAGAAGAGCGCGCCCGACGGGCCGTGCGCCGGACTGGTGGCGCGCAGTTTCAGCGCGCCTGATTGGGGATCGAGGTCGTAGAGCTTGATGGCTTCGTCGCCGGTGAGTGAGACGAAGACGACGGGTTGGGCTTGTGCGGTCATTGACCGTCGAAACATAGTCTCTTGTTCCGGGTGCGACAAGGGCTATACTACCTTACCATGGCCACTCTGCAACGCCAGACGACGATCATAGTGCTCTTTAGTGGCTTGACGGTCCTCGCCAGCATGGGGATCCGTCAGTCGTTTGGCCTCTTTCTACAGCCGATTAGCGACAGCTTGGATTTGGGGCGCGAAGTATTTAGCCTAGCCATAGCGCTGCAAAACGTGGTCTTCGGCCTGCCCTTGTTCGGGATAATCGCCGACCGCTACGGGGCGCGGTGGGTCGTGCTGGGGGGCGCACTGCTTTACGCGGCTGGGTGCCTGTTGGTGCCGGCTAGCAGCGGCCCGCTCGGCTTGTATCTGACGCTGGGACTCATCATCGGGCTGGGGCTTGGCAGCACGACGTATGTGGTCGTGCTCGGGGCCGTCGCCCGCGTCGTCCATCCGGCAAACCGCAGCACGGCGTTTGGCATTGTCACCGCGGCTGGGTCGTTTGGGACCTTCGCTTTAGTGCCTGGGGTGCAGTGGGTAATTGTCCACGCGGGTTGGCAAGCGTCCTTTGTGGTCAGCGCGGCCCTAATAGGCTGGGTCGTGCTGTTGGCCTTTGGCTTTCCGCGTCGTCCCAGCGCGCACACGACTCGGCCGCACGACGAGGGCACGCTGCTACAAGCGGTGGTCAGGGCGCGGGGCCATTCGGGCTATTGGCTGCTCAACGCGGGGTTCTTCGTCTGCGGTTTCCACGTCGCCTTTATCGCCACGCACCTGCCTTCGTTCCTCACCGACGGTGGCCTGTCGCGCATGATCGGGGCCACGGCTTTGTCGCTGATTGGCCTGTGCAACATCTTCGGCTCGTCTTTGTTCGGCTGGCTGGGCGACCGCTACCGCAAGAAATATCTGTTGAGTGCGCTCTACTTCAGCCGCGCCGTGGTCATCGGCCTGTTTCTCTTCGTCCCCCTGACCAGCTTTTCCGCCTTGCTCTTCGGCGGCCTAATCGGCTTCTTGTGGCTGGCCACTGTGCCGTTGACCAGCGGGACGGTGGCGCAGATATTCGGGGCGCGCTACTTGTCAACGCTGTACGGGATTGTCTTTTTCAGTCATCAGGCCGGCAGTTTCCTGGGCGTCTGGCTGGCTGGCCTGCTCTACGACGCGACGGGGTCGTACGATCCCATCTGGTGGTTGGCGATAGTCCTCGGGGTGGCGGCTGCGCTGCTCCATCTGCCGATTGCCGACCGCCCGCTTCAATCCTCAAACGAATAGGACGACGCTATGGCTGCTAG